>PLJR01000299.1 GCA_003140295.1 Acidobacteriota bacterium
CTGAATGTCCGCGGTCCCAGCTCGTCACACGCCGCGGGGAGGACGTTATGCTCGATATGGATGCGTTCCACGAATTTCGAGAAGGACTGACGCTGTTGCGCGAAGGCGATGCCGCAGCCGCCGTCAAGCCGCTGCGCCAGGCATTTCAACGCGATCCGCACAATCCGTATTACATTTCCTACTACGGTCTGAGCCTCGGCCACGCCGAAGGCCAATGGGACATGGCCGAGCGGCTCTGCCACAGCGCTGTCTGCCGCAGCCGCCGCCAGGCGCAGTTGTACCTCAATCTTGCCGAAGTATATTTAGCGTCGGGACGCCGCCGCGCCGCCGCCGACACCCTGGCTCGGGCCTTGCACCGCTTGCCACACGACACTCGCTTGCACGCGGAGTTTGGCCGGCTCACCGTGCGCCGTCCGCGAGTGCTGCTTTTCCTGCCTCGCAACAATATGCTCAATCGAAATTTGGGCCGGCTTCGCCACCGTCTAATGCAACACATTCCGCGGCGCAAGTGGTTGGTCACCAGCGTGTCCGACGCTTAAACTTTCGCATTCCGGGTCCGCCGGTATAATGGCAGCACCATGCTGCCGTCGGCGCGTGCCATTCCCCGCTGGCTCTTTGGCGATAACCCTTACTCCCCGGCGGGGGCGGATGTCGTCCCGAATCCTCTTCCCTTTCGTGGCCACTTGGCTGCGCGCTGGCTTTTCCTGCGCGCCCTCGGGCTTATTTTTTTCTCCGCATTTTACTCGCTATTTTTTCAGGTCCGCGGACTGATCGGTGCGGATGGCCTGCTTCCCGCCGGAGAGTATCTCCAGGCGGTGAAGCAATTCGCGGGCGCTTCGCGGTTTTGGTATGCGCCGACATTATTGTGGATCAACAGCGGCTCGCGATCGCTCATGGTCCTGGTTTGGATCGGGATGATCGCTGCGGCGCTGCTGGTCGTGAATATCTGGCCGCGGGCGATGATCGCGATATGCGTGGCGGTTTTTCTCTCTTTCATCGCCGCGCTGCAGGCCTTCTCCTCCTATCAGTCCGACGGCATGCTGCTCGGAGCGGGATTCCTCAGTCTTTTTTTCGCGCCTCCGGGATGGCGGCCCGGGTGGGGAGAACGCCACGCTCCATCGCGCGCGAGCCTGTTTCTGCTGCAGTGGCTGTGGTTCACCATCTATTTCGAGTCAGGCGTCGTGAAGATTTCCAGCGGCGATCCTGAGTGGCGTCACTTGACGGCCATGCAGGAGTATTACCAGAATGGCCCGCTGCCCACCTGGATCGCGTGGTACGCGCAACACCTGCCGCATTGGTTTCACATCGGAACCGCGGGGTTGGTTTTACTTCTGGAGCTGGTGCTGGTGTGGATACTTTTTCTGCCGCGGCCTTTCCGGCTGATCCTGTTCTGGATTGTGACGCCCTGGCAAATCGGAATCATCCTGACCAGCAATTACGCGTTTCTGAATTATCTCGTGCTGGTGCTGGGCGTTCTGTTGCTGGATGACCGATATCTTTGGCGGATGATGCCGCAGAGTTTACGGGCCGCTGCTGAGCCGCGCGCAGGTGAATCCGCGACGGCCAAGGTTCCCGAACCGGCGGCTTCACCGAATCATGATGGAAGGCCATCGATAGCGCGCGTGGCGGCCGAGGTCCGCCTGATGCTCGCCGCTTTTTTTCTCACGTGGGTTTTCTACGCCACAGCTGCGCAACTCCTGCTGATGATTTTTCCCGCATTGCCTTTGACCACCGCGCCGGTGGTCGCTCTGGAACCGTTTCGGATCGCCGAGCGCTATGGCCTGTTTGCCGTGATGACCCGGGGCCGATATGAGATCGAATTTCAGGGCTCGACCGATGGCTCCAGTTGGACGGCCTATCCCTTCCGGTATAAGCCGCAAGATCCTCGGGAAGCTCCCGGTATTTACGCGCCCTATCAGCCGCGGTTTGACTGGAATCTCTGGTTCGCCTCGCTGGACAACTGGCAGCAAAACCGCTTCGTGGTTTATACCGAGGAGCGGTTACTCGAGAATACGCCGTCGGTGCTGGCGCTCTTCGCCGGGAACCCGTTCGCCAATGCTGCGCCACGCCAGGTGCGGGCCGTCATCTGGCAGTATTGGTTTACGGATTGGGCGGAAAAGCGCCAGGGGTTCTGGTGGCGGCGCAGCTTTATCGGGCTTTACGCGCCGCAAATTGCGCGCAATAGCGACGGCAAATTATCGATTGTTGCCCTTCCGCAGCCCGGTTTGCCGCCTAGAGAGTAGGTCGCGAGCCAAGCAAATCAGCCGCCGAAAGGCCACCAGCGAGAGGGACTCAGGTACATTATATTACATCAGTCGCGGCGTACTGGTGCTTCGTGGAAATTCAGAGTTGCAGCGTGAAGACGAAATACGCCAGTCGCGTTCTCTATATTCGACCGACGAAAAACAGAATAAGCAATATAAATAGAACGAGACTGATATCTCCGCCAGGATAATTTCCCCACTCCCTGCTTTTTGGCCATAGAGGCAGGCTTCCGAAGACTGCGAATAAAAACAGAGCCACCAAGATGATGAGCATTTAGGGACCTCTTTCGTCCTGCCGTGCAACCTAGGCGGAAGGACAGACTAATTCGAATCGATAGCGGCCCACAATCCGGTAAAAGCTGTACTCCTGAGCCACTAACATTCAGGTCATTTCACAATCGATGCCAATAAGGAGCTGTGAATTGAAATGTAGTAAACCGGCGTCACAGACCGGGGAAGCCGAGAATATACATTCCGGCATCGTCTAATGTGCCGTCTTACGGCCAGCATGTCCTACAATTCCGTGTTCGACATACATGCGTATCGTGGAGTTTGAGATAGGTAGAGCTGCCCACAAACAAAGGATGCAGCCGTACTGAGCTTCTACGGTTATACTCGGCCCACTCCAAGTTACGGGAGCCCATGGCGATCCTCCCT
This sequence comes from Acidobacteriota bacterium, assembly GCA_003140295.1. Lineage (GTDB taxonomy): Bacteria > Acidobacteriota > Terriglobia > Acidiferrales > UBA7541 > Palsa-189. Next base: position 2,922 of record PLJR01000299.1, read on the forward strand.
CGCAAACGTTTGGGCCCCTACGAATCCCTCTCCAGTATTGGTGCTGGCGGAATCGGCCAGATTTATCGCGTCCGTAACACGCTGAACCGCGAAGTTGCCCTCAACCCGCTGCCCGAAGTTTTCTCGTCTCATCGTGATCGCATGCTGCATTTTGAACGCGAAGCTCCCGCGTTGGCAGCGCTGAATCACGCACCCGTCGCAGGGCTTTACAGCTTGGAAGGCAATTTGGTTCCCGCGCAGAATCTGGCCGCCCGTCATCAACAACTGGATAGCGGGCCGAAGAAATGACCATCGCGGCTGGCACCTATCTCCACTGCTACGAAGTCCTCACACCACTTGGTGCCGGAGGAATGGGCGAAGTCTATCAGGCGCACGACACCAAACTCGGCCGCGACGTAGCCATCAAAGNNGCGAAGATACTCGCGTCACTGAACCATCCCAATATCGCCACCATCCATGGATTTGAGAAGTCCAACGGCACAAGCTATCTGGTCATGGAATTGGTGTCCGGCGAGACGCTGGCTGAACGCATCAAGCGCGAGGGCGCGCTTCCCACTGAAGAAGCCCTGGCGATTTGCAAGCAGATTGCCGAGGCGCTGGAAGCCGCGCACGCGAAAGCCATCATCCACCGGGACTTGAAGCCCGCCAACATAAAGGTGACACCCGAAGGCAAGGTCAAGGTATTGGACTTCGGCTTGGCGAAGGCATTCTCGGGCGACAGCGACGCCTCCAAGGAAGATCCCTCCGATTTGCCAACACTGAGTATGCCGCCCACGATGCATGGCGTGATTCTGGGCACCGCAGCGTACATGAGTCCCGAGCAGGCCCGTGGCAAACCCGTGGATAAACGCACTGACATTTGGGCGTTTGGGTGCCTGCTGTTCGAGCTATTGGCCGGACGGCAGGCGTTTCAGGGGAACACGTTGGCAGACACCTTAGCAGCCGTCCTGGAGCGGGAGCCTGACTGGCGCCTCGTACCATCGTCGACTCCTGCGAAAATTCAAGCTCTGCTGCACCGCTGTCTCCAGAAAGATCGCCTCCGCCGCCTGCATGATATCGCTGACGCGCGAATCGAGATTGAGGAGGCGCAACTCCGCGGCTCGGTAGCGAACTCATTTGAGAACCTGCGAAATGTGCAACCCGCATCCGCTGATTTACCCCTGGCTGTCGCCAAAAGAGCAGGCAGCAACCGCCTGCGGAATATTGGGGGTGTTCTTCTGGTCGCGATTGTTCTGGGCAGCGGTATGGCGGCAATTCCTTCAGTGCGCCAAAAGGTACGCGGCTGGGTGGGCATTCCCGCGATACCTCAGGAGAGGCAATTGGCCGTACTGCCATTTGAAGTGCCAGGCGGCGACCCCAGCGCCAGGGCCTTCAGCGACGGACTGACTGAGACCCTATCGGCGAAGCTCACGAAACTCACCACCGGGCATGACCTGCAAGTGGTGCCGGCCAGTGAGGTAAATGCTCTCAAGGTGACCTCGAGTGAAAGTGCCCGCGACGAACTGGGCGTCAATCTGATCCTCACGGGAAGCTTGCAGCAATCGGGGGGCGTCGCGCGCGTTACCTATGCGCTGGTGAACACGATAACCCGACGACAACTTCGTGCCGATACCATCACGATCGCCACCGCCGATCCATTCGCCGGAGAGGACCAGGTCGTAGACGGGGTCCTGCGGATGCTCGATCTCGAATTGCAGCCGGCCGAGCGGCAGAATCTCGAAACACACGGAACGCAGGTGGCCGATGCTTATGATCTGTACCTCCAGGGCCGCGGCTACCTGCAAAATTACGACAAAGTGGAGAACCTGCAGAACGCCATCTCTGTATTCCAGAGGGCGCTGGGAACCGATCCGAACTACTCGTTGGCCTACGCCGGTCTTGGACAAGCCTATTGGATGAACTATCAGGCCACTAAAGAGACCCAGTGGGTGCAGCCCGCGCGAGAGGCCTGCGAGCGCGCACTCGAGCTCGACCGCAGGCTGGCTCCTGCGCACGTATGTTTGGCAACGCTGGCGTCCGGCACGGGGCAGTACGAAAAGGCGGTCGCGGAGTTTGGGCGCGCGTTAGAAGCCGAACCGACCAACGACGATGCGTATCGGGGCTTGGCGGAGGCTTACAGCCATGTAGGCGACTTGGCACAGGCTGAGAAGACCTACCGCCGCGCCATCTCACTGCGGCCGCATTACTGGGCTGGTTACAATTGGCTGGGAGGCTTTTACTTCAGCCAAAGCCGCTTTGCAGATGCAGCAGCCATGTTCAACCAGGTCGTGACACTGGTCCCCGACAATATTCGAGGCTACTACAACCTAGGCGCCGCGCTGAACGGCCAGGGGCGCTATCGAGAGGCCATCCCGACGATCGAACACTCGATCGATATCCGGCCCACCGCTACGGCTTATACCAACTTGGGCAACGCTTATTTCTACTTGCGGCAGTATCAGGAGGCAATCGGCGCCTACGAGCAAGCGGTACAGATGAAGAAAGGCGATTACGTGAAGTGGTGGAACTTAGGTGACGGCTATTTCTGGGGTGGAAAGCGTGCGCAAGCTATGGACGCCTACCGCCAAGCCATCTCGCTCGCCTCGGAAGCGCTCCACATTAATCCCAAAGACCCATACGCGCTCGGCGATATGGCTATCTGCTATGCGATGCTAGGGGAAAAGAATTCAGCGCTCAGCTACCTGCGGCAGGGGCTCGCCGCATCCTCGGTCTCGGTTCCCGACATCCCCTTTAAGGCCGCGCTTGTCTATAATCAGTTCGGCGAAGCCAACCAAGCACTGAAATGGCTGGAGAAGGCCTTGGCCGCAGGCGAATCCCCAACTATCGTCGGCGATACACCCAGCTTCGATGGGTTACGTTCCGATCCCCGTTTTCAGAAATTGCTCCGGCCCAAATAACCTCAACAAGGAGAAGAAAAATGACAGCTCCAGCACCGGCTCTATGCCCTCGAGAGAAAGAAGTCACAATTACGATCGATCCGAGCGGTAGCATAAAGGTTGTACCGGACACGTTTCACGTTAGCAAGGGGCGCCACGAAGAAGTGGTGTGGACTTGTAACGTTCCCTTCACCTTGGACTTCGTGGATTCGCCATTTCACGATACCCACTTCGATAACCAGGACACCTATTCGGGGCTCGTGCGGCGCGATGTCCCGGCCGGTACCGGCAAGAGTTTTAAGTACTCAGTGAGTGCTGGTCGCCACCACGTGGACCCTGACGGCCAAGTCGACCAGTGATTCGCTTGGCTGCGAGAGAAGAATTCAGCGCTCAACTACCTGCGGCGGGGGCTCGCGGTGTCCTCGGTCTCGGTTCCCGACACCCCCTTTAAGGCCGCGCTTGTCTACAATCAGTTCGGCGAAGCCAACGAGGCTCTGAGATGGCTGGAGGAGGCCTTGGCCGCCGGCGAGTCCGCCTATCGCCAGCAACGCACCCAACTGCGATGGGTTACGTTCCGATGTCCATTTTCAGAAATTGCTCCCGGCCGAAATAAACTCAACAAGGAGAACAAAAATGGCAGCTCCAGCACGGGCCCCCCGCAGTCGAGACAAAGAGGTCAAAATTATAGTCGATTCGACCGGCATAAAGGTCGACCCGGACACCTTTCACATTAGCAAGGGCCGCCACGAAGAAGTGTGGTGGACCTGTAACGTTGACTTCACGGTGAAATTCACGGAAACGCCATTTAACGATATACAACACAATAAAAAGTACCCCTATTCGGGGCTCGTACGGCGCGATGTCCCGGCCGGTACCGGCAAGAGTTTTAAGTACACAGTGGAGGCTGGTCGCCACCGGTTGGATCCTGACGGCCAGGTCGACCTTTAGCGATTGGCTTGGCTGAACAAGACCAGAGAAACGCAATTCAGGACGGGTGCGGGCTCTACTTGGAGCCCGTGCAATTTTGTGCGCGAAGCTTGAGAACCGGGCGAGTGACGAAATCGTTGCGATTCAGGTAGGCGCGCTGGATTTTGCGCTCGTCGCCAAAAAACACAATGCTGGATAGTTTCACGCGCTATGTGTTGCGGGCCCTCGTCGCAGCCAGGCTAGCGCCCTGCTGAATTGTGTATAGACACGAAGCTGCTTAAGGTTCTTAGTGCTTTACAGCGTATGAAACGAATCGTCTTTCCGGCATTTGGCACACCACGTTTCATCGTGTGGCCCTAGCTGAAACAACCCAGGAATACTCGGGCTGCGCGCTGCGAGCTACTTCGCGAAGCCCCGCACCGCTTCCGCTTCGGTGCCGGACACTTCAAACACCGTAAGCAGCTTGGTCATCTGCAGCAATTGATTGGAATGGGAGCCCAAATTGGATAGCCGCAACGATGCTCCCCCTGACTTCGCGGTGGAATACGCGGCGACGAGCGCACCCAGCCCCGAGCTGTCGATTAGCGTGACACCGTTCATGTTGAACACGATCTTCTTTTTGCCCTCGGCTAACAGGTTTTTCACTTTTTCACGCAGTGCACTGGTTTCCTCTCCAAGTACGATACGTCCGTCCAGCGCCACTACGGTTACTCCGTCGACTTCGCGATTGGTGATCTTTAGAGCCATGCTGTTATTTCCTCCTATGCGCTCAGATAAAACAGGGGAGCCCGACAGACGATTTCAGCCCTGAGGTTTTATTCTCGCAACTTTGGCTGGGCGCGGAGTATACACCGGTTTTCTTACTGACAAAAGGCAATGCCGGCGCCCCGGCACTGGGTCAGCCCGGCACTGGGTCAGCCCGGCGGGTCAGTTTGCTATCAGGTCTCAAACTTAAGATGGGGAGAGCGCGGCGCCGCGATAACGGACCAAGAGTAAGGTTACGTCGTCCGCCTGGCTGGCACCTCGCGCAAAAGTCTGCACCGACTCCAGGATTGTTCTCTGAAGACTATCGAGCGGCGCATTGTAGTGCCCGGCAAGAACTTCGCGCAACCGCGACGTACCGAACATTTGTTCCTCGGGGTCCATGGCTTCGGTGACGCCATCGCTGAACAAAACCAGTGTGTCTCCGGGTTGCAGTTCCACGCAAGCCGCCACGTAGTCAGCTCCAGGCAGGAGGCCTACCGGGAAAGATCCTTCGGTGAAAGGCTCCAGTATCTCACCGGGCCGAAGAAGCAGCGGGGAGGGATGGCCCGCATTGATGAATTCGAGGTGGCCGAGGTTATCTATAATTCCGAAAAATACTGTGGCGTATCGGCCGACCTCGGAATGTTCGCAAAGAAAATTATTGATGTGCTTGAACACCCGCGCCGGGTCAGCGCCAATCGTCATCCCCGAAAGCGCGCCTTGCAGCATAGTGGTCAGCAGGGCAGCGCCCAGGCCCTTACCGGAAACGTCCGCGACCAGAAATGCGGTGCGGCCGTCACCGAGCGGAAAAACGTCGAAGTAATCGCCCCCCACTGCCAGGCACGGTGAATGAATTCCAGTCACGGCCAGATTTGGAAAATCGTGAAAACCGCGGGGAAGAAGGGCCTGCTGGATTTCGCGCGCAATGCTGAGTTCCTGCTCGAGGCGCTGGCGTTGGCGCTCGCGCTCCACCAGCCGGGCGTTATCCAGAATGCTGGCGGCTTCGATGGCCAGGACGTCTAGTATCTGACGATCTAATTCCGAAAAAGCCGCAGGCCGGCGCGAGTCGAGATACACAACGCCCAGAAATTCTCCACGCTTTAGATTAATAGAGGACTCGGCAGAGCTTGCACGGGGCATCGCATAAAGCGGTATGGCGATCACGGTACGCAGGTTCTGCGCGATGATGCTTTCGGCGGCTTGGAGGCTGACGTCAGCCTCTTTGAGGTCTTGGGTGACGATGCTGGATTGCTTATCCATCGCACGGCGCAAAACCGTCTGGCTGGGCGCCAGACTCTCACTCGGCAGGTGTCTGCCGCCGCTGCTGCGGGCCAGACGAATGCGCAGATCCCCATAGGAGTCCGGCTCCAGCAACAGGCCGCGGTCGGCTCCGGTGACAGCCACAGTATGGTCAAGCATCGTGGCGAGCACGGCATCGAGAGGGAGCTGAGAATGTAGAAGCATGGTCGCTTCGAGGAGCAGATTAAGCTTACTAAGCCCGCCACCCGAGGTGTCCGCGCGCGACATCTTTTCGATGCGGGTGAGAAGATGGTCCACCGATAAGTCAGCTGCGGACGACCGGAAGGTAATTTCGCAAGGGCCCTCAACACCAAACCTGATGAGATCTCCGTCGTCTAATGCGCGCTTGGTGATTTTTTCTCCATGGATGAAAATCCCGCCACGCTGGCCACGATCTTCGATATGGAAACGGTCAGCCTCGAACAGAATCGCCGCGGCGCGGCGGGAAACACATGCATCGGCCAGCTGCAGGTGGTTTCCGGTGCCGCCGCCTCGACCAATAAGGAATGGCGATTGGGTGATGCGCACGGAACGATGCGAACCATCGGAATCAACGACTTCCAGACTTGCTTCGGCGATAAGGACGTCAGGCATCAGGATGGCTCGGAGGCAGGCATTGTAACGCAGGTTGGTTGATTCGCGCCGTATCGATAGGTGCGCAGCAAAGCAGCCTACGGCTGGTGGCCCAGCCTCTGATTTGGA
>PLJR01000125.1 GCA_003140295.1 Acidobacteriota bacterium
CATGGATTGATATCCTTACGAAAAACACCGGGGGGTGGGGGGGGTCTGCTAGAACAGGAGTAGTTCCTGAGGTGCGGAGGAAAACCGGGAAAATCCCGCAACGGAATAGCCCTGCGGGGGGTCTAACTCTATGCTAGAAGCACTGCCGAAAGCGGTTATCCTGGTCAGTGGCGGCATGGATTCCTGCGTCACTGCGGCCATTGCCAGAGAAACTCATCGCTTGGCATTTGTTCACGCCAGCTATGGCCAGCGCACCGAGCGCCGCGAACGGCAAGCCTTTGACGCGATTGCAGACTTCTACGGCGTGTCGGAGCGCCTGGTCGTAAGCCTGGATTACTTTAAACAGATTGGCGGCTCCGCTCTAACTGACCGTGGAATCGGCGTTCCGGAAGACGGCGCAGGCACTGCATCGGGCGGCCCTATTCCGCCGACGTACGTGCCTTTCCGCAACGCGCACTTTCTTTCGGTGTCGGTGAGCTGGGCGGAAGTGCTTGGCGCCACCGCCGTATTTATCGGCGCGGTCGCCGAAGATAGTTCGGGATATCCGGATTGCCGGCCCGAGTACTATCATGCGTTTGAAGACTTGGTTCGCATAGGCACGCGGCCGGAAACGCGAATTCGGATAGCGACTCCGGTAATCGGAATGCGAAAAAACGAGATCGTGCGCCGCGGTCTCGAGCTGGGCGCGCCCTTGGACCTGTCCTGGTCCTGCTACCAGGGCGATGACGTCGCGTGCGGTGTGTGTGATAGTTGCCGGTTGCGGCTGGCGGCCTTTGCCGAAGCCGGAACCCCCGACCCTATTCCCTATCAGGATCGGGTTGCGAGATAATGCAAATTGCGAGATAGTCCGGACGGCCCGGCGAGCTTGCCGGATTTGAGGAGGAAGTAATTATGAAGCGGTCCAAGCGATTGTCGATGATTACGTTTGCCTATGTGCTATTCCTGATGGCGGGTTTTGCCCTTAGTGCCAGCGCCCAGAATACGGCGAAGGTTCACGGATCGGTGAATGACACCGCAGGCAATCCATTCGCCGGCATCGTGCTTGCGTTCAAGAACAGCACCACCGGCCAGACGTTTGAAGCCACCACCGACGCAGGCGGCCGGTATGCGAAGGTTGGGCTGCCGCCCGGCAACTACTCGGTTACGTTGAAGCTCAAGGACCAGGTTATTTACGACATGATCACCGAGCTGATGGCAGGCCAGGACACTGTGGCGAACGTAAACTTCAAGGAATTACAAGCGAAAGTAGGCGCGGAGCAGGAAGAAGCGGAAAAGAAAGCCGCTGAGTCGCGCGCGAAATTCGCGTCCATGAAGGTGCACTTCGACGCCGGCACCGCAGCGCTCGAACAGGCCAAGCAGCAACGCGCAGCCATCGACAAGATGCCCAAGGACCAGCAGGCTGCCGCGCAAGGCCAACTGCAGGACACCGCGGGGAAAGCAGTTTCCGAGTTGCAGCAGGCCCTCGAGGGCACGGCTGAAACCGACCCCAACCGGCACATCGTCCTGGCCCGGCTCGGCGACGCCTACGAGACCACTTCCAAGTTTACCGAGGCGGCCGACGCGTACACCAAAGCAGTGGCCCTCAAGCCCGATCCTGGTTACTACAACAACCTCGGTAACTGCCTCGCGCGCACCGGCAAAGTCGACGAGGCCGGCACCGCCTATCAAAAGGCCATTGAACTCGATCCGACCAATACCGCCATGTACTGGCGCAATTTCGCAGTCGGCCTGTACAACACCGGGCGAATCAAAGAGTCGGTCGACCCGCTGCGCAAAGCGACGGCAGCCGATCCCAAAAACGCGCAGGCTTGGTACTTGCTCGGAGCGGCCTTGGTAAACACGATGGACTTCAAGCATGACGGCGATAAGTTGGTTCCGATCTTGCAACCCGGCACGATTGAGGCTTACCAAAAGTCCATCGACCTCGACCCCAACGGCCCTTATGCGGCGCAGGCCAAGCAAGGCATGGACGCGCTGCAGGCCATGGGCGTGGGCATCGACACCAAGGTAAATCAGCGGCCGGCCTCCAACGCACCGCCGAAAAAGAAGTAAGGAACGCGCCCGCAGTCTTGCCTGGAATTGTCTGGAATCGCACGAAAGCCTCGCGAAATCGCGAGGCTTTCGTTTTTTAGAAGTCCATCAGTGTATTTTTTTAGAAGTGGATCAGTGTTCCCGTTACCTTGGTCCGCCGCAGCGCCCACGCAAACGCCGCGAGCGAGCTTGGCAGCAACACGATTGCGAACAGCAGCAGCGCACGTATCGCCGGCCACAACTCCCCTAATGACGCGTGACCCAGCACCGCCCCGCGCATCGCCTCGAGCGAATAGGTCACCGGAATCAGGCGCGCCGCCCACTGCAGCGGCGCCGGCAACACGCTGATCGGATACATGATCCCGCTCACCAAACCCGCCACTCCGAGGAAGAACCATTTCACCGGATTGCCACGCTTGAAGACCAGCGTGTAGCTCGCGGACAGCACGCCCAACCCGATAAAGGCCAGCACCGATACGGCGAGAACCAGGGCGGCCGCGGCCCAATTCGCCTGCGCGGTGGGGAATCCAAACACCAGGATACCCCAGCCGAGATATACCAGCGTTCGCAGGGAGAGCAGCGCGAAAGGATAAATCACCGAGCCCATCAGGATTACGGGCAGTGAAGTTTGCGATACCAGCAGGTACTCGAGGGTCCCGTTTTGCCGCGCATCGAGCAAACTCTGATCGAAGGCGTTCAGCGCCACGCCCAGATAGTCGAAGAAGGCCACGCCCACCAGCAAGAAGGCGAAATAGCTTCCACCTTGCGGCAGCGTGCCGCGCAATGTGGGACTTTCGATGAAACGCGCCAAATAATAAAACGACGCCACGCCGAACAGCACTTCAAAAAGCTGCAGCACAAATATGAGGCGATAGCTCCGGGCAACCGCGAGGTCGCGCGAGAATAGCGCCCAGATTTTTCGCCACAGGAGATTCATCATGCGGGAAGCGCCCGCTGCACCAGCGCTTCAATGGATTGCTCGAGGGTCCGCGCGCTGGCCTCGGCTTTCAACTCGTCCGCGGTGCCCAAGGCCAGCAGTTGGCCGTTATGCAGCAGGGCCACGCGGCCGGCCAGTTGTTCCACTTCCGCCAGCGTGTGCGAGGCAAAAAGCAAAGTGGTGCCCTGCCGGCTGGAAATTTCATCGCGCAGGAAGCGCCGAAATTCCGCGGCAGCCAGCGGATCGAGGCTGCGCGTCGGTTCGTCGAGCAGGAGCACCGACGGCCGGTGCAGCAAGGCGCGCGCGAGCCCCAGCCGGTGCACGGTGCCGGTAGAAAATGTGCGCACCTGGTGGTCCATGAACGCGTTCAGATTGAGTAAGTCGGTGAGGTAGGCGATGCGCTGGTCGGCCTGCGAGCCGGCTATATTATTGAGCATGGCGAACAGCTGCAAATTTTCGCGGGCGCTGAGGCGCGCATAAAAACTGCCATCCGATGCGCCGCAATAACCGAGTTGCTGCCGAACGCGGAAGGGTTCGCGCACTACATCGGCGCCGCCCACCCAGGCGCGGCCGCTGGTTGGGAGCAAAAGCGTGGTCAAAACACGCAGGAGCGTCGATTTACCCGCGCCGTTCGCACCCACCAGCGCGACGATTTCACCCGCATCGATCCTAAAGGAGACGCCGCGCAGGGCGGGGACGGTGGCCGGCATCATCGGGTGTAGCAGGGATCGCCACCCGGCAAGCGCAGGCGGAAAGAATTTCTGGAGTTGCTCGACGCGCAGCGCTTCCGTAGTCACCTGCGTGTTTATACCGGAGCCGGTCTGCGGGAGCAAGCGCTTGTCGGCCGGCCCAGTTTCCGCCGCAGCATTGCCGCACTTGAACCAAAGGCCTAAAATGGGCGCCGAATATGAAGCTTTGGATATGAAGCTTTCCCGCGAAACGATTGTCGTTGCAGCCAAAGGCCAAGTCTCGTGCGCTCTGAATGGCGAAGCTGCCATCCTGAATATCGGCAACGGCACATACTATGGTCTGGACCCGGTCGGCGCGGAAATTTGGAGACTGGTTCAGAATCCCCAGCGAGTTTCGGAAATCAGCGCGGCGGTGGTGGAGCTATACGACGTACAGCCGGAACGCTGCGAGCACGACATCATGGATTTGCTGGAGATGCTGCTCGCCGAGGGTCTGATCGAAACGTGGGATGACCCGACGCCTTAGGGCCGCGGTTCCGCCGCCTTTTCTTTCCCCGAATGCCTTTCCGTCAAGAATGTGCGGCTGAACTCTAAGCTCTAGTAGTTCGGTGTTCGCCTTACTGAGAATCTTCGCCGATTCATTAACCTTCCGCGGATCGAGGAATCCGTGCGATGGACCTGGGGTCGAGGGCGACGCATCCACCGCAGAGCTTCTCACCGATTCGTAAGCGTTTCACAAACTTTGCGGCGACTTAAAACAAGAAGTCTCCCCTCCCGCGGTTTTGTCACACAAAGATTCTTCGTGGCCCTTGGAGGCTGGAAGCTGCCAATTTGGCAGACCCGCGGTGGCATGGCACCCTTCCGCCCGCGAAGCCTACTTGTCCTCGATGATAGCTGTCAACTTACAGGCTTGAATAGACTCGGACACTTTGGGGGGCGAAATTATTGCCGGTCCGCCGGCAAATTCATGTCAACGCAAA
>PLJR01000032.1 GCA_003140295.1 Acidobacteriota bacterium
CCGAGGTATGGCCTACCAGAGTAACCACCGGCGTTAACCGAGAGCAACGCCGCCGAACTGGTTGCGCTGCCAGACGAATTAGATACCACCACGCTGAAGCCTGATCCATTGTCTCCCGCAGTCGTAGCAGGGGTCGTATAGGTTGCGCCTGTGGCTCCGCTGATGACCGTCCCATTTTTGCGCCACTGATAAAGCAATGGAGAAGTGCCGGAGGCTATTACGCTGAAGGTGGCCGTCTGCCCCACAGTAACCGTCTGTGGCGCAGGCTGTGACGTGATCGTAGGTGCCTGCCCAACATTTGAAGTGCTGCCGATCTGGATCCAGTGAAGATTGCCGACAAAACCTGAGGGTGCCGTATCCCACACAACGCGAAGCACCTGATTACCAGTCGGAAGTGTAACTGGAGCGGTAAGCGTCGTGTAGGTTTGCCAACCGCCTGTATTGGGTATCGTCAGCTCTCCGGTTATCTTTGTTCCAGTAGGGCACTCAAGATGGAACGTTCCGCCGGAGCCATTCGCCGCAACTCTAATGGACGCTGTAAATGGGCCGCCAGCCGACGTCACTGCATAATTCTCCCACTCCGTTGGGTTGATCCACCCCATATCATAAGCATCACCGGGCGCGGATGTTGTAGAATCCCCGGTTTTCTCCAGGCTGACAGCCTCTGTGGTGCGATACGCCCCTCCCTGGTTCACCGTGTTCAACACGTTATACGCCACGCCCTGGCCGCCCAGGTCGTAGTTTGCTGCTTCTACGACACCCGGCAACGAAACCGGCGACCCGAGGTATGGCCTACCAGAGTAGCCACCGGTGTTAACCGAGAGTAACGCTGCCGAACTGGTTGCGCTGCCAAACGAATTAGATACCACCACGCTGAAGCCTGATCCATTGTCTCCCGCAGTCGTAGCAGGCGTCGTATAGGTTGCGCCTGTGGCTCCGCTGATGACCGTCCCGTTCCTGCGCCACTGATAAAGCAATGGAGAAGTGCCGGAGGCTATTACGCTGAAGGTGGCCGTCTGCCCCACGATAACCGTCTGTGGCGCAGGCTGTGACGTGATCGTAGGTGCCTGCCCAACTGCGTTGACGGTTAAAGTGGCTGTGGTACTAGTGATGTTACCAAACGCATTTGTGACCTGCACTTTGAACGTTGACCCGCTGTCGGCCGTCGTCGTGGCAGGCGTGGTGTATGACGAGGACGTGGCACCGCTGATAGCCGCACCATTCCTGCTCCACTGATACGACAAGGGGCTGGAACCAGCCGCTACTACCGAGAATGTAGCGGTCTGCCCCGCACTAACGGTGGTATTAAGTGCGGGCTGGGTCACAATCGTCGGAGCGGCACCTTTGGCTGTAATTGTGAAGCTCATAACAACTGCGGACCACGTGCCTGATTGGTTCTGCGTAAAGCCGATGGGGATGGTTCCGGAGGCACTCTTAATGTATTCAGCCGCTGTCCCTCCGAGGCCGAAGCCTGTTGAAGGCTGTATACCATTTCCGCCGCACACCCAGGGCGAGCCGCACCCCGTGATGTTCCAACGTGGATTGCCAAGGGCATAAAGCAAACTGCCTGAAACTGAGGGAGAAATGCTTGGCAAATTCATAGCCGTGCCGGGCCCCGCATTTGAGTTCACGGCATCTTTGTCAAATGTGGCGGTTCCACCAACCGCGCTGAACTCATCACAATGCAGAATATATTGCGTGGCATGTGCAGACGCCGCTGCCAGTGTGCCTGTAACTGTCGTGTTGCCTGCAGGCGGGGCTAAGTTGTAGGCGCCCCAGCCCATTCCTGCGCCGCTGAGGTACGCGGTCGGAGAATGCGGGGAAACAGCATAAGAGTTTCCTGCCTGATCCTTAATGGAGGTTAAAGACGTATTCGTGGGCTCGGCTCCACTCAACCCGCAAACTATGAAGTCCCCCGCGGCCACCGGGTTAACTAGCGTTACAGAAACCGTCCGTGATCCTGCGGCCCCGCTGGCTCCGCTATTGCCTTGGACATGAGCAACCACTGATTGGGCCTGTAGCACTTCTACTGATGTCAGGAGGATCAGACCCAAAACAACTACGATACACAGTTTCATATTTCTTCCCGAGGACAGAGACCGCGTATGCGCGGCCGCGTGGCGACGCCGACGGTCACCTGTCCCGCTGGAATGTTTGGAATGTTTGGACTCGAATACCCTAGATGCGACGGTGCATGGAAATCGAGAAGTACGCCATTCCCGGTTCAATGCGCCCGGATGGGGGGACCGCCATAACTTATTCCCGTGATTGGTACACCGCATCTGTCCCGACGGGACAATGTGGTACAGGGAGAGGAACAGTCAGGGGCTGTACCAGTTCAGGACGATGCGGTAATTGCGCAGCAGTGGAGATCGTGTGGCGTGACTTGACGTTACCCGTGAAACCCTTACGCCGGACGGGCGGCTGAAACAAACCTGGCGCAACTAAGTGCGGATAAGTTCAACATTTCATATATCGCGTTCCATTTCAAAAGACGGGCAGGGCGGTTACTTGCGGCGTTTTGACGTTACGCTGCGCTTGCCTGCTGTTTTGGTGCGCCTCGCGGGACTGACCTTTTTTCTGCTCCGCTCTGGCCGCACAGCCTTTTGGGTCTTGCTCACCTTAGCTACGACGGTTCCCAGTGCCGAGCCCACAGTACGGGCTATATTGGCCATCACGTCGCCGTCTCCCTTGCCTGACTGTTCCTTCGATTTGGTCATTTTGTCTCCTTCAGAATCGTACGCATGCTGATGGAAGGGGATAATAAGCCACTGCGGGCGTCAAATACTAGACATTCGCTCTGTTGATTCCGGCTCAATTCAAGGCTTAGCCTCCGCTAACGGCAACCAGACCTGGAAACGCGTGTCACCGGGCTGAGAACGAACCTGAATACTTCCCCGGTGCTTCTTCACAATTCGCTGGACAGTGTCCAAGCCCAGCCCTGTACCTTCTCCCACTCCTTTAGTTGTAAAAAAAGGCTCAAAAATGTGAGACTGCAGCTCGTCCGAAATGCCGGGGCCGCTATCGCCAATCTCCACTACGACGCAACCGTCATCCCGGTACGTGCGCACGCGCAGCTCGCCTTTTCCGTGCATCGCGTCAATCGCATTATCAATAATGTTGGTCCAGACCTGGTTGAGCTCGCTCCCAAACGAATTCACCAGCAGAGGAACGCGTAGGTAATCGCGTTGCACCACCACTCCCTGTTTCAATTTGTGATTCAAGATGGTCAGCGTAGTTTCCAGGCTTCTTACGATGTCGACGTTTTGCACCGGAGCCTGGTCCATATAAGTGTATTCCTTAATGGCTCCGACCAAATCCGATATGCGTGAGGTGCTGCTCTCGATTTCATGTAACAGACTGGCAACTTCGGCGGAAGCGGCGATCCTGACCAGAGCGGCGCGAGCGGTATCCCCATCGAGGGTCGCGAACAACGATTCGAGCACCTCCGGCTTAATGTTCCGCCGTGCCAGATCGGCTGCCAGTTGCCACAAGTCGTTCTGTCCATGACTGCGCAATAAAGAATCGATCTGGTCTTCCAGGTCGCTGATGGTCAACGCATCCGGTGGAACAACTTCCTGCTGTATAAACGAAGCTTCCAATTTCTCTATTTCTGATTTCTGGGCAGGCGTCAGATCACGCCTGCCCAGTTCGAGACTGGCGTCCCTGATTTTCTTCAGGATGTCACGCAATTGGCTGGTCGCGCGTTTCGCAGCGGAAGCCGGATTGTTGAGTTCATGCGCGAGTCCCGCGGAGAGTTTTCCCAGAGAAGCCAGCCGATCGCGCTGTTGCTCGAACCGAGTGAATTCACGGATCCGGTCGGACATCATGCCCACCAGGCGGGTCGTCAACTCCGGCATCTTCTGCACAAGTTCGGGAAACAGAGAAGCTGGGAATCTCAGAACGCGGCCATCGGTGACAGCGCGACCGGTTACGGTGAACTGCTTCATTCGGGAGAAAGGCAGCACCCCAGTTACGTCGCCCGGCTTTGCGGAAGCCGTAACGACGTCGCCGCCGAATTCGCCGCGCCACTGAAATTGCCCTTCGAGAATCACGTACATCGAGTCCGCCGGATCGCCCTGATGCACGTATATTTCTCCGGCGGTCACGTGTTTTTCCTCCGACTTGCTGAGGAACCAGACAATTTGATCGCCGGGTAAATCGGCGAATGCCGGAACTCGAAGTAATTCCGATTTGTCAACCATTTAGACCTTGCTTAAATACTGGTGGATGAACTGCACCGCCACCGATCCTTCACCAACGCCGGAGGCCACCCGTTTTATGGAGCCATGGCGCACATCGCCTACCGCAAAGATGCCGGGAACATTGGTTTCGAGCAAGAACGGATCTCGATCGAGCGTCCATCCCTTCGCGCGCTGGCCATCACGCATCAGGTCAGGACCAGTCAGTAGGAAACCACGTTCGTCCCGCTCGAGGATATTCGCCAGCCAATCGGTGCGCGGCAGCGCTCCGATGAAGATAAACATCGCACTCGCCGGTACGCGCTCGATCTTGTTGGTGTCGGAACAAAGCACCGAAACCTCTTCCAAATGGTTTTCGCCATGCGCCGCGGCCACGCTGGCATGGGTCCACAGCTGAATGTTAGGCGTTGCTTGAACTTGGTCGATCAAGTATCGCGACATAGTGCTGGAAAGCGATTCGCCGCGCACCAGAATAATGACGCGCTCCGCGTATCGAGCGAAATTCATTGCTGCTTGGCCGGCGGAGTTCGCGCCCCCCACCACATAAACGATCTCACCCTTATAGGACAAAGCCTCCGTCGCGCCGCCGCCATAATAAATTCCAGCGCCTTGCAACCTGTCTACCCCCGGCGCCTCCAGGCGGCGCCACTGCACTCCGCTCGCAATCATGAGTGCGTGGCAGGAGATCTCGTTCCCATCCGCCAGTTTAACGATTCGGTAAGGGCCTTCGATTCGGACGCCGACAGCTTCCTGCGGAGCCAGGATTTCTACTCCGAAACGACGGGCTTGAACGACAGCCCGGCGAGCCAGATCGCCGCCACTGAGCCCGGTGGGAAACCCGAGATAGTTCTCGATGCGCGAACTCATACCCGCCTGACCACCGGGTGCTTCCCGCTCAATTATCATGGTATGCAGACCTTCGGAGGCACCGTAAACTGCGGCGGCCAAACCGGCCGGCCCCCCTCCCACGATCGCTAAATCATAGAAGCTGGTTTGGGCGCGCGTCCGCAGCCCGACCTTTTGTGCGATGTCCGCGGGTAAACTCTCCAGAAGTTTCGTTCCGTCAGGGAAGAGCACCACCGGGAGCTGCGTCGCCTCGGGCCCTAGGGCTTCCAGAAGGCGCTTGGTTTCCGGATCATTGGCAGAAAGCTCGACGTCAATCCATTGATAGGGGACATGGTTACGCGCCAGAAAGTCTCGCAACTCATACGAGCGAGGCGACCAGCGCGTGCCCAGCACTCGGATCCCCTGGAATGTGGGACGGAAGGAAGCCTGCCAGTCGTCCAGCAAATCATCTAGCTGTGGATACAGATGTTCCGCGGGAGGGTCCCACGGCTTCAAGAAGAAATAGTTGATGCTAGCCTGATTGATGGCGCTGATCGCAGCATTTGTGTCCGCGTACGCTGTCAGCAAAGCGCGCTTGGCGCCGGGGAAGATTCCCATGGCTTCTCGCAGGAATTCGACGCCATCCATGCGCGGCATGCGCTGGTCGGCAAGCAGCAAAGCCACGCTGTCATTACGCACTTTCAGTTGCTTCAAGAGATCGAGTGCGCCCTCCGGCGAATCGCTTCCGATAACCCGGTATTCAGCGCCGTACTGCGAACGAAGATCCCGTTCTATCGCCCGCAAAACGTCGGAATCATCATCCACACTCAGCAATATTGGTTTGGGCATGCTCGATCTCGTTTCCGCATTCAAATGAAGATTATTACAGACCTCGGCATCGTCGCGGCCAGTGCATTAGATACAGATCCCGGAACCTTGTCACGCGAGCGATGTAATAGACCCATGTGAATCTTCTCACTGAATGTTTCATCCGACACCGAGATCTGGGCTTTTATATCGAGAGTGGCGTCGTGCGGTCTGGCAAACCGGGGACAAGCCATGATGGAAGCACGAGAGAGCCGTGGTTGCGGGTATCCCTCAACCGCGGATCAGCAAATGACTGCGGCCGCATCAAATGCACCCGAATACCCGTTTGTCGATCCTACACGTAACCAGGGAGGATTTGTTCCCGGAACGCAGGAGCAGGCCCGCCCGGCATTCGTTTATGGTGGAGGCGTGGACTACAAAATCGTGCAGCACGTCGCGCTTCGGCTGGAGTACCGGGGATTTGTGTACAACCGGCCGGACTTCGGGCTCGCCGCTCTGAGTTCAAACGTAACCACTCATACCGCGCAACCGTCTGCCGGAGTCGTAATCAGTTTCTAATATCCATCACCCAGCCCGTGGCCAGCGCCGCTCGCAAGAGTGTGGCGCTGGCCGCGGAAACCGCCACGGTCTCCCAGAGAGATTTTATTGCCACGCCCGCATCAATTCAGCGTGCCTGAGCATCCGACCATGTAATAGATTGAGCCGAGCGCATCGTGGGTTCGGCGCTTTCTGGATGATATGATCACCGTTGGAAGGGCACGGAGCATAGTTTGGCGAGATTCTCTCCCTCAACCGAGCCGCATCGGCTCTTCATAGACCGTTACTTCGAGGAACTGCTGGCGCGCGGCATCCAGTATTTCTTGCCCTCGAGCGAACTCACAACCGTGGGACGCTCTGAAGAAGGAAAGCCTGAATTGGGTTCGCACTTTCACGACGCGGTGACCGATTTGGAGTGGCTTGGGACGAAGTATTCTCTTAGCAATCAGGGCAAAAACTTCAGCGAGCACGAGCAGAAGCTGTTGAAGGGCATTGGCAAAGTGCTCTCCACGAGATATCAATTATTGTTCAACGCGGACGTGGTGGCGAGTTCCGAGATCTTCAACGGTTTGCCGGAAGATCACTACGTTTCGGCATTTCTCGATCCATATGTTTTTGCCGGTGCGGCGACGTTGTCGAAGGTCACCGATCGGGTTTCCGAGGCGATCGAGGTGCTGCGAATCAGCGCGCTGAGTACCTACGAAGACCGCAGAATATCGAC
>PLJR01000043.1 GCA_003140295.1 Acidobacteriota bacterium
CGAACACAACCTTTTGTAGAATTCCCGACCATGGCGCCGTTTTTCGCGGCATTAAGGTAAACCGTTACCCGGTCTCCCGGGTTCAATGCTTTTCTGGTCCAACCTCGTTCCGACATCACGGCGGGAGTCTCGGTTTTCGCATTCCAGTGCGAGACAGTGCCTTTGTCATCCGTCACGTCAAAATAGATCTGATTATGCGGATTGCCCCACTCAAACTTGGTGATCACTCCCTTGAGGGTGGTCGTTTTAGTCATGTCGTACAAATTGGTGCCGTGGTGTGCCGCGACGCGGCCGGAGACCAAAATATTCTGGCAGCATGACGACAAACAACGCAGGTTCGTTGTGCCTTTCACGCAATTCCTCGCGTGAACCTGCCCGATCTCAACCCCAACGAAATTAGGTACTTCTTACGGAAGTATAAAGGATTGTCAAGGATTAAGTAAATAAATTGGGCACTCGCAAGCTCAGGCTTTTGCATCCTGACGCCCGTGATTTGCGCCATCGTTCGATTGCGCCAAGCTTGACATGCCAAAGCTGACAATGGCGCGGGTCACGCAAGGTGAATTCGCGGCCTAGGCTGGCTTCAGCCGTTTGCCAACTTCTCTGAGAGACGCGGACGCATCGGCGATCACCTTCTCGGGCATCATCGCGGTGAGTTTACCGCCGAGCTTAAGAATACGCCCATCGATAACCACAGTATCGACATTCGACGGCTCGGTAGCTTCGATAATCATATGCACCGGATCGGTGAACACGCCCATGGTCACGAGGTTTGTTTGAACCATGATCAGATCGGCTCGCTTGCCAGGCGTCAGTGAGCCTACGAGATGATCGATTCCCAAAGCTCGGGCGCCGTTGATGGTGCCCATTTCTAGCGCGCGCCTCGCCGAAAGCTTGAATTCGTTGAAGGCCTTGGCATTCACGGCATTCCGAAGCAGCTTAAGAATGCCAAACAGGTGAGCATTTCCCGTGAGAGGCACCGTATCGACCGATACGCAGACGTTTATACCAGCGTCCATGAACTCGCATGCCTTGGTTAGCCCGTAGCCGATGCGCAGCTCCGATCCGGGTGAAGAGCTGATAGACGAGCCCGCATCAGCCACCATCTTCATCTCCGCAGGGGTGGTCGCGAGCATGTGAATAAGCAGAACGTCTTTTCCAAGGTATTTGGCTTGTGCTTCGACTTGCCCCGGCGGCGTATTTTCGCGGGACGCCAAATGCATGGATATGGGCCNNAGACCCAACCGGCGTGCAGTTTCAATCTGCTTCCGGGCGTCCGCAACGCGTTCCGGGGTCGCTGGATCAGCGGGCACGCCGCCCCAGGTAAATCCGAGTGTGAGCAGGCCGCCATTCGAATACTGCGTCCAGTCGCGGTGCAACTGCTCGACGCTGGACATGTCTCGGGGCTGCGCGACGGGCATTCCGCGAAAAGGGCCGTACGAAAAACGGGCGCGCAAACCGGCCTCTTTGAGAGCTCGTAAGTCTGCAGTTTTGTTTTGGGGCNNATTGAGACGAAAGGGCTGGACGGGAAACTGACGAGGGGAACAGCAATCATCACAAATATTGCAACGGACAACGTCACCAAGCGGGTCCGCATACGAAATCCCTCCCCTTTCACCATTCTCTTTGCGTCATGCATCGCGTATGTCACGCGCTGTCGCGCGGGTCTGCAGCGTTGACGAAACGCACTATATATACCGCGCGGTGTATTTCCACAAAGATGAAATAGCCAGGTTTCTGAGCCGGCAGAATCTATCCGCCCCATTTTTACCGAGCCAGTGATACCGCGAACTATTTCCAGCTCTCCGTCGCCTGACTCGGAGGCGAATCGGGCCCCAATTCCGTTAATTCAATTCTCACGCCGCTCGGACCAGTGGCGTTGGCGACCACCCATTGCTTTCCCACCGTGCGCGGATCGCCTACCGTGACGCCACGTTGTTTAAGAGCGGCTATCGTGGCGTTCATATCTTGTACCTGCAACCCGAAGTGGGTAAGGCCGGGGGCCCGATTGGTGTTGGATGGCGCCAGTTCCAGAAAAGTATTGCGGCCCGCCTGGACAAACGCCAGCGTAGGCTGTCCTTTATCGTCGCGTAGCGTAAGCACTTCGCGAAAGCCCATCTTCTGCGTGTAGAATGCGAAGGCCTCATCGAAATTCTCGACGCTCATAGCGATGTGATTTACTCCATTCATTCCGGGGAGCCGCTCTCCCTGGCCGCCCACTCCTTGTGCGGACCCTGTGGATATCGCTGTCCCCAGCAGCAGCCCCATCAAGAAAACAATCGAAGCGCGCATCGCAAACTCCTCTCGCGAATTTTCAGTTGATGTGTGAGATGCACCGCGCGAACCAAAAACGTTCGGCCGCAGGTTTTCCGAGCCTGCCGTAGCAGCGCCGGGCGCGAGTCTATCACGTCCGCGAAGCTGGAGACACGGCTCGCGTCTGGAAGCCCATTTCGATAACTCGTCTCCAAACTTTGACGAGGCATCAGCATTGGGTAATGAACGAGCATTCGCTTCCAGCAATTTCTCGTACCGCTCTCCGTACCGTTGAAACTTCGCCTTACGCGAACTTCCACGTATTTAGGCGCTCCCGTTGCCTTATACACGCGGCCTTCGACACCATAGAGATCGTGCACAGGGGTTGATCCTGCGACGGAATGATAAACGGAGGGATCACGGTCAATGGACGGAGATTGAGCAGTTTAAATAGC
>PLJR01000168.1 GCA_003140295.1 Acidobacteriota bacterium
CAGGAATGGCTGTGCTACCAAAGGCGATGGGCGCATCAGGTTGAGTTGCGATTGGGGCTCACGTTGATAGGTTGTAAGCAAGAACGCGTACGTTCAATAGCGGCACTATGGTGCTGAGGTAGCCTGCGCCGAACGTGAGATCGCCAAGCGTTGCGGCTTGCGCGGCGCTACGGTCTGAACATCTAACCAACGTACTATCGCCCAGCCGATTACGTAGCGGCAGACTCGCGTCCATGGCCAGATATGCAGCTTTTCTCGGGCGTCTTGTCGAGGTTCGTTACCGCGCGGGAGAGATTTTGTTACCGGCGACGGGGACGCTGGCAGCGGATTCTGGCAAATCGATTTTTCTGGAAAATCATTCCAGCGGGCGGCGGGACGTAAAAAAGTTTCGTTGGGAGATACCTTACAAGTGCATTGTGGATTTGGCGGAATGCCGGACGACCTGAGTGGTTAGGGATTTTGGCCCTAAGCGGCAAAAGATTGGAAGCGGGTTGCGGGTCATTGTTAAGAAACACAGGGGTCGCGAAACACGGGGATCGCGAGACACGGGGGTCACGAAACACGGGGGTCACGGAACACGGGGTCACGGAACATAAGCGTCGGAAACGCGGGTGTCGCGGAACGCGGGGGGCGCGGCAATACGCGTACGACGCGGCGCTACGCGCCCTTTTTCAGTTCGGCCAGCACTAGCTTGGCAACCTCGCGCAGGGTCTCGAAGACGCCTTCGCCTTTTACGGCCACCGCTTCGACGAGCGGCTCGCCCTTTACGCGCAATTCGCGGGCCATTTGGTCGGTGGAAAGAATATTGGGCATGTCGCGCTTGTTGAATTGCAGCACGTAGGGGATGGCTCCGAAGTCGAGCTTGTGTTCCTTCAAATGCTCGCGCAGGTTTTCGAGCGTTTCGAGGTTCGCATCCAGGCGCTCCTCCTGGGAATCGGCCACGAACACCACGCCGTCGGCGCCTTTCAGAATCAGCTTACGGCTGGCCTCGTAAAAAACTTGTCCGGGAACGGTATAGAGATGCAGGCGGGTTTTGAATCCGCGGACGGTACCCAGGTCGAGAGGAAGAAAGTCAAAAAATAAGGTGCGGTCGGTCTCGGTGGCGAGCGAAATCATTTTGCCCTTCTTATCGCTGCCCGTGTGGTCGTAGATCCACTGCAAATTGGCGGTTTTCCCGCCCAAGCCGGGTCCGTAGTAAACCAACTTACAATTGATTTCGCGCGCAGGAAAATTGATAAAAGGCACAGTTCTCCGGGGTCGACCGGGAATTCATTTTATAACACGACCAAGAGGCAGGCCAATCGCCAACCTCGCGGCGCGTGTCGAAGAGAAAACCTTGGCGGCGCGAACGGGGCCCAGTTGACAAAAAACGGACCGGCAACTGCGTCCAAAAGTGCCCTAATTGGCCTGATTGACGCATTCTAAGGCGTCTGGTAAGATTTTGCGGCATGGGCCGCTCCAACAAGCCGGGCAAGCGGACGAAGGCTCGGAGCGGTTCGTCCGGCACGCAGGCCAAATTATTGAAAAAGAACAACTTAACGTCTAAAAAAGGCGAGTCGACGACCTTCCACCCGCTGGTAGACCCCGCCATCGAGCAGCAGCTTAAACTGTTTGAAGAGGCGCTGCAGCATTTTCAAGAGCAGAAGTATGTAAAAGCCAAGCCGCTATTCGAGAAGGTGGTGGCGGGGCCCAGTAAGGAATTCGCCGATCGGGCGCGCCTGCACCTGCGAATAACCGAACAGCGCCTGCAACCGGCGGAGTCGGCATCCCCCCGCTCCCCAGACGATCATTACCAACACGGGGTAGCGATGATGAACATGGGGCGTTGGGACGAAGCTCGCGATCACCTTTCGCGCGCGCGCAAGCTGGCACCAAAGGCCGACTATATTATTTACGCGATGGCGGCGCTGGATTGTTTAACGGGCGAGGCGGAGTCGGCCATGGAAAATCTAAAGGTTGCCATCCAGTTGCGGCCTGAAAACCGTTACCACGCCCGAAATGATGAAGATTTCGCCTTCTTGCAGGAAGACCCCCGGTTCACCGAGCTTCTTTACCCAGATCGCGAGGGTTCGGGCGAGTAAGGGCGCCCGAAGCCGCGCAACGTCAGGCGTTCACCTTCCTTGGTAAAAAACGCACATGCGTAGAAGCCGCCCGGCTCGTGTTGTGGCGTTGGGAGGCGGGACGGGCTTGTCGGTGGTGCTGCGCGGATTGAAGGAATACGTTTCGCCGCGCGGGAACGGCAGCTCGCACTATCCGATCGGCGATCTAGCGGCGGTGGTTACGGTAACCGACGACGGGGGCAGTTCCGGCCGTTTGCGGCGGGAATATAGCGTGCTGCCGCCGGGCGACATCCGCAATTGCCTGGTGGCGCTTTCGCAAGATGAGGCGCTGCTCGGCCGGCTGTTCCAGTATCGCTTCGATGCGGGACGCGGGTTGCGGGGGCACAGCTTTGGCAATTTGTTTTTGACGGCGCTGAGCAATGTGACGGGCGACTTCACGCGCGCGGTGCGGGTGAGCTCAGAGGTGCTGGCGATCCGCGGACGCATTTTCCCGTCGACCAACCAACTGGTGACGCTGGAAGCGGTGCTGAAAAATGGCAAAGTAATTTCCGGAGAATCACGCATCGGCCGCAGCGATTCGATACGCCGGGTGCGACTCGCGCCGCGCAAGGTGAAACCGCTGCCAGAAGCGCTTGAAGCGATCGCTGCTGCGGATGTAATCCTGCTGGGGCCCGGCTCGCTGTTTACCAGTATCATCCCCAACCTGCTGGTTTCCGGCGTGGCCGAAGCCATCGAAAAATCGCGCGCCACAAAAGTATACATCCCCAATCTGATGACCCAGCCCGGGGAAACGCGGGGTTTCACCGTTTCCGACCACGTGCGCACCATTCATCGCAACACCGGCCACGAATTGGTGCAGTGGGTGATCATGAACAATCGGCCGATCGCGGCCGACGTGGCCAAGCGCTATCGCGCCCAAGGGGCGGAGCCGGTGATTAGCGATTTGCCGGAACTCGAGCGCATGGGCTTGCGGTGCGTGTTTGAGGATTTGCTCGAGGTGCAGGCCGTGATCCGGCACAACTCGAGGCGCCTGGCGCATCTACTGCTGTCTGAATTCATCGCCAAGCCGAAGCGCCGTTCGTAGATTGTATGCTGGCGGCGCTCGCCCGCGTTGGGAGCTGGGTGCAGCCGCCTTGCGCCACCGCACGCGGGTTCGTATACTGCGCTTGTCGCGCGAGAGAACGAGCCGCTCAAACAGGGCGACAAGCAAATCAGGGGTTCGACCGCCGGCGGGTCTGCACCTGCACCGCCGCGTCGGTTCGGCACCTGCTCTGCCGCAGGCGATTGGTTCGAGGAGTTGTTATTCCCGGGGAGTTGCGGACTTGTCCACGCCCGCGCTGTCGCCCCATAACGAGTTCAATGTTTACGAATCGGCGGAAGCGCGCTTCGAGGCCGCGTCGAAAAAGCTGGGCCTGGAAGAGGGCATGTACCGCTACCTGCGATATCCCAACAAGGAAATTACCGTTTACATTCCGGTGACGCTCGATAGCGGGCATTTGGAAGTGTTTATCGGCTACCGCGTGCATCATTCGCTGGTGCGCGGGCCGTGCAAGGGCGGTGTGCGCTTCGCGCCGGACGTCACGCTGGATGAAGTGCGGGCGCTAGCTAGCTGGATGACCTGGAAATGCGCGGTTGTGAACATTCCCTTCGGGGGGGCCAAGGGCGGGGTGATCTGCGATCCCGGCAAGCTGTCAAAGGGCGAGCTCGAGCGGATTACGCGGCGCTACACCGCCGAATTGAGCGAGTGGTTTGGACCGGAGCGCGACGTGCCGGCGCCCGACCTGGGCACCAACGAACAGACCATGGCGTGGATTATGGATACTTACTCGATGCATGTGCGCACCACCACGACTTCCGTCGTAACCGGAAAGCCGGTGGAGATGGGGGGCTCGCAGGGGCGTCGTGCGGCTACTGGCCGCGGGATCATGATTGTTTGTGATAAGGCGCTCGCGAGGTTCGGGTTGAAACGCGAGGATACCAACGTGGTGGTGCAAGGATTCGGCAACGTGGGAGCGACCGCCGCGTCTTTGTTGCACCAGGCGGGCTACAAAATCGTCGGCGTGGCCGACGTTCAGGGCGGCCTTTACAATGAATCGGGCTTTGACGTTCTGAAACTCTATGATTGGGTCTATCATCAGCACAAGCCGCTGCCGGATTTTCCCGGCGGAGGCGCGCGCATGGCGGCGCAGGAAGTGCTGTTCCAGCCTTGTGACATCCTGGTGCCCGCTGCGATCGAAAATCAGATCACCAGCGAAAACGCGCATCGCGTGCAGGCGCGCATTCTTTGCGAAGGCGCAAACGGCCCCACCACGGCGATGGCAGATGAAGCGCTCGACCGTAAGGGAATGTTTGTGATTCCCGACGTACTGGCCAACGCGGGCGGCGTCACCGTCAGTTATTTCGAGTGGGTGCAGGATCGCCAGGGCCTGTTCTGGCGCGAAAGTGAAGTGAATGAGCGGCTGAAGGACGTGATGGAACACAGCTTCGACGAAGTTGTGCGCTATTCGGAAACACACGACGTCAGCAACCGCATCGCGGCATATATGCTGGCCATCGATCGCGTGGCGTTTGTTCTGAAGCTGCGCGGTATTTATGCCTAGGAGTCCCGGCCCGGATGCGCGACGGGCTCGCAGGAGAGAATCCCTTGCTGATGAAGCACCCGCGAAATTGCGTGTTCCGGAAAGAGCAGCCGCCGCTCGGCGTTTTCGCGACGCCGGCTCCCGGCGCGCCCGCGACCCCGCCTCCCGGCGGATGTGCGTCCCCATGATGATTGCTGAATCGATTGCGCCCGGACATATAAAGAGTGAAGACGAACACCGCCGCGATATTTGCGTCGCCGGTCGGTGGATTCACGCGCGCAACTTCGTGGCCGCCACCGACGGCAACATTTCAGTGCGCCTCGATCCTTCGCGCGTCCTTACTTCGCCGACAGCGGTCAGCAAGGGCATGATGGCGCCCGACGATCTAGTGGTCACCGATCTGAAAGGGAAGCGCCTATCCGGGCACCGGCCGCCCTCCTCGGAACTCGCCATGCACTTGCTCATTTACCGCCGCCGCCCCGACGTATTCGCGGTGTGCCACGCGCATCCGCCCACCGCCACCGGGTATGCGGCCGCAGGGCTCCCACTCAACAAAGCGATCGTCAGCGAAGTGGTGCTGTCGCTCGGATGCATTCCCGTGGCGCCTTACGCTACTCCGGGCACGCCTGAATTGAGCAGTGCGCTCGAGCCGTTCGTGCAAAATTACGACGCTCTGCTGATGGCCAATCACGGCGTGGTCACGTACGGCGCCGACTTGCTGACCGCGTTTTTCCGCATGGAGACGGTGGAGCATTTCGCGCAGGTTTCACTGGTCACGGAGACGCTTGGGAAACAAGCCTTGCTTTCTAGCCGTGATGTGGAAAAATTGCTCGCGGCACGCGCCCGCTACGGTTCGGTCACCGCGTCACAGGTCGGCCCGCAGTGTCCGGTGACTTCGGAAACGGAAGCCGCCGCGCGCGTGAGCTTCACACGCGATGAACTCGAGGCCCTGATCGAAAAAGGAATCGAAGACGCGCTCCAAAGGCACCGCGAGGGTGGCTAGGTATTTTTTGTGCATTCGGCGCCGGCGTTGACCGGTCTGGGAGGATAAAGATGGGCGAAGCACTGGGGATGATCGAGACTCGGGGCCTGGTGGCGATGATTGAGGCCTCCGACGCGATGGTGAAGGCGGCTAAAGTCACGCTGGTCGGGTGGGAAAAGATTGGATCGGGCTACGTCACCGCGCTGGTGCGCGGGGATGTTGCCGCCGTTAAGGCCGCCACCGATGCGGGTGCGGCCGCCGCGCGCCGCGTCGGCGAGCTGATCTCCGTCCACGTCATCCCGCGGCCGCACCAGTCGCTCGAAGACGCGCTCCCGATCGGCAAGTCCGAGGTGGCGGCAGCCCCCCGTTAAGTCGCACTCGCCGGCTAACTTTTAGCGAAGGCGCTTCATCAAGGGTGTGTTTGGCACGCTAGACCGCGATGTCGAGTGGTGGTTGGCCGGGACGACAAGAAACGCTGGTGGCCGATCCTCATGCTGGCCGCAGCTGGGCGGCTAGCTCGGCCGTTTTCAAGTCGGGATTGAGCGGTTGAAGTGTTTCGGGCTTATGCCGAAGTCACCCAAGAGCGCAACGGATGTTGCAGAACGAAGTTCGAAATGTGTTCACTGCCGGATGCGGAATCTACTTGATAGCGTGATTACCGTTTTAGGTGGCGGCTTCAGCCGCGACATCACGTCGGCACCGTGCGGGGCTTTGGCCCGTGCCGTTCGCCTCGCTAGTAGCGGCGGAAACGAATGATTCTGGCACGCATCGTGGGCACGGTTGTTTCCACGCGCAAAGATCCGCGGCTCGAAGGCAAAAAACTGCTGGTCGTTAAGCCCATTTCTCCGGAAGGCGCGGATGAGCCGGGTTATTTGATCGCCGTGGACACGGTGGCCGCCGGGTTTCGCGAAACCGTGCTCGTGGTAACCGGCAGCTCGGCGCGCATGGCCGCCGAATGCAAGGATCGCCCAGTAGATGCCGCTATCGTCGGGATTGTCGATACCGTACAACTGGATTCGCAACATCAAGCCGAGCTGGCCGCCGCACGGAGAAAATGAGCGCAGCCGCGAATCGCGGCGCGCGGGAAAAACGTGCAATTGGGACGCGTTATCGGCAACGTGGTATGCACCGTCAAGACCGCGTCTTTGGCGGGCCAGCGGCTATTAATCGTGCAGCCTCTGGGCCGTGAAGGGCGCGCGATGGGGCGCGCCCTGGTCGCGCTCGATTCGGTGGGGGCGGGCATGGGCGACACGGTTTACTGGTGCCGCGGCCGCGAGGCCAGTTTCCCGTTCCTCCCCGCAGATGTTCCATGTGAAACCACGATTGTGGGCTTGGTGGATGTCGTTAATATTCCGGGCTCAACTTTCGCGATACCGTGATCGCGCGCGCCATTTGTGCTACAGAAGTTTCGCGACCCAGGATTGGTTAGTTATGGGAAGTGGAGAGCGCCTTTGCCATGCTCATCGCCCGGATAATCGGTGATGTGGTCGCCACGCACAAAGCGCCTTCCCATCACGGCCGCAAGATCCTGGTGGTGCAGCCGCTTGATCTGGACGGCAGCGACCGCGGTGGAGCGGTGCTGGCGCTCGATTCCGTCGATGCCGGCATTGGTGACCGGGTGCTGCTGGTTACCGAAGGTTTTTCAGCCATGACGGCGGTGGGACGCCCGGATTCCCCGATCGACATGGCGGTGATTGGCGTGATCGACGCCGTTCATCTTGACGATTAAGGTGCGCGGCCCACTCAGTGCCAGCAAATTCTGGCCGGTGACCTCTATGCGTCGGCGGAACTCCTCACGTCGGCGCTCAATTGCGACTGATGGGTGTCATTCGCCAGCAATTTCTCGAACTGCGCCGGAAGCATCGGGCGATTAAAAAAATATCCCTGGCCCTCATCGCAGCCCTGCGCCCGCAGGAATGCAAACTGTTCCGGCGTCTCCACGCCCTTGGCGATCACGCGGTGCCGCAAACTTTTGCCCATGCCGATCACCGCGCTGACCACCGGCGCGTCGTCACTGCTGGAGACGATATTGCGGACAAATGATTCGTCCAGCTTGAACGCGTCAATCGCGAAGCGCATCAGGTGGCTCAAGCTGGAGTAACCGGTCCCAAAATCGTCCACCGCCATACGCACGCCAGCCGCTTTCAATTTCTCAAGAGTGCGCTCGCTCGACTCGGCGTGCCACATCAGCACCGTTTCGGTCAGTTCGAGTTCGAGATAGTGCGCATCGAGGCGTTCGCTCTTGAGCGCCAGGCTAATGGATTCCACAAATCGCTCGCCGCGAAATTCTTCCGACGAAATGTTCACCGCCACCGGCACCGCGGGGAGTCCCGCATCCATCCACGCGCGCATTTGCCTGCAGACTTCGTGCATCACCCAGCGTCCCAACGGAAGCATCAAACCGCTTTCCTCCGCGATGGCCAGGAATTGTGCGGGCAGCAGCAGGCCGCGCTCCGGATGCTGCCAGCGTACCAGCGCTTCTGCGCTCGTCACGGTTCCCGTCGAGAGATTTACCTTCGGCTGGTAATGCAGCAGAAATTCGTTGCGCTCCAGGGCAAAGCGGAGCTGGCCCTCAAGGGAATGGCGCTCGGCGTTCCGCAGGTTCATCTTCTTGTGAAAGAACTGGTAATTATCGCGCCCGCATTGCTTGGCATGGTACATGGCCGTATCGGCATTCTTGATTAACGTTTCCGCGTCTTCGCCGTCGAACGGATAGGTGCTCAGCCCGATGCTCGCCGTCATGTTCAGGCGATGTTCGCCGAGGTGGTGCGGCCTTCTCAACTCGTTAATGATTTTGGCCGCGCTGATCGCCGCATCCGCCGCATGCGTCACCTCCGGAAGCAGCACCACGAATTCATCGCCGCCCTGGCGGCTGACCGTATCCGATTTGCGCAGGCATCCCGATATCCGCGCGGCCACCGACAGCAGCATCTTGTCCCCGATGATGTGCCCCAGCGAATCGTTCATCTGCTTGAACCCGTCGAGGTCCAGGAACAGCACGGCCAGCAGGCCTCGGTTCCGGTGGGCCCAGGAGATGGCCTGGGTCAGACGGTCGCGAAACAGCACCCGGTTCGGCAGGTCGGTGAGCGGGTCGTGCTGCGCCAGGTGCGACATTTTTAGAACCAGTTCTCGCGCAATGCTCACGTCGTGGAATACCAATACCGTTCCCGTCACGCGTCGGTTTCGATCGTGTATGGGCGCGGTGCAATTTTCGATTTCCAATACCTGCCCGTCGCGGCGAACGAGCTGGCAGTTGGGCGTCACCCTGACGGCGTGATCCTGGCGCATGGCCGCCTCTACCGGATTGGGGCACGCGTTATGCTCGGTGCCGTCGACAATTTCAAAGACCTCGGCCAGAGCGCGCCCAGCTGCTTCCCTGGACGTCCATCCCGTCATCTCCTCGGCCACCGCGTTCAAATAGGTCACGCGGCCCCAGATATCAGTGCTCACCACTCCGTCGCCAATCGAGTTCAGCGTTACCTGGGCACGCTCGCGCTCGAGCAGCAATTTTTGTTGCGCCCTCTCGCGCTCGAGCACATTTCTCGCCGTCCGTACAAACGAGTAGCTGTCCAGACGGCCCTCCAGAAGATAGTCATGCGCCCCGCGCGACATCGCTTCGGTACAAACCGCCTCATCGCCGGCGCCGCCCAGCACCACAATCGGCGCACAGGTAGCCACCACCACCCTGTCGAGCGTGTCCATTCCGCTGCTATCGGGCAGAAAAAGATTTAAAAAAACGGCTCCCACCGCCGGGCCGCCGAGTCTCTCGAGGCCGCTCGCGAGCGTCCCGGCGCATTCGATGGTTGCGCGCTCGCCGCCGGTAATAATGGCGGTTTCATTCAAGGCCTCGGCATGTTTCGGATCGCTGTCGATAAGCAGAATTTTTTGACTGTTCACGGCTCTCATCGCTCCGTGGACAGTCTGGCATCTAGGGAGCGGGTCTCACATGTTCAATTCAGTACCCATGGATAACCAATTGGCAATCAAGGTGGAGGTTCCTCATTCGGGAAGGCAATCCCCGTCTTGGGACAAGGTCATGCGGCGGTGTCGTCAGCTTACTTCGACTGCCAAGAAGGCTGGAGCCGGATGGAATGAATCTGGTCTATTTACTGGTTACTACACAGGTAGGAAGAAATTTTTAGGAGTAACGACAGCATGCTGCCGACCGCCGTCCGCCGTCTTCAAGTGGTCGCAGGGCTGTCGGCGCCGCGTGGCTTATTGCACGGTCAGTGTGAGTGGGAACTGCTGTGCCACTTGGCCGGATGTGGCCGTCACGGTCAGTATGTAGGTGCCTGAAGGCGTTCCAGTTATAGGCGGATTGGAGCCCCCGGAACTGCCGCTGGTCCCTTTGCTAGAGGCGCCCGGTCCCGCGCCGCATCCCGCGGCGGCTACTGCTGCCAGCAACACACACATGGCTGCCAAGCGCTGCCAGGCGGGCAGTGCAGGTATCAACGCGGTCGATCGGGTGTTTACTTGGGTGGTTACTCCGTTGCTTGGTCTTTGGCGCGTGACGAAGGCGAAGAGCGCCAATACTCCGGCGAGAATAACGAGGCCAGCCATGAGGTGGTTGATGGGCACGAATTTTTTCACGTTCGTCGCGGCCACCGCCGTCGCTGCGAATATCGCGCCCGAAAAAACGTGTACGCGTACGTTCGTGCGTGGAGCCCGCGCGAAAGGGGCAGCATTGCTTCCCGCCGTCGTTGTAACCATTACCGTGAACCCCGCGGGGCTGCCGTTGTTCACTTGCACCGCAGCGGGAACCACGCAGGTAGCCGCCTGCGGCGCCCCGGCACAGCTGAGAGCCACACTGCCTGAAAATCCAGCTCCTGCAGTGAGGGTCAAGGCGTACTGGGCGGTGACGCCGGCTCTGACGGTAGATGTAGTGCTGCTCGTGGTAACCGCAAACGGACTGGCTGTGCCGCTGAGGGAGACCGATTGCGGCGAAGCAACGCTGTTCGAAATCGTTAATTGCGCCGTTCGCAGGCCGGCCGCCACAGGCGTGAAGGTAACGCCGATGGGGCAACTTGTGCCTGGAGCGATGGGCGCTGTGCATCCATTACTAAATGAGAAGTCAGCGAAATTCGCGCCGGAAAGCGCGACGCTGGAAACGCTTAGCGTGGCCGTCCCCGTGCCTACATTCATCACCATCACGTTTTGCATCGGGGACGCCGTGCCCGCAAGAATCGTCGGGAACGTCAATGTGCCCGCCGATAAGGCGATCGAGGAGGTACCGTTCGAGCCCGTGCCGCTGAGCGACACAATTTGCGGACTGCCGCTCGCGTTGTCGGCGATCGAGAGTGTGGCTTGCCGCGCTCCTATAGCCGTGGGCGTGAAGGTCACGCTGATGGAGCAGAAGGCGTTGCTCGCTAGTGAAACCGGGCAGGTATTACTCTGGTGAAAGTCGCCCGCATTAATACCGGAAATCGTAATGGCGCTGGGGGGCGCCAGCAACAAAGCCTGGCTGCCGTTGTTTCCCATTCTGTCGATAATAGTGCTGCTGGTCGTGTTGATCACGACAGTTGCAAAACCCACCTGCGTCGAGTCGAACACGGGAATGGGACCGGAAATTCCCTGCGTTTGTGAAGGAGCGGCGAGAGCCAGTCCGCGGGCGACTCCACCTGCCGTGCCGAATGGCGAGCCCACCACCTCCGTGAGCGCGCCGGTCTGCGTGTTGATCTGAAATGCTCGCACCTGGGTACCCGACGAGGCATAGAGATACGGCCCGCGAGGATCCGCAACGACGGCGCCTATCCCTGAAAGCTGCTGCGGAAGACCCTGGACTGCGGTCAGACTTCCGGTGGTTTGGTTGATGGCGAAGGCAAAGATGTTGCCGGCCGCGGCCGCGTAGAGAAACGTTGCCGTGCTGTCCACGGTCATGGGTCCAGGATAATCGCCAACTCCAATGGATAGCTGGTTGCCCAGCCCGGTGGTAGGGAGGCTGTCAATGGGGGAAAGCGATGCGACTTCGATGCTTCCTATATTTTGTCCGCTTCCGTAAAAGAGAAATCGAGTTTGGGGGTCCATTGCCAGCGAGCGAGCGAACAGCGAACCACCGACTGTCTTGCCCAACGTAAGGGAACCGTTCGCTGCATTGATCTGGTAGATACTTACCTGTGCCGCTAAATTATCGGCCACGTAAAGATTTCTGCCGCGTGCGTCGACGAGCACGGAGAGATTGGACTGCTGGGGCTGGTCAACCTCAAATTGCGGCATGGGCACCAGCGCCAAGTGCGTGGCGTCGATCACGTAAGTGATGACGGCGCTCTCTCCCGTTGCCGCACCGGTGGAATATCCCGCGTAGAGGTATTGGCCCGTGGGTTCGACTGCCAGGGACAACGGCCCGGTCGGTATGGGAAGCCCACTGGACGCCGGGCCACTCGCGAAAGGCGAGGCTTGCACCTCCGTCAACGCGCCGGTGCTCGAATCGATTTGAAACATCGAGATGGAATTGTTTGTAAAATTGGCGACGAAAAGGAACCGTCCCAGCGCATCGGCGGCGAGCGCCGTGCCCTCTCCGACCCGTTCGGAATACGGCGTGCCCGAGGTGGTCGTAAGCGTTCCAGAGGACGCGGTAAAACCGTTTATGATCGAGGGTCCCGTGCCGGTTGCGTCTGTGATCGCGGAGGTGGTGGTATAAACACGCTCGGGAGTTTGGGTTTGCGCTCTGGCCGGCTTCGCGGCCACACCGGTGATAGCGGTGAAAAACACGCACGCGCAAACATGAATTGTCTTCATCATTCGCACTCCCTGAATGCATTTCCGGGATCCACACCAGGGCCTGAGCGAAACATAGAAGCGCGGCGACCTATGGACTAGAGCCGGCTGGCTGGCATGCATTGGAGCTAGGTCCGAGAGGGAACCGCCGACAGGATATACCCGCGTCTGTGCTCGGAAAAAATGAAGGGATGAAGATGTGACCTAAGGAGCATGGTTAGGTCGCCATGGCGAGCGCGGGAGATTTGCGTGACCCGCTTGGAAGGCTGCGACAAGGCATGTTGTTTCGCTGAAAGCATCTTCACTATTGGGGACCCCTTATGCAGTCCAGCCCGAGTACTTCTGACACGCCTCTGATCGGTGGCGCGGCCCCCGTATTTCTGCGGCGCACTCCAACTCCTTTGTTGGAGGGGCCGGAATTCGTTGAAGCTGTGTTTCTGCCGGGTCGCGGAATGAATTTCTTTCAGGCGCGCGGGGTTTTCCCCGGGAGCGGCGAGATCAATCTGCTGGCTTCGCCGCCTTTAGCGGAAGCCGGCAACCAACTGGATGGCGGAAGCGACGATTTTATGGGCGTGCGGTCGTTTAGCTTCGGGGGCGCCGTACTCGTGCCATTCGCGAATCGCGTGCGCGGACGCCTGCAGCCCGATGGGCGAACCCTTGAGACGGAAATTCCGGGGCGCGTGGTGCGGTTGCCGGCCGATTGGTGTGGAAAGCATCCTGGGGCCGAAAAGTGCGCAATCCACGGGCTGATCCTCGCGGCAAAGTTTGACCTCGTGGAAGTTACACCGGAGCGCGTGAAAGCCAGCTTGCGGGGATACGATTTTGGCGGCTACTGGGTGTCGAAAATTGATGTGCTTGTCGAGGCCGAATTGAGCGCTCGGGCCGTGGATTTCGCCGTGCGTGTTGCTAACGCGGGGCGGGAACCTATGCCCGTGGGCATCGGCTGGCATCCGTATTTGGCACTGCCCAGCGGCGAGCGGCGGCAGGCGCCCTGCGCGTTCCCGGCCGGCAGCGCGTGCTGCTGAATAATTACGACGACGTATTTCCGACGGGAAAAATGACGCCGGTGGCAGGATCAAAATACGATTTTCGCGGGCAGGGTGGGACGCCGTTAGGAGATGTGTACCTGGACGATTGCTTCGCCGACCTGGATAAAACGGCGGCGGGACATACGGTGATCGAAATCTCCGACCCTGCCGCACGGTATGGCGTCCGTGTTACCGCGCTCTGCCCGCAAGTAAAGGCGATACAAATTTTTGCTCCACCGGAGAAGAATTACGTCGCTGTCGAGCCGCAGTTCAATCTGGCCGATCCATACAGCCCACTTTGGCCGCCAGGCACGGACACCGGAATGGTGATGCTTGCGCCAGGAGACGCCACCGTGTGGAAAGTACGTTTGGAGCTGCTGCAGACGTGAATTCGGCGTTTTCGCAGCGTGCCCATACCTAGAGTGGTCATACACAATATCGCGCATTAGAGTACAGGGAAATCTGCATTCAATTTTGACCTTCCGGAATTTAGATAATTGGTTGGGTTTAGGAGGGACGGTATGCCTGAAGAAGAGGTAATCGAACGAGCTCGTAAGGATGAAGAAGAGGGGAAGTCGCCGAGCACCCAGGCTGGGGAATTCGTGCGCGAAGAAATGCACCACATTCGTGAAGGTAAACATGGGGCGCGGTCGCCTCAACAGGCGATCGCGATTGGCCTTTCGAAGGCACGCCGCGCGGGTGTCGGCTTGAAGCCGCCCAAAAGAGGGGAAAGCATCGGACGAGGTAGTGTCACAGGCCGAGAGAGATATCCAGAAGGGGAAAACATCCGATCGTACAAACCCGTCCCGAACGCGTTCGAGGGCGACTTCAAATGCACTTAAGCGCGAAGGGAGGTCGGCTGCGTCGCCTGAAAGTTTGTCTCGCCACGCGTACCACGCGGCGGAAAAGCGCAGCAAGCGATCTCGTCACCAGTCGGCGATGAATGCCGTCAAAACCAAAGGCACGCAGCGTTTGCGTAAAGCCGGACGGAAAGCCGCCCGCACTCGTGCGCGGCGGCGTTCGGCATAATAGAGCGCCGACGTTGGGTCATCTGCACCGGCCTGCAACCCACCTCTAAAGGTAATCCCCGGATCGATTTCAAAATAGAGATCTGGAAACGTTGAAGACTACGCGGTTGCTGCGTTTGGTGCTTCTTTTGAATCGAGGGTGTGCATGAGGTCCAGAATTATGTGCAGGACAGCCTCGTCGCCAAGCGCGGTATTTATCATGGAGTGGTAGATCGCGCGGTCAGGCCATTCGACATGGAAATACTTCTGGATGAAATCGACGCGTTCGCGATCAACGGTATCCACGAGCTGGTGGGCTTCGTTCTCAGTCTTGCCGCGGGCCAGGAGTCGACGTACTTTATTTTCTATCGGGGCGTAAAGAAACACGCGCAACGTGTCTGGGCGGTTGCGGAGAAAATGCTGCGAGCCCCTGCCCACGATGACGCAGTTTCCCTTCTTAGCAGCGTGCTGCACGACTTGCTCGGTAATCTTCAAAATGCTTTCGCTGTCGACCAGATTGAGCTTGTGCGCGTTAATGCTGCCTTCGTAGCTTCCGCGTAAAAAGGATTTGAACAGCCGGTAGTAGAGCGGATCGGTGCGTTCCTCGCGAACCTCGACGACAGCTTTGGGGCAATTCGCAAGCCTGGCAATCTCTTCGGTGAGCAACTGATCCCAAAGCTTCCAACCCAGCCGCGTTGCCAGGAGTTTTGCGATTTCGCCGCCACCGCTGCCGTACTCTCGTTCGATGGTAATGATTTTGATCATCTTAGTCGCTGACGCCCGCCAGGCTCAACGCACCATCCTATCGAGCATCATGCCAGTCGATATCAACGCACCTTCATCAACCCGCCGCCACTTCGCCGCCACCGCCCGGGTCGTTCTTCTTCAAAACGAGAGCCAGGAAGAACATGATCGCTGCGCCCACGGCCAGGACCATGAAGGTATCAATATAAGCCATGCTGGCCGCCTGCGCTTGGGTGCCCTGGTAAAGCCTGGCGTAAGCCTGCATGTGGGCCTCCTGCGTCGCTAATCCGGAGTGCGCGAAGCGCTGGCTAAGGCCGTTGACCGCGTTTTGGAAATTGGGATTGTCAGCCCTGGTGTGGTCGATCAGAATCTCTTGGTGGAATTGCGCGCGGCGCGCGATTAATGTGGTGACCAAAGAAGTTCCTACGCTGCTCCCCATGTTGCGCATGAAGTTGACGATTCCGGCGACGGCATTGTTCTTTTCCGGCGAAATCCCGATGTAAGCCACCAGCGTAATCGGGACGAACAGGAATCCCAATCCAATCACTTGGATAATGCGTAGCCACACCGCGGCACTGAAGCTAATTTGCAGGTCGATTCGCTTGGTGGAATAGAACATGGCCATAGCCAAGCTCAGCCAGCCAAAGGCGATCAGGTAGCGGGCCTGAATCTTGGTCGTCAGCTGCCCCATTATGGGCATTTCAATCAGCAAAACAACACCCCCAGCCGAAAGCGCCAGCCCCGCCAGCTCGGACGTGTACCCCACAAGCGTCTGGAGGAACTGCGGCATCAAGACCAAACTGCTGAACAGCAAGATTCCCAGGGTGAACATCATCAAGCTCGAACTGGCGAAGTTGAAGCTCCTGAACATGCGGACGTCAATGATCGGCGCCTTGTGAAACCACTCCCAGACAACCAGTGAGATCAGGCAAACGGCCGCCACGATAACTAACGTGGTGATGAAGCGCGACCCAAACCAATCNNTCTTCCTGGCCTTTGTCGAGCAGCACCTGCAGCGCTCCGACACCCAGCGTCAGAAGGGCGATGCCGATGTAGTCCAACTTAACACCAGCGGCTTTGAGCCTGCTTAAATACGGAGGATCTTCGACAAAGCGCCGAACAAGAAACCACGTGATGAGCCCGACCGGCAGATTGATGAAAAATATCCACCGCCAGGAATAGTTAAAAGTGATCCATCCCCCCAGAGTGGGGCCGATGGTGGGCGCCATGATGGCCGTGATCCCATATAGCGCAAACGCCAACCCGCGCTGTTGGGGCGGAAAGGTATCTGCAAGAATGGCCTGCGCCATCGGCTGCAGTCCTCCGCCTCCCGCGCCTTGCAGCACACGGAAAAAAAGAAGCACCTCGAGACTAGGCGCCACCCCGCAAAGCAAAGAACTCACGGTGAACACGCCCAGGCAGGTCATAAAGAAGCGCTTGCGTCCGAACGCACCTGCGAGCCAGCCGCTGATGGGCAGAATGATGGCATTCGAAACCAGATACGAAGTCAGGACCCACGTACTTTGGTCGTTACTGGCGCCCAGATTCCCCGCCATGTAAGGCAGGGCCACATTGGCGATGCTGGTGTCGAGGACCTCCATGAAAGCTGCCAGCGCCACAACCACTGCGATCAGCCAAGGATTGTATTTGGGCCGCCAAACGTCCTGGTTCAATGCGGGAGCAGCGGAACTCATTGTAGGTATATGTCCGGGACGACGTTCATGCCGGGCCGAAGCTGACGATCGCGGTTTTCGCCCGGCTCGAGAACAATTTTTACCGGAATCCTCTGCACTATTTTCACGTAGTTGCCGGTAGCATTCTCCGGCGGAAGCAAACTGAAAAGGGGACCTGTTGCACCGGCGACGCTGTCTAGATGGCCCTTCAAGGTTTGGCCGGTGGAATCCACATGGATTTCCGCTCTCTGTCCGACGCGCATGTGTCTGAGCTGCGTCTCTTTGAAATTGGCGGTGATCCAGACGTCGTCGAGGGGCACGACCGTAAGAAGTTGCTGGCCGGGTTGAACGTTCAAGCCGACGACCACGGTTTTATTTACTTCACCGGTGACCGGCGCAACGATCTTGGTGTATTGGAGGTCCAGCTCGGCCTGTTCGAGGAGCGCGCGCTTCTGCTGCACATCGGCGATAGCGGCACGCACCCGTGCCTGCGAGGAGGATACTTGTCGCGGCCCGGTTTGCGCGGATTGGTAATTCGCATCCGCTTGGACGGCACGGCTGTGGGCCTGTTGCACGAATTGCTGCGCGGCGGACTCATTGGCGCCGGCTGCCACGACCGCTGCGGTACTGGATTTGGCCACGGCCGACGCTTGATCGTAAACCTGCTGGGCCACTTCTTTTTTGTCGACCAGAAGCTTGTAGCGGCGGAGATCTTCTTGCGTCCTTATATCATTGGCCTCGGCCTCCTCCAGTTGCGCATGGGCCGCGGCAACCTGCCGTTCGGCAGCGATGATTCCGGCGGTGGCATTTTCGATGTCCGACGCAGTGGACTTGAGTTGGCTCACGGTGTTCACCGAAGTGATGGGAACCTGGAGATTCAGTGATTGGGCTGTCGCTTCGGCGCTCGCCAGGTTGGCTTGCGCCTGGGCCACCGCAACCTCATAGTCCTTCGGGTCGATCTCCACCAGGACCGCGCCTTTCTCCACCCACTGGTTATCTTCGACACTGACCTTCACGACATAGCCGGAAATACGAGCGCTGACGGGATAAAGATGAACATCCGCTTGGGCGTCGTCGGTTGATTCATAGCTGCCCAGGTAGCGCCACAAAAAAAGACCGCCAACCAGGACCGCCAGGACGGCGATCAGAATCAAGATGTTTCTACGGCGCTTGGAACGCCGGTGCGCTGGCGGCGCAGGCGCCCTGTCCTTCAAGGGCGACGGCTCGTTCGGGAATTCTTTACCTGCATCGGGGGCTGAATGGGATGGGTTCTCGTCCGCCATGATCATTTTCCTTTGAAATATTCCTTGACGCCCTCTTCCGCGACGCCCAGAGCGCGAGCCAGGGAAATCTTGGCAAAATTGTAGCTGTACAGACTGGAGATGTACTGTTCATGGGAACTCGCTACCGCCTCTTGCGATTGCACTACCTCCACGGTATCGGTGACACCCGCGCTGAACCGATCGCGCGACTGCGCCAGCGTCTGTTCCGCCAAATCAATATTGCTGCGCGCCACGTTGACCTGCTCGGCCGACGACTGCAGGTTCAGCAGCGCAGCGCGCACGTCGGAATCGATCTGCGCGCGGAGATTGGCCAGGCGTTCGCGGCTCTGCTCGAGTTTTGCATCAGCCTGCAAAATGTCACCGCGCACGCTGCCTCCTTGGAAAATAGGAATCGACAGCGTTCCGCGCACGTCGAATACCTGCGTGGCCGTGGAGGGATGCGCCCCGGCTGTGCCATAGTCGGCGTTAAACCCAAGCGACGGAAGATAGCCGGCGCGCGCAGCCTGGCGGGTGAATTCTGCTGCGCGGATGTCCGTCATGGCCGCTTGATAATCGGACCGAGAAGCGTATGCGCGTTTCAAAGCCTCATCAACAATGGGGCCCTCAAAGGGCTGGTCGGGCGACTTGTCGGTCAATTCGAATTCCTGGCCGGGAGCCAAGCCGATCACGCGTGCTACAGTCAGCTTTTGAATGGCAAAGTTGTTTTTCGATTGAATCAACTGTTGCTGGCGATTCTGGAGTTCTACCCTGGCGCGCAGGGCGTCGATGGCCGGCGAAGTGCCGGCAGTCATTTGGTCCGTGGCCTGATTGTACAGCGCTTGCGCCGTGTCGACTTGCGCTTGCGCCGTTTCGATGCGGGCCTCGTCGGCGATGGCCTGCAAATAGGTGTAGCCGACGGCGAGCACGACGAGATCGCGCGCGTCTTTATAGGTATATTCGGCGGATTTCAAATTCTGGCTGGCCGCGCGCGCAGCGCTAATCGATTTCCAGTCGAACAGCGACTGCGTCACGGCTGCGCGCGCATCGAAATAAGAAAAAGGGCCCGCAGACGCTGGCAGGCTGAGTCCAGGAACACTGCCGATACCAATTTCGGAAAGATTAATCTTTGAGGCAGCCACATAAGGCGCGGCGACCACGTGCGGCAACAGCGCGCTCAATTGCTCCCAGCGCTGTCCGCGAGCCAAGCGGGTGTCTGCATTCGAAAGGAGCAGTCCGAGATTTTGTTTTAACCCGCGGTCGATGGCTTCCTGCAGCGACAGTGGCATGACGCCGGGAATGAGCTCTGCCGGCACGCTGCCCGCGATCGGGCTTACTCCAAGAGTTCCAGGTATGGCTTGGCCCGGAGTGCTCGAGCTCGGCGTGATCCCGGTTTGTGCAACGGATGTGGCTGCTCCGTACAACAAGACTCCGGCGAGCAGGAGCGTGCAGCCGGGTGCGTGACTGAGCCTCAAGGGAGCCTCCTGGCGCCGAGAATTGTTGCAGCCGGTTGTCGATAAGAGGACATTCTAGCCCGGCAATATATTCTCGCCAACGGGTACCTGCCCGTCGCGATGGCCGTGCCGCCGTTCCAAGTAAAAATGCGTGCGTTACTTTTTGAAAAAGTGATGCTTCTCATCGGAAGAACCCGTTAGACAATCGCGCGGACGCCCGTTAAATTGGTAGGCTGGGGTACATGTGGACAGACCTTTAAGCCTTCCGGGCGCGCGCCTCACGCCATTGCGAGGGACCCGGTCAAGCCCGTGGATTTACCGCTACGGCGTGCCGTCGTTTTGCGTGGCGGTGGCGCTGGCCTCGACGATTCTGGTCCAACGGTTTTTTCCTTACCCCTTTCTGTTTCTATTTTTCGCGGCCGTAGTGGTAAGCGCTTGGTTTGGAGGAACCACGGCAGGCCTTTTCGCCGTTCTGCTGTCCACACTCGCGGTGGACTATTTCTTCGTGCCTCCCTTCTATTCGTTCGCGGTCAATGCCACCGAGATGGCTTATTTCATTGCCTTTGTTCTGTGTGCATTCGTGGCCAGCGGAATCAGCTCCTTTAAAAGAAATAATGAGCAGGAGTTGAAGGAAGCGCGCG
>PLJR01000014.1 GCA_003140295.1 Acidobacteriota bacterium
ATCGAATTCGAGGCCCTTGGCGGTGTGGAGAGTAAGCAGAGTGACCGCGGC
This sequence comes from Acidobacteriota bacterium, assembly GCA_003140295.1. Taxonomy (GTDB): domain Bacteria; phylum Acidobacteriota; class Terriglobia; order Acidiferrales; family UBA7541; genus Palsa-189. The sequence goes on from PLJR01000014.1 coordinate 52, forward strand.
GCGATCGTCGAAGTTGTCGGCGTCACTCACCAGGGCGGCGCGGTCGAGGAAATCCTCGAGCGTTTCGCCGCGCTCGGCGNNGGTTGGCGAAGCATGTCGAGATAGCCGGTGATATCGAGAACGGCGGCCAGAAATTGCGCGGGCGGCAACGCGGCCTGCTTTTGGCGCAGATCTTCGATGAGCGTGCGGAAGCTCCGCAGGGGCGCAAGGGCGCGGCTGCCGCCCGCGTCGACGGTTTCGCCTAGCGCACTCCAAAAGGAGGATCCGTGCTCGTGGGCCAGGGTGCGCAGGACTTCGACGGTAGTCTTGCCGATACCGCGTGGCGGCGTGTTGAGAACGCGCAGGAGGGCGACATCGTCGTCCGGAAACATGGCGAGGCGCACGTAGGCCAGCGCATCTTTGATTTCGGCGCGCTGGTAGAAGCTGAAGCCGCCGAGCAGACGGTAGCGGATTCCCCGGCCGCGGAAGGCCTCCTCAAAGGAGCGGGATTGCGCGTTGGTGCGGTACAGCACGGCGATGCGCGCCGCGGAATCGGCGGCGGCAAATTCGGCAGCGCGCGCGGCGACATATTCGGATTCGGCGCGGGCGTCGCGGGCTTCGTAGAACGTGAGATTCTCACCCGCGCCGCGGGTAGCGGCGAGCTCCTTGCCGATGCGCCGGGAATTTTTGGAGACCACGGCGGCAGCGGCATCGAGGATTTTCTGGCGCGAGCGGTAGTTCTGCTCGATGCGCAGAACGCGAGCGCCGGGGAAATCGTCGGAGAAGCGTAGGATGTTGCCGACATCGGCGCCCCGCCAGCGGTAGATGGACTGATCTTCATCGCCGACAACGCAAAGGTTGGCGCCGGGTCCCGCGAGCAGGCGCAGCAGCTCGTACTGGACGCTGTTGGTGTCCTGATATTCGTCGACGTGCAGAAAGAGAAAGCGGGACTGCCAGGAAGCTCGCGCATCGTCGAAGCGGCGCAACACCTCGACGGTACGGAGCAGTAGGTCGTCAAAGTCCAGTGCGCCCGTCTTGCGCAGAGTTTGCTCGTACTCTGCGTACACGCGCGCGGCGGTCTTGCCGCGGTCGTCGAAGGCGTCGGCGAGCGCCTTTTCGGGCGAAATGCCGTGATTTTTTGCGAAGCTGATGCCGGACAGGAGCGCGCGCGGGGTATCGGCCGGATCATCGATCTCCAGCGCAGCGAGGGCCAGCTTGAGGGCGGCGAGCTGGTCATCTTCATCGTAAATGGCGAAATTGCGCGGAAGGCCGAGGCGGGAAGCTTCGCGGCGCAGCAGGCGCACGCAAAAAGAATGGAAGGTGCTGATCCAAGGCTCGTGAGGATTGGCGCCGGTGCCTTCGAGGAGGGCGCGGAGGCGTTCGCGCATCTGCTCGGCGGCCTTATTGGTGAAGGTGACGGCGAGGATCGAGGCGCCGGGAACGCCTTGCTCGATTAAATTGGCAATGCGGTAGGTGATGACGCGCGTCTTTCCGGTGCCGGCGCCGGCGAGGACGAGGACCGGGCCTTCCGTTGCGAGCACGGCTTCACGCTGTTGCGGATTCAAGGCGTCCAGAAGATTCATGTGGTCGGGGCCCGGAGGCGCCGTTATTTTAGCCGAGGGGGAGACGGCGAGCAAATGCGGAGCGAACGAAAGTTACCGAGCGCGGATGAAACGTTACGGGGTGAGATCGACTTCGAAGAAGAAAAGGGGTTTGTTGTCGAGCATGAAGGAAAGATCGGGAACTTCCAAGCGAGCGTTCGAGAGCCAGTCGTAATGGTGATTCACGTCGAAATAGAGGAGGCCGTGCGCGGTCGAGTGCGGAGCAATGACTTCGGTGCCGAGAGCGGAGGAGCGGACAACGCTGGCAAGCGCCTCCCAATTTTTATCGCGCGCGGGCTTCACGCCGCTGCCGGGGATGGGGAAACGGCGCGCGGAGGGCTCCTTCGTGGGCTTGAGGAGAACTGCGTCGGCGACTTCTTCGGACGAAAGAGGCTCGAGGCGCTGGCGCGATCCACCCGGTTCGCCCATACGCAGGCGAATGGTGGAGAGGTTGACGCGAATGGGAGCGGCTCCATCGTTACGGAAGTACACATCGAGCGCGAGGATGCCGGCATCATACGGGGTGCGCTTGCCGAATTTGTCTTTGTAGCGCGCGGCGGAAGTGAAGGAGTCAACAGCGACGAGCAGTCCCTGGTGAGAATCATGCGCGGGGAGCGACGCAGGGTCGAGCTGTTGCGCTGAGGCCGGTGCGGCGATTTGTGCGGCGAATAGCAGTGCGAGTACAGGCGGCACGATAGCGCGCCGCCAAGTGCGGGCAAAAGGCCCAGGTATATAGGCGCGGGAGCGGGTCAGCATGCGATACGGGTGAGATGCATAGCATCTCGGCGCGTTGCCTGGGGCAGGCGCGGGCGCTTCACGAAAATGGGCCAGAGCGAATTTGTTAATTGTTCGGGGAGGGCCGCAGGGATTAAGCGTGCTGTCTTCGGGAAGCCGATTTATCCTGCCGCAAGCGTGGAGCAGTTGGAGCACCTATGCTATGGTTTATTTGGGCGGGCTCTACGCAGAGCCCGCTTTTGTGCGCGTCGGTAGGGCCGCAAGCGTCCGCAGGCGTGTTCGGCCGGCGGTGAAGGGCCCGCCTTTCTCGCCATCCGCATGTATTTTCTCTACAGCGTGCTCAGTGCCGCAGGGGTATTGCTTCTCTCGCCTTATTTTTTGATCAAAGGCCTACGGCAGAAGAAGTACCTGCGCAATCTGCCGGAGCGTTTCGCGTGGCAATTCCCGCCGGGGCTGGACTCGGCCCGCACCCGGGCTCAGAGGACGATATGGATACATGCGGTGTCTGTAGGGGAAGTGCTGGCAGCGGTGCCGCTGGCAAGCGCGCTCGCCGCGCGCTTTCCCGGACGGCGATTGGTAGTCTCCACAACCACGGCGACAGGGCAGGCGCTCGCGCGCGAGCGCCTGAAATCGGCCGAGGCGGTATTTTATTTTCCATTAGATTGGCGCGGACCGGTGCGGCGGGCGCTGGGCGCCGTGCGGCCGGAGATCGTGATCCTATTGGAGACGGAAATCTGGCCGAATTTTCTGCGGGAGACCCGGCGCGCGAAAGTGCCGGTGGCGGTGGTGAACGGGCGCATCTCGAATCGGTCGTTAGCGCGATTTTCGCGGGCCTTGCGGATTTCGGGCGGCTTGCTTCGGAGATTTTTGCGGCGCGTATTGAATGATGCCGAGCTTTTTGTGATGCAAAGCGAGCAGGATGCGGCGCGGCTGGTGGAGCTGGGAGCGCAACCCGGGCGCGTGGTGGTCGCTGGGAATATGAAGTACGACGTCGCACGGCCGGAATCAAATCCGCTGGTGGAGTGGCTGGAAGGCGAATTGTCGAGCACGCAGGGAATGAAACGCGATCCTGTGCTGGTGGCGGGAAGCGTGATCGCGGGTGAAGAAGCGCTCGTGCTGGAAGCGCTTGCGGCTGTGGGCCGGCAATGGCCGGGGGCGCTGTTGGTGATGGCTCCGCGCAAACCGGAACGATTTGAGGCCGCAGCGGCGCTGATCGAACAGTCTGGGCGGCGGCTGGTGCGGCGAAGCACGCTGAATTTCGCCGACGCGGCGGGGACCCGCGGCCGGCACGGAGTGCTCGATTGCGCGCCAGGCGAGCAGGGAAGCGTTTTACTGCTGGATACGATCGGCGAATTGGCGGCGGTCTACCGGGTTGCGGATGTGGTGTTCGTGGGCGGGTCGCTCGAGCCGGCGGGAGGGCACAATCCGCTCGAGCCGGCGGTATTTGGGAAGGCTCCGGTGTTTGGCGGCTCGATGGAAAATTTTCGGGACATCGCTGCCGGGTTGCTGCGCGCAGAGGCAGCGGTCGAGGTGCGCTCAGGAGCGGAGTTAGGGGCCGCGTGGATCGCGCTGCTGTCGGACCGCGAGCGGCGCGAGCGCATGGGACGGGCGGCGCGGGAACTGGTGGAGCGGAACCGCGGAGCGACCGAGGTGACGGTCGAGCGCATCGCGGCGTTGCTGGCGGAGGTGCGCAAGTTCGAACCGGGGTTCGAACCGGCGCACTCATGACGGTGTTTGAATCCATACCGCCGGAGCTTGCGCGGCTGGAGGAGAAGTCGCCGGAAGCGTGGCGGCTGGCGCTGTGGCCGGCGGCAGGGATTTACGGCGCCGCGGTCGAGGCGCGCGCCGCGCTGTATCGCGCGAAGATACTGCGCAAGCGCCGGCTGAATGGCGCGGTGATCAGCGTGGGGAATCTTACCGTGGGCGGCACGGGCAAGACGCCGATGGTGTTGTGGATCGCGGAGCGATTGTTCGCGGACGGGAAGAAGGCGGCGATCCTCACGCGGGGTTATCGGGGCGGGGCGCAAGCCGATGCGGCAGGGATTCCGCGCGCGGATGAAGTGGCGCTGCTGCGGGAGCGGCTCGGCGGCCGCGCCCAACTGGGCGTGGGCAGCGACCGGTACACGGCTGGGAAGATTCTCGAACGGCATGGAGTGGATTGGTTTGTGCTCGATGACGGATTTCAGCACCTGGCGCTCGAGCGGGATGCCGATATCGTGCTGATTGACGCCACAGACCCTTTTGGCGGAGGGCGGCTGTTGCCGGCCGGGCGCATGCGCGAACCGCGAGGCGCGCTGGGACGCGCCGATGCCATCGTGATCACGCGAACTGAACATGCTCCGGGTCTCGAGGCGGCGGTGCGCCGCTTTACGAGCGCGCCTATTTTTTACGCGCAAGTGGAGCTGGCGGCGGTGCTGCGCGCTCCGGCGATGCAGGTGGGGCTGCCCATGGATCGAAGCGAGGTTAAAGTTTTCGCGTTTTGCGGAATCGGTAACCCGGCGGCATTTTTTTACGATTTGCGGCGGTGGGGGTTTTGTGTAGAAGGTGAGCGGCGGTTCCAGGATCATCATCGCTATTCGGCGCAGGATGTGGCTAGGCTCGAAAGAGATGCGGTGAAGTCCGGCGCGGAAGCGCTGGTTTGCACAGAGAAAGACGTGTTCAACCTGCGCGAATCGCTGCCGGCTGTGTTGCCGCTATACGCCTGCCGGGTGGAGTTAAATTTGTTCGACGCGGAGGGGTTTTGGCGCGCGGTTTTACAAGTGGTGCAGCGGCGGCGTGCGGGACGATGAAGATTCTGGTGCGCGCAACGAATTGGGTCGGGGACGCGATCATGGCGATTCCCGCGCTCGAAGCGGTTCGCGCGCGCTGGGACGGTGCGGAGATCGTGGTGCTGGCGCGGAGCTGGGTGGCGGATTTATACCGGGGGCAGGGGTATGCAGACCGGGTGATCGTGTTCGACTACCGAGGACGGCACCGGGGAATACTAGGCCGTGAGCGGCTGGCCGCCGAATTGCGTAGCGAAAAATTTGACGCGGCGCTGCTGCTGCAGAATGCGTTCGAGGCGGCCTGGCTGGCGTGGCGCGCGGGGATTCCGGAGCGCATCGGATATGCGCGAGACGCGCGGAGCTGGCTGCTGACCCAAGCGATTCCCATTCCCGGGACTGGAGAGGTGCCGGCGCACGAGACGTATTATTATTTAGAGTTGCTGAAGCGCGCGGGCTGGCTGGCGCAATTGCCCGCTATCAGCCGGATCGAGTTGCGCGTGACGCGGGCGGCACGGCTGGCGGCGGAGGAGCGCCTGAGCGCCGCCGGAGCGCGGCCGGGAGCGCGCCGGATTGCATTTGCGCCGGGCGCGGCGTATGGGTCGGCGAAATGCTGGGAGCCGGAGCGATACGCGGCGCTGGCGGACCGATTGATTGCCGCGTTTGACGCCGATGTGATACTTTTCGGCGCGCCGCAAGAAAGCGAAATGGCCGCCCGTATTATGCAGGCGATGCAGGGGAAAGCGATAAATCTAGCGGGCGCGACCGAGATTGGCGAACTGCCAGGACTCCTCGCGGCGTGTAGTCTGTTTATCGGCAATGACGCCGGGGCGATGCACGTGGCGGGCGCGGTGGGAATACCTGTGGTGGGGATTTTCGGTCCTACCGATCCCGAGGGCACGAGTCCCGTAACGCCGAATTTTACGCTNNGAGCCGGTCGAGTGCAGCCCATGTTTTCTGCGGCACTGTCCGATCGATCATCGTTGCATGACGCGCATTTCCGTCGACCGCGTGTTGGGAGCTTCCATGGCATGGCTGTAACCGCACAGAGAGTGGCGCGCAAAAGCAAACCCTCGGCGTGGTCCCCACCTGCGCCACAGCTTGCTCCACACCCTTCGACAATATCCCTCAGGTGCCGGTATTGAGTCCACCGCGCGCGCCACGTCCCGCGGTGTTTCTGGACCGCGACGGCACAATTTGCGAAGAGGTGGGCTACCTTAACCACGTCAGCCGGCTGCAAATTTATCCGCACACGGCAGGCGCCATCCGGCGGTTGAATGAGGCGGGCGTGCCGGCAATCGTGGTAACCAACCAGTCGGGCGTCTCGCGCGGGATGTTTCCTGAATCACTGGTGACGGAAGTACACCGAAAGATAACCGAGGAGCTGGCGGCGTCCGGTGCGCGGCTCGATGGATTCTATTACTGCACGCACTCGAAAGCGGACGAATGCAATTGCCGCAAACCGCTGCCGGGGCTTCTCGAGCGCGCGTCTCGCGAGCACGACATCGACTTGACGCGCTCGTTTGTGGTGGGCGACCGCTACGGCGACGTGGAACTCGCGCACGCGGCCGGAGGGCGCGGGGTGCTGGTGCTGACAGGCTACGGGAGCGGCGATTACGAGTACCACCGTCAAGAGTGGCCGCGGCAGCCGGATTGGGTGCTGCCGGACTTGGCTGCGGCGGTGGATGTGATTCTCAAGGAGTTGCAGTGAGAGGCGGTGCCAGCCCGGCGGCCGATCTGGCGCGCCTCAGGGACATTGTGGAATTGTTTCCGCAGCAGACGATCGTGGTTCTGGGCGATTTTGTAGCGGATCAATTTGTTTTTGGTGAAATCTCGCGAGTGTCGCGCGAGGCCCCGGTATTGATCTTGCGCCATCGCGAAACGCAGTGCCTGCCGGGCGGCGGGGCCAATGCGGCCAACAATCTGGCGGACCTCGGGGCGCACGTCTATCCGGTGGGCGCAATCGGCGAGGATGAATCGGGAAGCAAACTGCACGAATATTTCCGCGGGAAGGGCATGGATGTCGCGGGGCTGATTCGCGTGCGCGGATGGACAACGCCTACAAAAACCCGCTTCCTGGCGGGGTGGACGCACACGACCCGGCAACAGGTGCTGCGCATGGACCGCGAACCGGAAACGGAATTGCCGCCCCAAGCGGTTCGGGCGCTGGTGCGCGCGGCACGAGGACGGCTGGCAGAGGCGTCCGCCATGGTTATTTCCGATTATGGATACGGCTCGGCGACGCCGGAAATTGCGGCGAAGATTCGCGGGCGCGGACGCTGGGCCGCGCCGGTGGCGCTGGACTCACGCTACCGGCTGCACGAATATGCGGGGCTCGAACTTGTGGCGGCTACGCCGAACGAGGCCGAGCTTGAGGCTGCGCATCATGCGCGGATCGGGGATGCGGAGCAACTCGAGCGGCTGGCGCAGCGCACCATGGCGCGGCTGGGCGTTGCGGCGCTGGTGGTGACGCGCGGGCGCGACGGCATGATGGTGTTCGAACGGGGGCGCGCGGCGTGCGCACTGAGTGTATTCGGCAGTGACCAGGCGGTGGATGTGACCGGCGCTGGCGACACAGTGATTGCGGCGTTTACGCTGGCACTGGGAGCGGGTGCCACCGTACTCGAAGCCGCACAGATCGCCAACTACGCCGGTGGCATCGTAGTGATGAAGCGGGGCACGGCAACGGTGACGCACGGAGAATTGTTAGGGGCGATTAACGCGGAAGCGACTGGCGGCGCGGGCGCCGGTTCTATGGACGCCGGAAGCAACTCGGGCAAAGAACCGAAACAGCGCCGGGCGCGGGGAAACTGACCCTTATCGATGTGACGCGCGGCGGGGAAGCCGCGAAGCCGGAAGTATTGGTACGCGAGAAAAGCGACGGGCGAATGGATATGCGCGAAAAAACCCTCGGCCGTGACGCGCTGATCGCGCGGCTCGAACAGCATCGCGCGGCCGGAGACCGCGTAGTGCTGGCGAATGGGTGCTTCGACCTGCTGCACGTTGGGCACGTACGGTATCTCGCCGGGGCACTTCTTGAAGGAGACGTGTTGGTCGTGGCCGTAAATGCGGATTCGACCGTACGAGCGCTAAAGGGAGAAGGACGCCCAATCCTTCCGGCAGAAGCGCGCGCGCAACTGGTAGCCGCCGTGGGCGCTGTGAGTTACGTGACGATTTTTGACGAGCCGGATGTTGCCGCGCTGCTGCGGATATTGCGCCCGGATGTGCACGCCAAGGGCACCGACTACACCGTGGATACCGTGCCCGAAGTGGAGATCGCGCGGGAACTGGGCGTGCGCGTCGCGATCGTTGGCGACGCCAAAGAACACTCGACCCGCGAACTGCTGTCCCGGCTGCAGCGCCTGCCTCATGTCTGAAGCCACTCCTGCAAGATTTCTCATCGTTCGTCTGGGCTCACTGGGTGACCTGGTGCACACGCTGCCCGCCGTGGCTGCGCTGCGAGCCAGTTTTCCGTCGGCCGCAATCGATTGGGTGGTCGAGGAAAAGTGGAGTCCGCTGATCTCCCTGGTGGAAGGAATCGATCATGTCATTCCACTGCGCCGCACACGGGCCGGATATTTCGCGTGCGTGCGGCGGCTGCGTGCCGGACGCTATACCTGTGCGGTTGATTTTCAAGGGCTGTACAAATCGGCGCTGCTGGCGCGGCTGTCAGGCGCCGCACGCCGGGTGGGCTTCGATCGCAAGGCGGCGCGAGAACCGGGCGCGGCGTGGTTTTACACCGAGCGCGTGGCTCCCGCGGGGCGGCACGTCGTGGAACTCAATTTGAGCCTGGCGGTGCGCGCGGGCGCCGTGCGGCCCGCGGCAATGGAGTTTCCGCTACGCGTGCCGGTGGACCAGGTGCGAAGCATGGCGGAAAGGCTTGCGCTCGAGGGCATCGCGGGTGACTACGTGGTGGTCAGTCCCGGCGGCGGATGGACATCGAAGTGCTGGCCCGCGGAACGTTACGCAGAATTGTGCGGCGAGCTTTGGCGGCGGCATCGCATTCCCGCGGTGGTAAATGAAGGGCCCGGGGAGGCGGGATTAGCGGCCTTGGTGATACAGGGGTCGGCACCGGCAACGATTGTGACGCTGAAACCCACACTGCCTGAGCTTTGCGCGTTGCTCGCGCAGGCGCGCGCGATCGTCGCAGCGGATACGGGTCCGCTGCATTTGGCGGCGGCGCTGGGTACGCGGGTGGTGGCCTTGTTTGGCCCCACCGATCCGGCGCGCAACGGACCGATGTATCCGGGT
>PLJR01000410.1 GCA_003140295.1 Acidobacteriota bacterium
TCGATACTTTTGAGTTCGGCTCGATATTCACGCCTCGCTTCAATACGATTTCCATCAGCGCATATCACATTCGCGAAGCCGGCTCGACGGCCGCGCAAGAAGTGGCCTTCACCCTGGCGGATGCAATCGCCTACGTGCAATCCGCTGTGAACGCAGGGCTGGCCGTCGACGAATTTGCGCCGAGTCTCTCATTTTTTTTCAACGCACAGAGTGACCTTATCGAAGAGATCGCGAAATATCGCGCGGCGAGGCGCTTATGGGCGCGCCTGATGCGGGAGCGCTTTGGCGCGCGCGATCCTCGCTCGCTAATGCTGCGCTTTCATGCGCAAACCGCGGGATCGTCTCTCACCGCGCAGCAGCCGGAAAACAACATCGTCCGCGTGGCGATTCAGGCGCTGGCGGCGGTGCTGGGGGGCTGCCAGTCCTTGCACACGAACGCGCTCGACGAAGCGCTCGCGCTTCCCACGCAACAAAGTGCGCTGCTGGCCCTGCGGACCCAACAGATCATTGCTCACGAAACGGGCGTCGCGAATACGGTCGATCCGGTCGGCGGAGCCTATGCCATTGAGCGGCTGACCGATCAGATCGAAAGCAGCGCCCAGGAAGCCATAGCGCGCATCGACGCGTTGGGAGGCATGCTGCGCGCGATTGAGATAGGTTACGTCCAGCGCGAAATTCAGAAGGCGGCTTATGAAGTACAAAGAGGCGTCGAGAGCGGAGAGCGCATCGTCGTCGGCGTAAACCGCTTCCGCGCCGAGGCCGAACCCGCGATTCCGCTCATGCGTGTCGATCCGGCGATCGAGCGGGAGCAAATCGAGCGCTTGGCGGCACTCCGCGCCCGCCGCGACTCCGGACGGGCGGCCGCGGCGCTGGCGGCGGTGGAGGCGCGGGCTCGTACGGAAGAAAACTTAATGCCGGCAATTGCCACCGCCGTCGAGTCGTATGCCACCCTGGGCGAAATCTCCGACGCGATGCGCAGAGTATTTGGAGAACATCGCGAAATCGTGTCGCTTTGACGGGCGGCCGGCGCCCGCCATGTCTCAAATGAAAATTATCCTCGCTTCCGCCTCTCCGCGCCGCGCTGAGATCCTCTCGAACGCCGGCATCCCGTTTGACGTGATGACCACGCAAATCGATGAAATTGGACGCGCGGATGAAACCGTCGCGGACATGGTCCTGCGGCTCGCACGGGCAAAACTAGACGCCGCGATGGCGCAGCTCCGGACGAAATCGAATGCCCCGCAAGAAATAATACAAGAAACCCCACAAGAAAAAATAATAGTGATCGCCGCAGATACGGCGGTGGAATTGGACGGCGAGGCCTTCGGCAAACCTGGCTCGGCCCTGGAAGCCCGCCGGATGCTGGAGCGGTTGAGCGGCAGAAGCCACCGAGTGCTGACCGGAATCGCGCTCGCGCGGCTCCCAGATGGGCTTTCGAGATACGAGGTTGCGGCAACCGAGGTTCGCTTTTCCGCCCTAGCGGCGGCCGAGATCGAACGCTACGTGACTACTGGCGAGCCGCTGGATAAGGCTGGAGCTTATGCTGCGCAAGGCGCGGGCGGCCGTTTCATCGAGCGAATCGCAGGGTGCTACTTCAACGTGGTGGGTTTGCCAGTCTCGCGCGTATACCAAATCCTAAAGGAGTTTGGCTGGGCGCCGGAACGAGGATGCGGCACATCAACATCGGCAGCCCAGGCACAGAGAGACCATTAGACTTTCGGGGCGGGAATTACTTTTGCACTGCCCACGTGTATCGGCTACTACTTCTTCTCAGGGACCGTGGTAGAAGTCACGACCGGAGTCGTATTAGCCGGTGTAGTTTGGGTCGTCGTCTGCGATGTCGGTGTCTCGCTGGTGCGCATCCCTTCCTTGAAACTCCGGATGCCTTCACCCATGCCGCGCATGACTTCGGGGATACGCTTGCCTCCGAAGAGAATAACGATGATCGCCAGAACGAGCAGCCAGTGAATTGGACTTAGTTCACCCATGATAAACCTGCCTTTCGGAGCCTTTATGCCACCCGCATGATGATATCACGGGATGAAGGCAAACTAGAGTATAACACGGGCGTCCCCTTCGCGCCTCGTGACGCGCGCGCGGTCAAAATATTCGAGCAAGGGTATGGCATATTTGCGGCTAACGCCCGCCAATTCCTTAAACTCGCCGACCCCCAGGCGCGAACCCCGTACAACTTTGTATTCCGCTAAAAGCTCTCGAAGCTTATTCACGGCGGCCGAATGCAATACGAGCTCCCGGCTGACTCGAACAAGAACTTGATCCCTCAGAAGCAGTTGCAGGAGCTTTTCCGCGCGGCGCGCTTCAACGGGAAGCCCGGCCAGCACTTGCTCAACCGGAGGAGCCGCGAGACCCGCCTGCACAAATTGGCGCTCGATTTGCTCCTTGGCCAGAGCTTCCTCCGGCCGTAAATCCATGCCGCGCCCGCTGCGCTTCACAAGATCTCCCGCGACCGCCACCCTACCCGAAACGACCAGACCGTCCAGAGCGGCACGAAACACTTCCGGAAGGATGCCGGCGGCGGTACGTTCGCGGATATTCTCCTTAGGCGCGCCCTCGAGCAGGGGATTTTTTCGGTGAAATCGATCCAGTTCCGCCAGTATGCGCGCGGCGCAGGCTTGCACCGCATCGGCGGAGGCCACTATGAATGGTCTCTCCGAAACGATTCGTAATCGTTGCGCATTCCCAGGGGACGCATTCGCAGGGGCGGCATTCGCGAGTGCGTGGGCCGCAGATTGCACCTCTTCCTCGAGCCAGCCGGTGCGGGCAATCAAATTGTCGATCGTCATTCCGGCGGGCGTCGAGGAAACCAACGCGGCCAGCATGTCTTCATTGACGCGGCTAGGGTTGATGCGGCTAGGGTTGACGCGGTCAGGCGAATCGCGCCTCCCGGCATCTTCGAGCACGCGTAGCTGCGCGACGGCCCGCGGCCGGTCTTTCGCCGCATGACGCGTCGGGAAAGCATCAAGCACCTGGCCTCCGCCAATCGTAACCACCGGCGAAAATTGCCGCAGGATAAACCTATCGCCCGGCAACAGGAGCAACGGCTCGGCCAGCCGCAATTGCGCCAATGCATAACCGCGCGGCTGGACATCGGAGCCTTCGAGCAGGTGAATCTCCGCAATGGTCTGCGAAGTACCCTGATGAAAATGCGCGCGAGCGCGGTGTTTCAGCCGCGGCGAGCCGGCGAGGAGAGTAATGCGTGCGTCAATCTGCGAGGTGCACGCAAAACGCCCCGGCGCCGCCAGCGCCATTCCGCGCCCCGTTTCCTGCAAGTCCACACCAGCAAGATTGATGGCCGTTCGCTGGCCGGCCATTGCGCACTCCACGGGCACGCCCCCCGAATGCACGCCGCGGACCCGGACGCGGCGGTTCGCGGGAAGCAGCTCCAGCTCGTCGCCAGGTCTCACCTGACCCGAAACCAGCGTACCCGTGACCACCGTGCCGAAACCCTTCATTACGAACGCCCGGTCGATCGGCAGGCGAAAATATCGGCCGCAATCCTTTTCCGCTGCGGTGGCCGCAACACGAGCCAGCTCCGCGCTCAGTTGCTCGAGGCCCGCGCCGGATTTGGCGCTGACGGGAATTGTAGGAGCACCCTCGAGGAACGATCCTTGCAGGAATTCGGAAATCTCCAGGCGTACGAGCTCCAGGGTATGGCTATCGACCAGATCGGATTTCGTGAGGGCCACGATCCCGCGCGGAATGGCCAGCAGCCGGCAAATATCAAAGTGCTCGCGAGTCTGCGGCTGAATGGACTCATCGGCCGCAATCACCAGCAGGACGATGTCAAAGCCCCCGGCCCCTGCAAGCATGTTGCTCACGAAGCGTTCGTGCCCCGGAACATCGACGAAGCCGAGGCGCACGTCCCCTATGTCGAGAAATGCGAAGCCTAGATCGAGGGTAATCCCGCGACGTTTCTCTTCGGCAAGGCGGTCCGGATCGGTGCCCGTGAGGGCCGCAACCAGGGCGGACTTGCCGTGGTCAACGTGTCCAGCCGTGCCTACAATCGCATTTGTCATTTAACGTTACGACCTCGATTGAAAACACCCACGTTGAGCTCGACCGGCCGTTTGTGTTCAACCAGTTCGTGCAGCACGCCCCGAGCTGTAAGTATATTTGTTTCGGAACTGAAGCAGTACAGTGACGAGTCGTTGTAAGGGAGGGGGCGGCAGACTAGATCGGGGAAGACCCCCGGGAGGACTAGGGATGCTGCGGTTCCTGCAACAGCTCCATCCGGACGCGGCCTATGCCCTGCTCCACCAACCCCAGGCGGCTAGCCACCAGAAAAGAAACGTCCATTTCGCGGCCGTCGACAAACGGACCGCGGTCATTAATGCGCACCACCTGACTGCGCCCCGTCTTGACGTTCACAAGCCTGACCATCGAGCCGAACGGAAGAGTGGGATGAGCGGCGGTGAGCGAAAACATATCGAAGGGTTGTCCACTAGCGGTCAGGCGGCCATCGAACTGGGGGCCGTACCAACTGACGATGCCAGTCCAAACCTTAATCGGCTTAATAGTTTGGCCGGTATGAGCGGTTAGCGGCGCCTGCAACACAAGAGAGAAAAGTATGGTGACAAGAGGGCATGCCAAGGCGGCGAAAGTGATGATGAATCGTTTGCGCATGACATTGCCACTGAGGGTCGGATGACTGACAAATTATACGCGCAAATGACGCTTCTCTCAAGCTTTTTCGCCTCTGAATGTTCCAGTTAAGTTACTGATTTTAGTGATTTTACTAGACATACAGAGTCTCTCCAGAGCAACTACAAGGTTTTCGCATGCACGAGGATCGGCAAAGGTCGCTGTGCCTATCANNTATCTGAACTGCCGCGGCACCCACCACAAAATATTCGAGCACGTCCTCGGCACTATCAATTCCTCCCAGCGCAACAACTGGAATTCGCACGGCTCGCGACACCTCATAAACCAGGCGCATCGTGATCGGCCGGATGGCGCGTCCCGATAGACCCCCGGTAGGGTTGCCGATCCGAGATCTCCTGGTACGGAAATCCACGCTCATCGCCGGATAAGTGTTTGCGACCGTGAGCGCATCTCCTCCGGCTTCCTCGACGGCGCGGGCCATGGCGCCGATATCCGCGACATTAGGTGAGAGTTTCACCCAAAGCGGGCGCCGGGCAATTTGTCGGACCGCGGCAACCACCCCTGCGGCCATTCGTCGGTCGCTCCCGAATTGCAGTCCTCCGCAGGCGACATTGGGACACGAAATATTCAACTCGTAAGCGACGACACCTTCGGCGCCCTCCAAATGCCGCACCACTTCGCCATACTCTTTGACGGTATGACCGAAAACATTGGCGACAACTGGGGTCCTGTAGGCGCGCAACAGGGGAAGCTTTTCTGCGATGAACTTGCGGACTCCGACGTTTTGCAGGCCCACAGCGTTCAGCATGCCGGCAGGAGTACCAACCAGACGCGGGGCTGGCGCTCCAGGCATGGGTTCAAGGGATAGGCCCTTGACGACAAGGCCACCGAGGCGGTTCAGGTCCATCAAGTGGGCAAATTCAATGCCGTATCCAAACGTACCGCTGGCGGCGATAACAGGATTGGCGAGGCGCACGGCGCCAACTTCTACAGCGAGGTCGACTGCGGCCGGACCGCTCACTGGGCGCTAGTCTAACACGCACCCGCAATCAGGAGGCGCGACCGGGGCCAGCGCCCCGGCTGCAGACCTGGCGATCTGGTCGCCGCGATTTGCGGCGCCACATTTCCCGTTATCGGTGTGAGCTTCAGTGAAGGCAACCGGTATGCTACGATGTTCGGCCAATGCGCGTCGTCGAAAAAAATCAGTTGATGTCCGCCACCGAGATCGATCGGACGCTGCAACGATTGGCCCATGAAATCGTCGAGAAAAGCGGCGGAACCTCGAACCTGGCGCTGATCGGCATCCGCCGGCGCGGCGTCCCTCTCTCCCAGCGCATCGAGCGGTCTATGCGCGGCATGGGAGGGACGGGGGTGCCCGTGGGCACGCTCGACATCACTCTCTACCGGGACGATTTGTCGATTATCGCCGCGCAGCCCGTCTTGCATTCGAGCGAAATCCCGTTCCCCGTGGACGACAAGGATCTGATCGTCGTGGACGACGTGCTCTACACCGGCCGCACGATTCGCGCCGCCATGAATGGTCTGTTTGACCTCGGGCGGCCTCGCCGGATTCGCCTGTGCGTGCTGATCGATCGCGGGCATCGCGAGCTGCCGATCGAGGCCAGTTTCGTGGGGCGGCACATACAAACCAGCGACGCTGAAATTATCGAGGTTCGCCTGACCGAAGTGGACCAGGAAGAGCGCGTCATGCTGGTGGAGCGCGTGGATTAACTCGGCGGGTTGCATTCCGTTCTTCAGCCGCCGAGCATACCCATCCCGGCGCTGAGACAGGCTTCAGGCGGCGAGTTAGCAGTTCTTCGAGGAACCGTGCAGCGTTTGCGCCACTTACTAGGCACCGAATCGCTTACCGCCGAGCAAATCACTTTTTTATTGGATGAAGCCAAACCATTCCAGGAATTTCAACGGCACCCGCTCAAAAAACTGGCTACGCTGCGTGGCAAGACGGTAGCGTTGGCGTTTTTCGAGCCTTCCACCCGTACGCGCATCAGTTTTGCGACGTCCGCTTCTCGCCTGGGCGCGGATACCATGAACCTGCAGGCGGAAACTTCGAGCCTGAAGAAGGGTGAATCCCTGCTGGACACAGTGCGCACGCTCGATGCCATGAAGCCTGACTGCATCGCGATGCGGCACAGCTCGTCGGGCGCCGCCGCATTCGTGGCCAGCCACCTCGATATCCCCGTCATCAACGCAGGTGACGGCATGCACGAGCATCCCACGCAAGCGCTGCTCGACGCGCTCACCATTCGTGACCGGCGCGGCAGTCTCGCGGGTCTGAATGTCACCATCGTCGGAGACATCCTGCACAGCCGCGTGGCGCGCTCGAATCTGCACCTGCTGGCAAAGTTCGGATGCCGGTTCACGCTATGCGGGCCGGCCATGTGGCTTCCCCGCGAATTCGAAGGCCTGCTCGGCGATATTCCGGTACGCCGCACCGCAGACATCGACGAAGCACTACAAGGAGCCGACGTCATCATCGTGCTGCGCGTCCAACAGGAGCGCATGCACGAACCGGCCCTGCCCCTCGATGAATACATCCTGCTCTACCAGCTCACTGCCGAGCGGCTCCGCCGCGCACGCGAGGGAGCGCTCGTGCTGCATCCCGGACCCATGATTCGCGGGCTCGAGATCGATCCCGCGGTCGCCGATGGGCCGCAGTCCTGCGTGCTCGAGCAGGTAACCAACGGATTAGCTATCCGCATGGCGCTGCTTTTTCTCATGATTGGCACCGGAACTGAATCCGGTGCGCCCAAAGGGACCTCCCATGCTGCTGATTAAGAATGGACGGGTGCTCGATCCGGCCAGCGGTACCGATGCCGCCTTGGACATTTTGCTCGACGGCGACAGCATCGCGCGTATCGCGGAACCCACAGGCGCGAGGGACCGCAACGAGGCGCCGGCGCGAGCCGAGGAATTCGATGCCACGGGCATGATTGTTGCCCCCGGATTCATTGATTTGCATTGCCACCTGCGCGAACCAGGAGGCGAGTCCTCGGAAACAATCGAAACTGGAACGCGGGCGGCGGCGCGTGGGGGATTTACGGCCGTATGCCCGATGCCCAACACGCGGCCGGTGAATGACAACGCCTCAGTGACGCGCTCCATCGTCGAGCGCGCGGCTGCCGCCGCGAGCACGCGGGTTTGGCCCATCGGCGCAGCGTCCACGGGAAGCCGCGGCGAGGGGCTCTCCGAGATTGCCGCAATGCAAAAGGCCGGCATCGTCGCCGTAAGCGATGACGGCAAACCCATCGCCACGGCCAAGCTGCTGCGGCAGGTGATGGAATATTGCCAAGCACTCGCTTTGCCGGTGATCGATCATTGCGAAGACCCCTCCCTTTTTGCCGGCGCGGTCATGCGTGAAGGACGCCAATCGGTGCGCCTAGGGCTGACCGGCATGCCCGCGGCCGCGGAATCGATCGCGGTCGGACGGGATGTGCAAATTGCCGAACTCACCGGCTGCCACCTGCACGTCGCGCATCTCTCGGCCCGCGCTTCGCTCGAACTTGTGCGGGCGGCGAAACAGCGTGGCCTGCGGGTCAGCTGCGAGGTCACTCCGCATCACTTCACGCTGACCGACGAAGACGTTATTTACGACACGCACTTCAAGATGAATCCTCCGCTCGGATCGCAGGAAGATCGCGCGGCACTCATCGAGGGGCTGTCTGACGGCACCGTGGACGCCATCGCCACCGATCATGCTCCGCACGAGCCGGCCAGCAAGCAGGTGGAATTCGATCGGGCGCCTTTCGGCGTAACCGGTTTCGAGACAGCGCTGGCGCTGGCACTCGAGCTGGTGCACGCCGGCCGCATTTCACTTTCGCGCATGGTCGAGCTGTTTACGAGCGGTCCGGCGCGGGTTTTGGGGCTCACCCGGCGAATCGCCGCGGGCGAACCCGGCGATCTGACGCTGTTCTCCACCGATCGCGCGTGGACGTTTAATTCCGAGGACTCGGCGAGCAAGTCTCGCAACACGCCATTCCACAACCGGAAATTCCGCGGCGCTCCAATGGCGACGATTGTCGCCGGACGCGTCGTATACCGCCGGGAAGCGTAAGCCTTCTGCCGCCCGGTGAAAGCTAAAATTGACTAACGGAAAACGCGGCGGGGCCATCGGGCCTATTGCCTGGCCCTGACTTTAGCGGGTAGCCGGTTCGGAAGCCGGGTGCATTCCGTGCTGCGGGACTTCGTGGATGCCGCGCGGAGGCGGTTCGTGATGCAAGCGGTAGAAGTGGTCCAGCGGTCCGGGGCCTTTGCCGATTACGAATGCATTTTCAATGGCCTTGGTCACGTAAGCTTTTGCGAGCACCACGGCATCGCGCAGCGGCCGCCCGGAGGCCAGCAGAGCGGCAATCGCGGAAGCGAAGGTACAACCGGATCCGTGGGTGTTTTCGGTCTTGACGTGATCGCCACCCAGGATCAGGACGGTCGTGCCGTCGAAAAGCACATCCACGGCCTTATCCAGATGGCCGCCTTTCACGACGACGGCGCGCGCGCCTCGCTCCACCAGTTTCCGCGCCGCTGCTTCCATGCCGGTCACGTCCTTGATCTCCAGCCCGGAAAGCATCGAGGCTTCCGCAAGATTGGGAGTAATAACCGCCACGCGCTTCATCAACTCGTCGGCCAGGTATTCCACGCCGGCCGCATCCAGCAAATCGACTCCCCCGGCGCTGGGCTCAACTACGGGATCGAGCACCACGTTTGCAAAGCTCCCCCGATCGAGAAATTCGCCGATGACGGCGGCATTGGCGCGATCGCCCAGCATACCGATCTTGATGGCGACGATTTGAAGATCTTCTGCGAGCGTGTCCAACTGCGCGCGTAGAGTCTCGGCTGGGGTGACGTGCACTGCCTTAACGCCCTGCGTGGATTGCACGGTCACCGCGGTAATGGCCGCGACACCGTAACAATTATGAGCCGAAATGGTTTTCAAGTCGGCGCCAATACCCGCACCGCAACACGGATCGAAGCCCGCGATGGTCAGCACGATAGGTAAGGAGGGCCGCCGGTGATTGTTCAACACGCAACCGCTTTCTTCCGCAAGTCAAAAAAAACCGGCTGCACCGAAACGGACGGAGCAAGCCTGGTAAGCCGACTGTACGCGCGTCATTCCTCACAACGCAACATTTTTCTGGGATGAATCTATGTGGGTTGCGCAACCATCGCGCGCCGGCTTTCAGGCAGCAAAGTTCAAGGCCCAATGCGCCGGGACCCATTACCGCACCAGGCGCGCCAGCCGCGACCCTGGGAAGAGCCCGCTGCTCGGTAACCACTGCCACCCGTCACGACCATGCCGTGCCGCCCGCTAACTTGACGCATTTGCGCCGGCCGATGCCCGGCCCTTCGAACCTCATTTCTTCGGAGGAGCCTTCTACGACCGCAAGCGGCCCGCAAAAAGCGTTCACAATCACCGGCCTGATCTCGGTCACATGGATTGTCTTTTTTTCCTTGTCGTACGTTCCCAGCACGGTCACGAAAAGACCGGCAAATGCCTCAGACTTCTTTTGATCGTCCAATTTATAAGTCTGTTCAGTCCGGGAATCATGGAGCACGAACTGTGCGCCACCGAGCTTGGCGCATGTGAGGGTACAGCCCGCTTTGGAAATGCTGATCTGATCATTATTGATACCAATGTGGTGTCCATCTTCGGCGCAGAAACTATCCATGATTTCGCCGGTGAACTCGCTCGTGAATACATCGTTGTTCCATACGGAAACACTAGGCGCTTTTTCAGCAGAAGGTCCCGCCAGCGTCAACAGGCAAACTAGGCCAAACGTAGCTGCTTTCATAAAAACCTCCTATCGCACAGGCCTACGTTGCTTATGGCTGTCTACATTACTTCTGGCAAAACGGACTACCTGTCTTTCACTCGCATAAACACCCGGAAAGAAACATCTCGATCACATATAAATGAATGACTTCGCCGGTCTCGGGATTTGTCTCTGCCGTGATGCGATAGGTTTCGCGCCGGGCAACATAACCTTGTGTCTCGAGTTGCAACACCTGCCGATGAAAGCCGTCAACGTTCCAGTCACGCACGAAGATAGCATCGCTCATGCAACACTCCTTATCCCCGTACGGTCAATACGGGACAGGTAGCTGATGTGAGATTTGTCTGGTGACTTGACTGCGCCGCAACGGGCCCCAACCCGCTGGTCTTCTTCTTCCAGTTTTGAAATGGCGCTCCGAAGCCAAGTGCCGAACGCTTCTTCGATTTCAGGTCGATCCGCATATCGGTAAAGTGAGTCTAGCGTCTCCCCCTGCCCGTTGAGGGGAATATGGCGGCATGGAATCTTCTCTCCGCGCAATGCCGCAGGTACCGCCGGCATTAAGACACATTTGCTGCACGGCTCGGAGTGCTCTCTGACGCTGTAATTTGTGCAGATGGGCGAATCTTCGAAAAAGAGCTGGTATCTCCAGGGCTGGCGCACCGAACCTGAGTAACCGCCTTTCTCCAGGAAGACCAGCTCAGCTTTCAATATATCCAGAAGTTTACGTTCCCTTTTTTCCATATAACCCCCTCTCTTGAGTCTCAGCTTCTTCCTTTTCCTGGGAGTGGGCAGTGATGCAGGTCACCATCCGGTGTGAGCAGCGTCACGGGCTAGTGCGTCGTGTCAGAACACGATTAGCGTAGAGGAACCCAAGGCAGAGGTTGATTCGAGAGTGAGGTGCCCCACTGATTCATATCAACTCAAAAAGGAAGCGGCGTATAATGCACCGGGCGAGAGTGATGAAAACACCCTACGGATTGCAAGTGATTGAAAGTTGCCTCGGCTGCCCTATGATGCAGGACAGGCTCTTTTGCAACCTGCCGCGACGAACGCTTGAAGGGCTCGATGCGATTTCCTCCTCAGCGACTTACCCGAAAGGCGCAATTCTTTTCGTCGAGGGCCAGGAAGCTCGCGGGGTATTTGTCATCTGCAACGGCCGGATCAAACTCTCCGCGAGCTCAGCGGATGGAAAATCCTTGATCCTGCGAATTGCCGATGCGGGAGAAGTTGTCGGTCTTCCCGGAACCATATCGGGGAAGCCATATGAGGTAACCGCAGAAGCGCTCGAGCCCATCCAAGCCAATTTTATTCCGCGCAACCTCTTCTTGAGTTTCCTCCGTGAACACGGCGAAGTCGCTGTGCGAGTCGCTGAAATGCTAAGCGAAATTTACCACGCCACATATCGGGAGGTTCGGTATCTTGGACTCTCCGGCTCTGCCGGAGAGAAACTGGCGCGTTTCCTGCTCGATCTCGCCGCCGAAGGCGGCACAACCAGCGACGGCGGGCATGCCGCCCGCATTGCTTTGACCCTTACACATGAGGAAATTGCGCAGATGATTGGGTCGTCCCGAGAAACTGTCACGAGAATATTCGCCGACTTTAGGCGCAAGCATCTGATCGAGGTTCATGGTTCAACCCTGCTTATTACCAACAAAGCTGGCCTCGAAAAGGCATTCGAACCATATTAAACTATTTGACTGTGAGTGTTTCTCGACGCCTTTCCTTGTGACGTGCGTCACAGAGCTGCCCAATAATCCCGGTTACCATGAGGCTTGGGGGATTCGATGCCACATTTTGGGGTTCCGAAAATTTCAGGATTTCTTGGCGCCTTAGCTTTTGCGGGCCTATTCGGTGCGCTTATCGTCCTGCCTCGGCGCGCGAATGCGGTGCCCAGCTATTCGCGCCAAACCGGGTTGGCCTGTAACGCCTGCCACACGAACCCGCCAGAGTTAACCCCGTTGGGCCGTACCTTCAAACTGAATGGCTACACGATGTTAGGACTCAAATCGATCACATCGCCCTCCGGCACCGGCAAAACCGGTCTCTCGCTGCTCTCCTTCCTTCCCCTCTCGGCCCAGATCGAAATATCCGACACCGGGCTCCAGAAGGCCGAGCCGGCCACCCAGAACTGGAAGCTGTCCGTGCCCCAGGATGCCTCCATATTTCTGGCGGGCGCTTACGCCAGCCACCTGGGCGGTTTCGTACAGGTCACTTACAACACGCAGGATGATCACTTCACTTGGGACAATACCGACATTCGCTATGCGAACACCGGCCATCTCTACGGAAAATCCCTCGTCTACGGCCTCGACATCAATAACAATCCCTCGGTTGAGGACCTCTGGAACGACACTCCCGCGTGGGGTTTTCCGTGGATTAACTCGCCCTCGGCGCCCGGTACTGCAACTTCCGCCTTGGTCGACGGCCAGCTTGCTCAGGACGTCGGCGGAGCAGGCGCCTATACCATGTGGAACAATCATCTCTACCTTGCGGGCACCGTTTATACCTCCGCGCATCTCGGCCAGCCTGTGCCGAACGCGGGCGTGGGTTCCCAATTCAATATTCAGAATGTCGCTCCTTACTGGCGTGCCGCCTGGCAGCAATCTTTCGGCAACAATTACCTCGAGTTCGGCACCTACGGCTTGCACGTTAAATCCACCCCGCAGTCCGTGAGCGGTCCGACTGACGATTACACGGACGTGGCTGCTGACGCCCAATGGGAGCGCGTGCTGCCACAGCTAGCGAATCACCTTCTCACGGTTCACGGAACCTACATCCACGAAAGCTCGAACCTCAATGCCACTTTTGCCTCGGGCGGCGCCAATTTCGTTGGTCACGCATTGAACACCTTCCGCGCGAATGCCGAGTACCACATCGGCTACCGCATCACCCCCGCGCTCGGATACTTTGCCACCACCGGAACCAACGACTCTCTCCTCTACGCCCCGGCGTCGGTTAGCGGCAGCCGCACCGGAAGCCCGAACAGCGCGGGTTTCATTGCCAACGTTACTTATTGGCCGGTACAGAACGTACGCCTCGCTTTGCAGTACACTGCTTACACCAAGTTTAATGGAGCCTCGTCGAACTACGACGGAATGGGGCGCAACGCCAGCGACAACAATTTCTTGTATATCCACTTAGGCGTTATTTTCTAAGTTGGTTTTGCCAGACTCACGCCTGCGTTACACGCCGAAGGCACGTTGGCGGACGGGCGCCGGCAAGCGGAAATTGACGATGGAGAGTAAATCTGATGACTAAGTTCCAGACAACATGCCTTGGCGCGGCTGTGGTGCTATCGCTCGCGACTAGCTTGAATGTGATGTTCAATGGGCGCGCACATGCTGACACGCTCGCAGCGCAGTCGGGTCCAGCCGCTTCCGGTAGTCCTACGATCGTCGGCAAGATTTATTTTCGTGGCCAGGCGCCGCGCTTGCGCCCGCTCGTGATGTCCAAAGACCCGGTCTGCGAGTCCGAGCAGTCAGGGCCCGCGCTGCCCGAAGACGGACGCGTCAATCCCGACGGAACCCTTCCAAATGCCTTTCTGTATATCTCGAAAGGGACGGGGAATCTGTCCGCGCCCGTGCCTTCCCAGCCCATTACCATTACGCAGAAGGAATGCCGGTACGAGCCGCACGTGCTCGGAATTATGGTGGGGCAGCCTCTTCGTGTAGTGACCCTGGATCCCACCACGCACAACATTCACATCGTCCCTAAATCGGGGCACGATTGGGACGTAAGCCAGCAGCCCGGTTCCGATCCCGTTAACACCAAACTTACCCATCCTGAGATCATGGTTCCGGTGCATTGCAACATTCATCCCTGGATGGCGGCTCACATCGGCGTGGTCACCAATCCATATTACGCAGTCTCCGGAGACAATGGCGCCTTCGAGATCAAAAGCGTTCCCCCGGGCTCCTACACGTTGTCAATATGGACGGCGACATTTGGAACCCAGGAGCGCCAGATCATGGTCCGCTCAGGCGAAACCGTAACCGCCGATTTCACCTTCACCACCCAGTAACCCGTTGCGTGACCAGCGAAGCCGTCAGCAAACCGGAGCTCGTAGTATGATCCGTGCGGAACTCCGGGGCAGATCCTTTATTAATCCCGTTCGGCCGGACATTTTTACAAGTTGGATTTTTACTTCAGGATTTATGGCTATTCGAATAGTAACTGATAACTTTTAAGTTTACAGTCCAAGACTTTTCTGATAGAATATCTCGTGAGACTCGAGTCTCGATTCGAATGCCCTTCCCGGGAACGCCATTCTCCCGAATGGCCCTCCGCCGTTTTCTCCGATTCCGCCCCGCGGCACGTGCTTTCTCTCTCAATTCACTCCACCGAATTAACCAAAGTTCCTCTCAGCGAGAGCCAAAACGCAAAAATCGCGCTCAGCATCTGCCGTGGTTTCAATCAATTACAAACTGCTCCTTTAGCATCCCGCTTGCTTTCATACTCTTACAAATTGCCGGGGGGTATAGCGCAATTATCTCTTCGAAACCGCCGCCAATGCACGAAACCGCAAGCCCTGAATCCTGGTGTTGTTGCGCTATCATCCTTCCCCAAGGCCATGCGTCCTGACACCTCGTTACCTGATGCACCTCTAGGCGCCTATCGAGCCGCCTTCCTCACCGGGCAGGCGGCGCTGATTGCCGAGCTTCACGCTCAGGCCGGTGGCGCCCGCTGGGATGTGGCGCTGAACCGGTCAAGCGTTGCAACGGCTCGCTCGAATCGCCACGAAAAACCTCGACGTCTCCCCGCTCTACGAGGGCGGCCCTATTTGGCGAGTCGAGCTGGCGACCCGGGCTGGGTTCTAGCCCACCGACTGACAACGTTGAGGCGGGCTAGAGGCGGTGATTCGTCGTGGAGAAGAACACTAAGCAAGGTACCGTGGACCCGCAAACCGCCATGGTAGTGAATGAACCCCAGTTTCTCGAATTTATTCATGAACAAATTGACGCGGGTCCGCGTCGTACCGATCATCTCTGCGAGCATCTCTTGGGAGACCTTTGGAACCATTGTTTCGGGTTGATCTTCCTTGCCATAGCGAGCGAGGAGAAGAAGAGTGCGAGCGATGTATTCGGCAAGAGGAACCGGACCGTTTTCAAGACCTTACTGGAACCCAGCAGCCCTCGGCGGCGTAGTGTTGTATTTTCAAAGACGATGCGAAGCGCGAACGGGCCGGAGGGGGGCCTCACTTCACCCGTGAAAACGAGTTTACGTTGACATCGGGCGTGGAGCCATGAACGACGAGCGTCAATTTGTCGCCGCTGATCAGCAGATCCCGGACCGCGTCGTGCCCGACAGCCTCTGGATTGAGGCTTCCTTCCATGTGATGCGTGACGGTAGGAGGAGTCGCCTTTTCATCCACGGAGTACGTGCCGAAGTAAGCGTCATAGGCGCGCGAGGAATGGTTGCTACGTGCCAGGGCCAACTGAGGTTAATGGGAAGATTACGAGCCTAGGTGCCACGACGCAGGACTGGGAAACTTTAGCGGCACCACTTGTGAGCCCTGCTCCAGGAGCTGAGATGTTTCGGTCCTCAAAGCATGATTTTTCGCCGCGGCTTGGTTTTAACTGGGATCCGTTTAAAAAGGGCACGACGAGCGTCCGAGGTGGTTTCAGCATTTTGTACGACCAGGTTGAGGCGTGGTACTTGGTATTCGGAGCGGGCGAGGAACCTCCATTTGCTAACTCGCTCACCATATTTGGCGAGCCCTGGCCGTTTAATCCTGCGACCGTTCAGCCCACCGGCCCGAATATTGGAAACTGCGTTCAAACGGTAAGCGGCTTACAGTGTCCGGGCTTTCCGCAACTTCTGCCGTCGAAAATTCCGAATACTCCCACCAAGTATGGTTATAACCTCATGGTGCAACACGAATTGCCCAAGCATCTGAGCCTTCTCATTGGCTATGTAGGAGCTTTAGGTCGGCATCTGAGCAGGACCTATAACGCCGACCAGGAGTACCCTATCGCCGTGGTATCGCCTGGAACGGGGAATTGCACGGCAATCTGGTCAGTTACCTGTTTGGAGTTTCGTAACGGTTTGACTCCAGAGCCCAAGGCAGCGCTCATCAATCCGAATTTCGGGAATTCCGTCTCGGGAATTGTATTCGATGCCAATTCCGTCTACAACTCGTTGCAAACAACTTTAGAACGGCGCACGGCAAGTGGCCTTACTCTGCGGTTGAACTACACGTACAGCAGTTGCATCGCAGATGCATCTGATGACGAAAATGGAGCAGAACAGAACGTTTCAGCCGCCCTCATGTATACCCGCGTCCGCACGTCCAGCCGGGGATACTGTTCATTCAACGCCACCGACTCTGCGAATTTCAATTTCAATTATTTAATTCCACTTGGTCAATCATTTCACGGCGTAGCGAAGGCTCTAGTTACTGGTTGGCAGCTGAGCAGCTTAACATCAGTCTCGAGCGGGGTGCCGCTAGGAGTAGGTCTTGGCTTCAACAATTCGGGTGCTGCCTTCTCGGGTGGTGGAACGGACCGTCCGAACCTGGTAGCGGGTTGCACCCCACAAAACGCGACTAATCCGGGTAATCCAAACGACTACATCAAGGCCAGCTGTTTTTCTATCCCTCCTAAGGGCTATTTCGGAAATTTGGTAACTGGGTTTCTAAGGTCGCCAACTCTATGGACCACGGATGTGAGCTTGAAGAAGGAGTTCACCATGAAACGTGAAGGAATGGGGCTGGAACTGCGGGCCGACATGTTCAATATGTTCAATCGGGTCAATTTTGCGGGTCCTGCGAACAGCAGTGTATATACGTCAAGCGGGACATTGAATGGGACATTCGGCCTGATCACGAGGACCATAGGGACCTCCCGTCAGATTCAAATTGGCGCGAGATTTCAGTTTTAGTTAGGAAACAGTTGCTTTTTGCGATAGGTGAATATTCGCGTGCGTTAAGGCTGCGGCCGAGAATCAAAGTCTGGCTTAAAGTGAAACAAAGAGGAGGACCCGCAATGCCCGCTCGTCGCAACCCATTCTGTTCGCATGCAACTCTAGCAGCTGCAATGGTCGTGCTTTTTGTTGCTGTCTCGGCGTTCGCTCAAAGCGGCGGGCCGCGCACGCTCGAAGAACTCAAAGAGGAGACGCAAAGGCGCCAGCTCGGCCTGAAATCTGAAGATGTGCGCGAGGCGCTGGCAAATATCCATAGCCTTGACCGCGACGAGTGGGCAGCGGCTTGGAGCGCGATCGCGGAGCGATACGACAAACGTGCTAAAAGCGAGGAAGCCAGCAAGGATAGTAAAGCGGCTCAAGCGGACTATCGCATGGCATGGCGCTATTATAACTTTGCCCGCTGGCCCGTGCCGAATTCTCCTGGGAAGGAAAAGGCTTACCAGAATGCTCTTGTAGCCTTCCGCAACTATGCACGTTTCCTTGATCCGCCGCTCGAAATCGTGCGCATTCCGTTCGAGGGCGAAGAAATCATTGGATATCTTCGCTTGCCTAAAGACGTTCGTCCGGCACCGCTTGTACTGACAATAAGCGGGGGCGACACGCGTAAGGAGGACGGCGTCGATGGAGACGGGAGCCTAATCGCCAGTGGCATCGGATTCTTCGCGGAAGAGATGCCCGGAACGGGCGAGATGCCGATCAAGGCCGACGTGGGCGCGGAGCGCGTCTTCTCGCGAATCCTCGACTATCTGGCCACACGGCCGGACGTCGACAGCAATCGCATCGTCGTCAGGGGTGGCAGTTGGGGCGGTTACTGGGCTGCAAAGCTGGCCTATGTCGAGCGGAATCGTCTTCGCGGAGCGGTGTTAGCGGGGGGTCCCGTGGACGGTTATTACACTGCGGAATGGCAAAGGAAATCGCTCACCACGCCTGAGTATTTATTCGACTTATTCGCTTCCCGCTCGTCCGCATACGGCGTAAACACCTTGGATGAATTTCTGGCCTACGGATTGCGTATGTCCTTGAAGCAAGAAGGCTGGCTTGGCAAGCCCTCGGCGCCAATGCTGATCATCAATGGAGCAAAAGATAGCCAGGTCCCGATCTCCGATCTTTATCTGCTGTTAAATTCGGGCGGATCGCCTAAGGAGGCCTGGGTCAATCCCGATGGCGAGCACACTGGCCGTTCGGAAGAGTGGCCGGGCTCCAGGATCACCGAGGAAATCGTCATGCCGTGGATCAAGGCTCGCCTCAACGCCGCGTCGAAGCCTGTTCGGAGCACAACGACAAGTAGTTCCTTAAGGTGATCGCGCGGCGTGTAAACGGAGGCGGCTGATGAAATTGACAGCCAGCGAGTCTGTTGCGCGAGCTCTGCTGAATGTTGCCATGGCTGTGTGTGTCATGGCAACGCTTGCGCAGGGTAGTTATGATGACGAGATTCCAAAGGGCTGGGAAGCCAGCAACATAAGGCCGATCGGCTACAGCGATTTGGGTGGCCACGAGGCGTTCAAGATGGCCATCAAACACGTCGGCGATCATTGGTATCTCTATCTCGGACATTTTACGGCTCAAGGTTGGAGCATTGTCGATGTGACCGACCCCAAAAACCCGCAAGTCGTGAAGTTCATTGCCGGCCCTAGTGACACCTCAGAAGGGCAAGTGGATCTCCACGACAACATTATGATCACGGCGCTTCAACATAGGGCAGGCTACGGGGGAGATCCGAATAAGCAAGTCAACGAAGGCGTTCTTATCTGGGACATCAACGATCCGGTAAATCCGAAGCAGCTGTCGTGGTGGAAGACAGGTGCCACCGGAACTCATCGCAACGGTTATCCTGGCGGCAAGTACGTGAATTTGTCAGCTGGAATGCCCGGTTATAAGGGGCAAATCCTAGTTTTCCTGGATATCAGCGATCCTGCTCATCCGAAAGAGGCGGGACGTTGGTGGATGCCCGGCCAGAAGGAGGGTGAGCCGCCAGTGCCTCCGATGTATGGCTTACATGGGCCTGCCGTAATTGAGGGGAACCGCGCATACTTAGGATATAGCCCGGCCATCGTTATCCTTGACATCAGCGACATATCGAAACCAAAATTAATCGGCCAACTTACTGTTAGCCCTCCTTTTGGTACGGGCATCCCAGTGCACGATGTGATGCCGATTCCGGGCAAGGACTCGCTATTCGCCCATGCCGAGGGGACTGGCGGAGGTGACACGCCGGAAGGCGCACGAGCCTGCACGGGCGCGCTGTTCCTGTCGGGATTAATAGACATCAAAGATCCGACCAAGCCAAAACTTATCTCCACTCTTCCAATACCCATACCTCCCAAAGATGCGTCATACCCGGATTTTTGCGACAAGGGAGGCCGGTTCGGGCCCCATAATACGAATATCCTCCAGCATAATCCCGATGTTGAGAAGCAGGGGGACCTGATCTATTTGACCTACTTCAATGCCGGACTGCGAATCTTTGACATCAAGGATCCGCGTTTGCCGAAAGAAGTGGGGTGGTTCATCCCGCCAACTCCGACCAAGCGTCGCATGCCGGCCCCATACGACAAACTGGAGAGCCAGACGGAGGATGTCCTGGTAGACACGCGCGGCAACATCTACATCACCAACAAACAATGGGGCCTCTTCTGCGTCCGCTATACAGGCCCCGGCGAGCCTGCACCAACAGCCAAGTAGGATCGGAAAGTCGCATTCGGTCTAATGGAGGAAAGATGAAACCTGCAAGGGTTGTTCGGAGAATCGCTCTCATGGTGGTTGCTGTCGTGGCGATGCTCGCGCAGCGCGGCTACGCCGACGAGATTCCGAAGGGTTGGGAGGCGAATAACATGAAGCCGATCGGCTACAGCGATTTGGGTGGCCGCGGCGGCGCATTCAAGATCGCGATCAAACAGGTGAACGGTCGATGGTATCTCTATCTCGGGCACCTCTGGAATCGTGGGTGGTCCATCGTAGACGTGACCGACCCAACGAATCCCAAGGTCGCGAAATTCGTTCCTGGTCCGGACAACACCTGGACGATTCAGATGGAGCTTCACGGCAACCTCATGTTAACTGCACTGCAGAAATCCTCAGCAGCGTGGGGTAATGATCCGAACAAGCCAAATGACGAGGGCGTGATCATATGGGACATCAGTGATCCACTGAACCCGAAGCAGCTTTCGCATTGGAAAACAGGAAGTACGGGTGTTCATCGCCTTGGTTACCCAGGCGGGCGATATGCGAATCTCGCTGCTAACATGCCCGGCTACAGAGGACAAATTTTGGTTTTCCTAGACGTTAGTGATCCGAGCAATCCCAAAGAGGTGAGCCGGTTCTGGCTACCAGGGCAAAAAGAAGGCGAGCCGCCGCCGACGGCGCCGACTTCCTTTCATGGGCCGGCGATCATTGACGGCGACAAGGCTTATCTCGGATATGGTCCCGCGGTGGTCACACTGGATATCAGCGACATTGCGCATCCCAAGCAAATAGGACGGCTCGACTTCGTGCCGCCGTTCAAGCCCGGCATCACCGTGCACGACGTCCACTACATTCCCGGCAGGTCGCTCCTATTCGCGCACTCGGAAGGAAGCGGTGGAGACACGGCCGGTCAGCCGCCGACTTGCAGCGGGCCGATGGACCTGGTCGGAATGGTGGACATCAAGGACCTAGCCAAGCCGCGGTTGATCTCCGTTTTCCCGACCCCCGTGCCGCAGGCCGGTGAGCCTTACACCGACTTCTGTGACAAGGGAGGCCGGTTCGGACCCCACAATACGAATCTCGAATACCATCTGCCAGACGTGGAGAAGCAGGCCGACTTGATCTACCTTACATACTTCAACGCGGGCCTGCGAATCTTCAACATCAAGGATGCGCGGTTGCCGAAGGAAGTCGGTTGGTTCATTCCCCCGGCTCCCACCAAGCGCATCGGGCCACTTCCAGCGACGCTCACCAACCAAACTGAGGACGTTCTGGTGGATACGCGGGGCAATATTTATATCACCGACAAACAATGGGGGCTGTTTGTGCTTCATTACACGGGCGAGGGCCAGCCCCTTCGGTCAGCTAAATAGCGATTCACGTACATTGTACAGAGGAGAAATGGTGCCCCTCAGGCCGAAAGAAAACGATGATCGGAGTTTTTAGAGCATTCCTTCGCCTGCCATCATCAAGAATCGTTAGCGCGACCATGGTGCTCGCCCTCGCCGCGCTCTCGGTCCATCTGGCTGCCTTCGCCCAAGGCGGGAAGCTTGACCGGGGCCGACATTGGGTTGGCACTTGGGCTGCAGAACCGAGCGCTGGCACCGCTAACACCCCTAGCTTCACCGGCCAGACTTTGCGTCAAATCGTACACACCAGCATTGGCGACGAGATACGGATTCGGTTTTCGAACTTCTATGGAACCAAACCACTACTCATCGGTGCGGCCCACGTGGCCCTCCGCAGCAGTGGCGCTGCGATCGTGCCGTCGTCTGACCGCGCGCTGACCTTCAGCGGCAAGCCATCCACCACCATTCCGCCGGGCACCCTAGTTATCAGTGATCCGGTCACGCTTAGCATCCCGCAACTCGCCGACGTGGCCGTCAGCCTGTACCTACCCGGCAATGCGGTAGGGGCGCAGGCAACTGTCCATGGCTCTGCCAAGCAAACGAACTACGTGTCATCACAGGGTGACTACACGGATGCCATGGCTTTATCTGTCACTTCGACAGATACCTCCTGGTTTTATCATTTTTCCAACGGTGATACGTATCCGCCGCGTGGCTGTATGTGATGCGCAAAAGAGTCTGAAACGCGCGTAGGCTTTACTGAGTCCGTGACCGGAGGACGCCAATGAGTTTGACATCTAGGATTACAATGCTGCCGGTTGCCATGCTCCTCTTTCTCGCGCTTCCGGTCTGTTCGCAGGATCAACCTATGTCTACTGACACCGACTCAGCTTCGATCAAGCAGGTCTTCACTGATTTTTACGAGAGTTTCAGCCGTCACGACGCGCACGCCGCGGCGATGACCTTTGCCGAAGATGCCGACTTCACGAACATGCGAGGAGTTCACAGCCACGGCCGCGAGGAAATAGAGAAGTGGCTCGCGTCGTTGTTCCGGGGGAACCTCGCAGGAGCGCATCGAACGGACATTGTGAGAAGCATTCGCTTCTTCAACCCGCAGTTAGCGGCTGTTGATGCGGACACCGTCATCACCGGAACAAAAGCGGCGAACGGCTCCGAGATGCCGCCTCGCAAAGGCCTGATGATCGTGGTCATGACCAAGCAGAACGGTAGGTGGCTAATCAGCGACTTCCACGAAGCGGAATTTCCTGCAACGAACGCCGCCGTTGCAGATCCCGGGGGCAAGCCCAAGAATTAGGCAGCCGAATACTACAGCAATGCGAGCCCAGGCCACCGAGATTCTGAGGGGTTCGCTCTCGAACTGCTGTGGCGGAGACAGGACCGCCACTTTCACATGGATAGGGCATTTACTCTATATATATCACTGCAACCTACAGTGGTAATCGTTTATGTAGAACAGCGCCAAGGCAAAGGATCGAGTGATTGGCAATTGCCCTTCTAATCCAACAAGCATTCAGAAAGGCGTTATGAGCGCGCTCGAAACTTTCTAACACAGACAGGACGCGATATCGGTATGCTACTGACACATCTTCCGAAGACTGTGCATACCGATTGACGGGAGAGTCTGCAACTATCGAGACAATGTTCGGCTGGCAGACCAAGAAAAGAGGAAGACCTTAGCAGCCAATAACGCCACTAACGTTCCAACAGCCCAGGCACTAAGACACGTAGGTAATATTTTGTTTTAGGTAGCATCAACCTATGTGTACTGTTGCACCCAGTCAAGTGGATCGACGCGTGACGCGATCGCCTTGGGCTACGCCTTTTGATACTTATCTGGCTGAAATTTCCCGTCGTCCACGTAGTTCTTGGTGATTTCAATAAAGCTACTCCACTTCTGTGGCAAATCATCTTGCGCACAAATTGCCGTCGCCGGACAAACCGGTACACATGCACCACAGTCGATGCAAATGGTGGGGTCGATATAGAGCTGAGGTACTTCATCGTAAGTCGGTCTGCCGTCGTCCTACGTTCGGCCCTTTTCCGGATGAATGCCGCCATGTTCTTATTCGTAAAACGCCGGGGCGTGACGCAGCTTGTCGCTTTGGGGCTTGTCGTGATTGATCCAAAGCTGCGCGTGGTAGAAGGAAATCAGATCAGCCATCCGCTGCATCGACAAAAGCGTTTGAAGCCTCTGGTCGGCCGGCATCGTGGCGAAATATGGGATGCGGCGGGTGTCCCAGTTTTCCCGCAAATGAACGGCGTCGCCAGACAACAAAATCCATCCTGTTTTCGGCAGATGGACGAGGCAGGACTCGTGACCGGGGGTGTGGCCCGGGGTGAAAACAATCATCACCGAGCCGTCACCAAATACGTCTAGGTCCTCCTGTACGAGTTGAACGGGGTGGTCTTTCGAGAAGCTGGGCGCATTGTCTCCGGGAGGCATCCTAAGTCCCGGTTTGCCCGGAGCAAAATAATTGTCATATTCAATTTTCTGAATCAAGACCGTGACGCTCGGAAAGCGTTCGATATTGCCGATGTGGTCGGGATGGGTGTGCGAAATGCCGATGAAGCGGATGTCCGTTGGCTTGATACCAATCGCAGCAAGCTGGGATTCCAAAGTCTTGGCGCGCGTCCAGTGGATATCATTTGCCGGGTTGTTCGTCGGGAGCCAGCCATCCGGCATCGCTGCCACCTGGTCGGAGATCCCGGTGTCCCACAGGAAATACCCCTGCGCGTGATGAATCAAATAGCAGCTTACGGAAATGTCGATTGGCTTCCCAACGTTCACGCCGACGGTCCAGCGCGATTCGTCGGGAGCGTGTCCCTGGCCACAGTCGAGGATGTAGAGCTTGTCCACTTTTCCTGTTCCCGACGTTTGCGCCTCAGCCGGGTTGGCCCAAAGAAATCCTGCGACGGCCAAAACGATAATCACGACCCGATTCATAGGGCGACCTCCGCGTTCACTGACTGCTGTCATATCTCCGCGTTGGCGAGTACCGGGGATACTTACTTGTCCGGTCCTCCGGGGCATCCAGCGTTGCCGCCGTTGCAGTCGCCGCCGATATGTTCCGGCACTCCGGGACCGGCAACCTCGATCCGCATTCCCGCAGGGTCCTGGATCGACCAGCCGTATTTTGTATCCGGCTGGGGCTTATAGCCGCGGCGCTCGAGCTCTGCTTTCACCGCCAATTGATCGTAATTCTCGATCATCGGCGTGAAGTGTGCCACGTACGGCTTGTGATCCGGACGCTGACTCTTGCGGAAATACAAACTGTTCTGGCCGAACCGCAGGAAACAAATCGGGCCGCCCTGGTTGTCGACGCCGAAAACGTCGCCGGGCTTGTAGTAGATGAGCCGCATGCCGAGCAGATCGATGTAGAAGTCGCGGTTTTTTTCGACGTCTGCGACGTTCAGCACCACGTGGCTCATGGCGTAAGCTTTGAATCCCGTACCGTCTGGCTTGGGCACCGCGCTCAGATTCTTGGTGCCGTCGGATTCCTTGGCGGTCGGCGAGCCTTGCCCGGGGAAGATTCCGGTCTTCGCGCAAATCTGGATTCGGTAGCCGTTCGGATCGACAATGGTCCAGGCATAAGGCCCGTCGGGTTGCGGATTGAGGCCCCGGCGCATCAGTTCCGCCTTCACGGCGTCGAGGTTGAAATTCTCGATCGAGAACGCCAAGTGATCCACGTTGCCGTTGCCCATCTGCGCCGCCCAATTCGCATTGCGTCCCTCGCCGGTCGGCCGGTTGAGCGGCTGCGTCAGCGGACGGAAGTAGATGGCGTTCGGCGGATCGCCGAATTCGACGGAGCACTGCTTGCCGTCGTCCCACACCGGTTTCATTCCAAATAAGTTCACATAAAAGTCGCGGACCTTAGCATAGTCAGTTACTTGGTAATTGATATGATTGTAAGCGTCCGCTTTGAATCCGGCTCCACCACCAGCCATCCCCATCTGCCCTGCAAGCCCGGCCGTCGCTTTCGGCGCCACTGCAGCGGCGAACGCCGCGGTCGCTGTGATGCCGAGCCCTTTGATTACCTTTCGACGGTCGATCCCTCGTGCAAAATTCCTAGAAAATCCCGAAAGCTCGTGTGCCATTTTCGATCCTCCATAGGGTGCCCGCGATCTCAAAGGAGATCCGTCAAGCCACAAATTATGGACTTGGGCAGACCATGTCACTTATGCCGTCCACGACGCAAGCGATTTCTTCAGAGCAGGCCTAGTTCCTTTGGACAGACTGAGTGCAGGCGGCACCCTGTTAGGCAAGGAGCGAAAGGTGATCCCCCAATTCGCGCAACTTAGCAGGTCGAAGGCGTACTCGTTAGAGATGAAAGAGCGCGGGGAATTACGCTTCACCCGCCGATCTGCGTCCGGATCGCTGCGGCTATAGCCGCAGTTGTTCACCATCGAGTTGTCAATCGGATCGGATAGTTAGTCCGATATCAGACTAGCTCCAGGGCGTCCATTAAGTTCAGTCTATCAAGTGGTTCAGAAAGTCGAGAGGGTTTTTTGAAAGCACGCTAGCGGGCTACACCTGCAGTCACGGTCCAACGAGCCCCTCGAGCACGGGGCAGCATCCACTCAAACTCCCGGGGATCCACAGACAAGCGAATTTCACTTGCGGAGCGTGATCGACGCGATTCCGGGATTCGTGTGGAGCGCTTTACCAAATGGCGACGTCGAATTCTGTAACCAAAGATGGCTTGACTACACAGGGATGTCTTTAGGTGAGGTCAAAGGCGAAGAATTGGCCACAGCCTTACACCCCCAAGACAAATCCGATTTTGTGGAGAAATGGCGAGTGGCCCTGACACAGTGTGACCCATTTGAAGCCGAAGCGCGGTTGCGCGGAGCGGGCGGATGCTATCGCTGGTTCTTGATTCGGGCTGTACCTCTACGCGAAGCTAAGCGAGGAATTACTCGCTGGTACGGTACCAACGTCGACATCGAAGACCTGAAACGGGCACAAGAAGAAATCACTGAACGAAAGCGCNNATGATTTGGCTGACCGGAACGGATGGCCTTTGCAATTATTTCAACAAACCATGGCTCGAGTTCACTGGCCGAAGGATGGAGCAGGAAATAGGCACAGGATGGATTGAAGGCGTGCATCCAGACGATGTGCAAGGGTGCTTCGATGGCTTCCTGCCCGCATTCCATGCCCAAAAGCCTTTCAGGATGCAATATCGGCTCAGGCGTACAGATGGGGAATATCGCTGGGTCATTGAGAGTGGCATTCCGAGATATGCGGGCGGAGAATTCGCTGGCTATATCGGGTCCAACATTGACATTACGGATCTCAAGCACGCCGAAGAGGAGCGCGAGAGTTTACGCCAGGTAAAATCCGAGCTTGCTCATTTGAACCGGGTGACAACCATGGGCGAGTTAGCCGCTTCAATAGTGCACGAGGTTAAGCAGCCGATCTCAGCAGCGCACACAAACGCGAAAACCTGTTTGCGATGGCTAGGACGCGATCAGCCTGATATCGAAGAGGCTCGCGAAACCGTATCGAGAATTATTCTGGATGTAACCCGGGCTTCTGAAATCATCAGTCGAATTCGCGTTTTGTTCAAGAAGGGGGAACCGGAACGAGAGTGGGTCGACGTGAATGAAGTGATTCGGGAAATGATCAGCCTGCTGAGCAGCGAGGCTGGAAGGCATGCGATTTCGATCCACCGAACTTGCGCCTGAGTTACCCAAGGTGAGGGCGGACCGGGTGCAACTCCAGCAGGTCCTCATGAACCTCATGCTTAATGGTATTGAAGCTATCAGTGAGGGGAATGTGGCAGGAGACCTCACAGTCAAGTCGCAACGGAATCCCGAAGACCAGGTGTTGATCTCTATCAGCGATACCGGCATAGGATTGCCTCCGGAGCGGGCCGAGAAGGTTTTTGACGCGTTTTTCACGACGAAGCCCCAGGGTACCGGCATGGGCCTGTCGATTAGCCGGTCAATAATAGAGTCGCACGGAGGCCGTCTATGGGCGACGGGAAACCCTGATCGGGGAGCAACGTTTCAGTGCACCTTACCAGCCGAACATGCTATGACTGCGACGGTATAAAGGCGGATCTTTGTTGTCCGCGCCCCGTCAGCGCACGCCAGTCCACGCCGTTCGGTCTAGGCCGTGCTCGCCTGACGAACAAACCCGTGGGCGAGTGACAGGCTATCCGGAAGCAATCCGCTTACAGGCAGGGCGCCCGAAATATGTCGAATTTTTAGAAAAAGTATCCAGCCTCGTACGAGTTCAGGAGTAAGTCGCGAGGGTAAAACTGTTGAGAGCGCATTAAGCTGGTGTTTCGGCTTGAAAGTGGTCGACTTATCGACAGCATTACGACCAAAGTCATTTCTTATCGAGCACCATCAGAATGAAAACTAGGGGAAGATAAATAATCGAAGTGGCGAGCAGGCGTCGCGCCATGACACTCGACCTGTAAAAAGCAAAGCGTGCGCTGGAATAAAGAAACATCGAACTACACAGAATGGCTCCGACGGAGTAGACGAGCCCTAATTCGCCAGTAATTGTCGGGATCAAGCTGATGGGGACGAGAACCAGCGCAGGGACGAGGCTCTGCCAGATCACAAAACGATCCCTCAGAGCGCTCGGTGGTAGGACCAGGTATCCAGCGCGTAAGTAGTCTTCGCGATACATCCACGCAATGGCCATGAAGTGCGGGAACTGCCACAGGAAGACCATGGCGTAAAGCACCCAAGCTTCGGGATCTAGCCGACCGCGCGCCGCAGCCCAACCGATCAACGGCGGTACAGCACCAGGAAACGCGCCAATCAAAGTGCATAGCGGCGTTTGTCGTTTGAGTGGCATGTACAGAAACAGGTAGCTCAGCAGCGTGATGACTGCCAGCAAGGACGTCAATACATTTACGGTCATAGCTAAATTCACCGTACCTGCCAGGGCCAATAAAGTTCCAAAACAGAGAACGTGAGAAGCTTTAAGTCTTCCCGACGCAAGGGGGCGCCGCGCTGTCCTTCGCATCTGCGCATCGAAGGAGCGCTCAAGGAACTGATTGAGCGTTCCGGTGCCTGCCGCTACCATCAGCGTACCCAGCAGCATGTGACCAGCCAGCAATACACGTAATCCGCGAGAGCCAGGTTTGGATGCCAAATAGAAACCTGCAAGCGCTGTGACGAGAATTAGAAAATTCACTTCCGGTTTGGTCAGCGCCCAATAATCCGAAAGCGTTGCCCATAACTGGATCGCTCGTACGGGCCGCGCGACTTCCGCCATGTCCAACGCGACCACATTGGGTTCGGAGGCCATCCTTAAATGACCTCCGGCTTTGAGGAATCAAATGGCTGGCCGGCGATTCTCTGCAATCGGGCCCATGTTTGCCGCTGCAATGGCATACTTTCCGCCGAAAGAATTTGAATCGTGACAATAACTGCCGGAATTAGAAAAGTTATCGTTACGCAGGTCCACATCATGGCAGCCGCACATTCCTGGTCTTGGAGCGGTGAGGCGGTCAAGATCTGAGGCGCGGAAAGATAAGAGGAGTAAACGACGCGATCACAGAATGCGAGAAACCCAGATAATGCGTCACAGGGCAACGTGGCAAAGAAAAGGTACAAGGGAATGGACCATCGGGGCCATCTTGCTGTACTCGGCCACGGCTGGACTACGGGCCACCAGAATAGAAGACCTGTAGCGAAAAAGGATGCGTGCTCGAATTCATGCCACCACTGTGACCGCAATGCCAGCTCAAACACCGCCGGAATATGCCAGCCGACCAAGGCGAGCGCGGAGGCGAGCCAGCAAATCGCCGGATGCGTGATACCGTGTCCCAGGCGTTTCACCCAGTCGCACCGTAACAGTGGGCCGACGATGCTGCGAATCAGCCACCTTGGAAGCCCCTGAAGGAGCGGAACCGTTGGCGCACTAAGCAGAATCAAAAGAGGGGCGATCGACATTAGCAAGAGGTGCTGCCCCATGTGAACGGTGAGTGAAACATCATCAAACGCTTCCGCGGGGGAGCCGATTGCGATCCATAGTGAAACAATTCCAGCAAGAAATGCGGCAAGCCGCCAAGCTGAAATTAGGTTTCGGAAAGCAATATGGAGGCGGACCCAGCCTATCGAATAGGCCAGAGCTGCGAGACTAAGCGCCCCGTTCACCCCGACGGGGGCGGACCATGACTCGAAAATAGCTTGGGCGTCCGCTGTCATGGGTATTGTGAAATTCTCATATTGCAAATCTCATCGATCGGTCAAAGGCGACTCTGCCGGTTCGCTTCCAAGTGCAATGGCACGCGAGGCGTTCCGTGCCGGCGATTGTCCCGCAGGACGCAAGGTCTCAAGGAATGCGACAATCGCCGTGGTCTGAGCAGGGTTCAAATTCTTGCCGTAAGCGGGCATGTTGCCACCACCCTGGATCACTTGCCGAATCAGTTGGTCGTAAGTTAATCGCACGGCTACGGCGTCTAGTGCAGGGCCGCGCTTTCCGCCTCGATCGCCCAGAGAATGACAGTTGTGGCATTGCTTCACCTGAAAAACCAGTGCACCTTGCCGCTCAAGCGCAGACCGGTCGTGCAGAAACTTTGATGGAATCGGAATACCGCTCCACGCATCCATTACGGGACTCCACGGCGCGTTTCCGGCGAGGCGCGTAAACGTTCCGAGCGCAACGGCCGCCAATAAGATCGTAAGTACCGCGATAGGCCTGCGCCGCCAGCTTTTTTCGCCCTCACCGAAAATGAAGGGCAATAGCAGCAGTGCGATGATTACGAGCACCGGCCCCATCAGCAGCGCGGGAGTCTCCATCGAGGGCGGCAAAAGAGACAGCACCGCATAAAGCCACAAGAAGAAATAATCCGGGCGCGGCGCGGTTTGAATGATGGTGGGATCCGGCGGGCCCGATGGTCCAAAAGGACCGAAATAGGCGGCGCAGGCAGCGATAGAAAGCAAGATGAAGGCCGCGAAGAAGAGGTCTTTCCAAACCGCGGAGGGAACGAAAGGCAAACCATCCTTCTTGGTGAGCTCGTGATAGTCCTGAACATAGGTAGCCTTGCGGACCACGCGGCCGGGCATGGGCCATTCGTTGATTCCAAGTTTCAAAACCATCAGGATGTGGACGGCGACAAACGCGATGAGCAGGCCGGGAACGACGAATACATGCAACGCAAAGAATCGCGAGAGCGTTGCTCCTGCGATAATCGGCCCGCCCAGCATCAAGTTGACGATTGAAGGTCCCAATAACGGCACGCGGCTGGCAATCGAGGCTCCAATCCCCAGGCCCCAATACGCGTCCTGGTCGAATCTCAGAACCTGTCCTGTGAAGGCCATGGCAAGAGTCACGAGCAAAAGAAACACGCCCACGATCCAGGTCAGTTCACGAGGGTATTTGTACGCCCCGAATAGAAAGACCTGGACCATATGAATCAGAACGATCGCAACCATAAAGTTCGATCCCCAGCCATGTAGGCCTCGAATGAACCAGCCGAGTGCGACATTATGATTGAGGGTTTGGAGACTGGTCCAAGCTTCGCCGGCGGAAGGCACATAAATCAGCGCCAGCATTATGCCCGTAACGATTTGGAGGATGAACACGACGAACGCGGCACTGCCAAAAACGTAAAACCAGCTCGCGGTTTCGCGCGGAACGGGATGCTCCATGGTCTCGCGGATGGAAGACCCAAGCTGGAGACGCGCGTCCAGCCACTCGCCGATNNATGTTCCGCAGTCTCGCGTATGAATGAGCCAAGCTGCAGGCGCGCGTCCAGCCACTCGCCGATGGATTTGATCAGACGCATGTGCGTATATTTCTGACGATATTGCCAGCCTGGCCCGGTGTGGGCATTTCGCCCGCTTTGATCAACAGCTTGCCGCTCTCAATCCTGTAGTGGTATTCGAACAATCCACGTTCAGGAGGGCCGGAAGCTCGGGAGCCATCCTGGTAATACACGCCGCCGTGACAGGGGCACATGAAAAGGCTGGATTGCGGGAACCAGCGAACAGGGCACCCAAGGTGCGCACAATTAATCGCAAACACCTGAAACATTTGCCCATCCACATTGCAAACCCAACAGGCGATATCTGCCGTATCACCATCCCATGGATTCACAACAGGATTTCGATACGTGGCCAAGCGAGTCTCCCCGGAAGGAAACTGTTCGAGATTACCGAGAGGAATCCACGAATCGTAGCCAACTTTCCGCTCGCGTGTTACGGGAGCGAGGAGATAGCGCACGATCGGCACGGCCACTATCACACCGGCGATGCCGTTGAAGACAATTCCGAGCCTCATAAGAAGTTCACGCCTGGTGAATCGACGCGCCAAAGTCATTGAATTTCTCCCATTACTTTTGCAGGTGTTGGAAAGGGCTGGCCGGGAAACTTCGGCAGCTGCGAGGCGAGCCACGCCACGATGTCGGAAATATCCTGCGAAAACAATGGCTTCCCCGGGACGTCGCCTCGCCAGTCGGGAGCGCCTAGTTCAGGGCGTCCCGCGATTACAATGATCCGCAGTTCTTGATCGTTCATTAACGCGAGGAAGGAACCCTCGACGATCGAACTTGCCTTTTGCCCACCCCGGCCTCCGGCGCCATGGCAGGAGGAGCAATAGGCAGCAAAGAGTGCCGACCCCCGCGTCGAATCGCCGGGCGTCGATGAGGAGTACGGCGGCAGGTCGACACCGCTCAACACCTCTGGCCTCGCCCAACGTTTACGAATCCCGCCGACAATCTCATCTACCTGTTTATCGGTAAGCATGCCTCCAGCACTCTGCGCAAAAGCAGGCATTGAGGTCCCAGGAATTCCACTCGCCGTCGCCTGGCGCAGAATGGCATCGTCAGCAATCGCCAGGTACACCGGATTGGCAAGAGCGATCGCAGCTCCACCACTTCCTTCTTGGCCGTGGCAACCGGAGCAGTTTTGTCCGTACAGTATGCTGAAATCTGAAATTTTACTCAGCACGACGGGCATTTCACCGGGAACCGGCCGGCCCGGTGCCTTCGCGCACCCGTACAAACCAGCTGCGGTCAGGCCGACTGCTCCGAGAAAAATCAGGGGGAATCTCATCGCGAGCTGTCCTCCCCTGGTTTCTCTCCCATCATCCCTGGGGCCTCAATACCCGCACGAATAAAGAAAGGGACGAACTGGCGTGTACGCACTAACTCCTGACGCACCACAACCAATCCAGCGACGATTCCAAACGCAAACTGGGAAGCAATGAACCACAGCCAATCGATACGCGCGTCGAGAAGGGGGTTTATCAGCCCTAAAATGCTATGGAGTAATCCCGTCCACAGGACCGGTGCTAAGACACCTCCTAGCAAAATAGGTCGGCGCGGAAACATCGGTAGCATGGCTCCGTACAGTAAGCCCACTAAAAGCGAGGTGACCAGATGAATGAAAAGCGCCATGGCGAAGCTGCCCAAGTGGAACTGATCGAGCGCTGCCGTCCCGATTTTGAGGGATTGAGCGTAGCCCGTTGCTGCAAGTAGGTTGATCGGATACCAAATGCTCCGTTCCTTGAGAAGGCCGTAAAGACATGCGAGCACCGCCATGGCCGCGCTGCCGGCCAGCCCACCTTTAATGCCTGCAGACACTGGATAGGTTTCGAGTGGCAGCAGCGCCCGCGGAAGATCCGGTGCAATCGGCAGCCTTTCGATTTCGCGGTGGGAAGGCGCAATGACGGTCACTTCGGCTTTCACGTCGACTGTCTCTTCCTTCTCCTGCGGAAGAACGTCGCGGAACCATCCGACACCGCCGGTCACGCAGAGCATCGCGCCGAGAATACTCACCGAAGGGCTGGTCAGCAGCCCGGCAAAAACCAGAGTGATGCCGAAAGCCAGAATGACGGGCCAGGACGTCGGCGCCGGCAGATTGATCGTTGCCGGTGTCGCCTCAGGTGTGGCTCCTCGCACATCGGTTGGAACCATCTGTGACTCCGCTTTGCTTAGCGCCCTATAACGTAAACCACGGTGAACCACTACGACCCAGACAGCATCCACAAAATGCCAATACAATGAAAAGACTTCGCCCCGCTCGCTGTGCTCCGGCTTTACGTTGCCTAAAAATGCGAAAACCATGCCGACGGTGAGAATGACCATACCCACAGTGACGTGAAAAGCATGCAGGCCGACCAGCGAGTAGTACGTCGTGCCAAAAAGATTGGTGCTGATGGTTAAGCCCTCATCAAATATCAGGTGATGCCATTCACGGCTCGTTCCGGCCAGAAAAACGGCACCCAGCGCAATCGTTAAAAACCAATACAACTTAAACGCGGCGATCTTTGAGTTTCGCAGCGCCCTAACGGCGAGATCAATTGTCAAACTGCTCGACAGCAGGCAGGCGGTATTAAAGATCGGAAGTTTCAGCACATCCTTTGGCATAGGACCCGATACGCTCTTGCCCAGGTAACAAATGTACGCGACCACGAAAATCGTGAAGATCGCAGCCTCAGCAGCAATCAGGGTGAACATACCCACACGCCCACGCGAGCGAGGACCCCACTCAGGCCCCAACGATGCGCGTGCAAATGTTGCG
Source organism: Acidobacteriota bacterium (assembly GCA_003140295.1). Classification (GTDB taxonomy): domain Bacteria; phylum Acidobacteriota; class Terriglobia; order Acidiferrales; family UBA7541; genus Palsa-189. Next base: position 33,878 of record PLJR01000410.1, read on the forward strand.
CTGCTCAACCGAGTTCTCCTGCCTATTCATACTTCCAGTCCGGATCTTCCGGATGCTTCATGTCCCAAAGAGGGCGACGGCTTCTGACAGCGGGAATCTTGGCGAAGTTGTATTCCGGCGGCGGTGAACTCGTAGACCACTCGAGCGTCCACGCGTCCCAGGGATCGCTTGCGGCAACTTCGCCTTTGACCAGCGACCGCACCAGATTGAAGACAAACACCAGCACTCCAAGGATTTGAAACACCACGCCGATGGTGACGATCAAGTTCCAGATTTCCCATCCGCGTCCCGGCTCGTAGGTGTAGATCCGGCGCGGCATTCCCAACATTCCTGGGATATGCATGAAATCGAAAGTCAGATGGAAGCCAATTAGAAACAGCCAGAAGGCCATTTGGCAAGTGCCTCGCTGTACATCCGCCCACTCATTTTTGGGAACCAGTAATAGACGGCCCCAAAGATGGTGAAGAGAATTGCCCCCACGATCACATAGTGAAAATGCGCAACCACAAAGTAGGAGTTGCCAAGCTGCCAGTCGAACGGCGCTGCAGCCATCATAATTCCCGTCAAACCTGCGATCAGGAATTGGAACAGAAAACCAGTGCAGAAGAGCATCGGAGGTCTGAACTGGATCTTCCCGCCCCACATCGTGCCGATCCAATTAAAGATCTTGATGCCGGTAGGCACAGCGATAATCATCGTGGTGACAGTGAAGAAGGTGTTTCCGTAGGAGCTCATTCCGACTGTAAACATGTGGTGAGCCCAGACGCTGAAGCTGATGAAGCCGATACACACCGTCGCCGCAACCATGACGGGATATCCGAAGATCGGTTTTCGGGAGAAAACGGGGATGATTTCGGAAGCGAACGCGAAGGCAGGAATTACTAGGATGTAGACTTCCGGGTGGCCGAAAATCCAAAAAAAGTGCATCCAAAGAACCGCCGAGCCTCCCGCCTGGGTGTCAAAGAAGTGCCCGCCGAGATACCGATCGACGGAGAGCATGATCTGTGCNNGCGGCATTTTCCCAAGAGTCATTCCCGGGCAGCGCATGCACAAAATCGTTGTTATGAAATTGACCGCCGTTCCGATGCTACCGAACCCGGAGACGAGCAGACCCATGGTCCAAAAATCAGTGCTGTGCCCCGGGGAGAATGCGCGCGAAGTAAGCGGCGCATAGGCGAACCATCCTACGTCCGGTGCGCTCCCTGCGCCGTAAAGCCCATTTCCACCGATGAAGCTGAAGTAAAGGAGCACACCTCCGAAAGCGGTCAGCCAAAAACTGAAGGCGTTCAGTCGCGGAAAGGCCATATCTCGAGTACCAATCATCAAGGGAACCAAATATGTGCCGAAGCCAAACAAGATCGGCATGATCACGAAAAAGATCATCGTCGTGCCATGCATCGTAAACATGCGGTTGAAAACTTGAGGTGAAACGAAATCGTTGTGTGGAACGATCAGCTGTATACGCATAATCGTCGCTTCAATTCCGCCAATAAGAAAAAACACGAGCCCGTAGACAATGTATAGAATCCCCAGTTTCTTGTGATCTACGGTCACAAGCCAGTTGTGAAGACGGTCGCCGATCGGCCGTGCGCCGTGGTCAAGTAAGTACGTCGCGATTGTTTCTGAGGCCATGCCTCTGCCCCTTTATTGAAGTGTCTCGAGGTAAGTTGTGACCGCATCCAAATCGTGATCGCTCAATTTCATTGCTGGCATTAACGAGCCGGGCTTGATGGCGTCGGGCGCTTGAATCCAAGTTTTGAGATTCGCGGGAGTATTTGGCGCGGCGCCCGAGGCGATCATATCTCGGCTCATCAAATGAGTTAGATCAGGGCCAAAGCGACCCTCCGCTACGGTTCCAGAAATGGTATGGCAGTTGATGCAAGCAGTAGTCTCAAAAACCCGGCGGCCTTCATTCCCGGCATCGCTTGACTGCGCCGGTTTCTGTTCCGCCTGGACCCATCGCTCGAATCCTTCCGGTGAATCAACGTAAACTCGCAGGAGCATCTTCGCGTGTTGCATCCCGCAGCACTGGGCGCATTGGCCGAGATAAAGTCCAGCCTCGTGCGGATCGATCCAAATCTTATTGACTCGATTCGGTATTAGATCTGTCTTTCCTGCCAGACGCGGGACCCAAAAGCTGTGGTCCGTGTCTGCGGAAAGCAATTTCAAGAAAGTGGGCGTGGGATGCGCGGGATCGCTGACCGGAACATGCACTTCGTTCGCCGTGACCACCCCAAGCGCGGGGTACCTAAATTCCCACCAGAACTGATGGCCGATTGCGGTCACCTCAATTGCTCCGTTGGGCATGCGCGCGTCCTTCATGGCATGGATCACTCGCGCCGTAGCCATGACGAGCACCAGCACAATGAGAACCGGAATCACCGTCCAGGCGAGTTCGATCTGATTGCTGCCGTAAACTTGCGGAGGTTCACGCCCATCGTCGCCGCGATGCCTGCGATACTTCACAATGGAATACGAAAGCAGGCCGAAGACAATTAGAAAAATGAGGCCTGTAACCGTGAGAACCAAAAGCGACAAACGAAAGATCGAGTCGGCAGGTGTCGACTCCGGCTTGAAAATACTGGTAGCCTGGGAAGGATTCGAAGGAGCGCCCATGCAGAGAGTCACGGCAAGCAGGATTGCCGTAACCAACACAGCGATTCCTGCCATCGTACTCATCAGGTTCCGAGTTCGGTCGTGGCATGTCATGGAACGCCCTTTTCGAGCTTCCCAGGTGCGATCGACTACACTTTGCTGGTCAATCGCCATAGCAAAAGGCAATTCGCCTGCCACACACCGGCGAAATAGGACCCTCATCACTTCCCTGAATTCAAAAGATTTGTAGAAATTCGACCAGCAATGAACTATCTGCCGCACCACTCAAACTTGACATCGAGTCCACATACGGACATCAACTACGCCATCTGCATCGCTAAGTTTAGGAATTTGGGTGGAGAAGTCGGAGGGGACATTATCTGTATCACTTTAATTTCACGAATGTGGTGGATACCGGTTGTCAGTGTCGCGTGCGTTGGGTTGGCCTTGTCTCTCTTCATTGCTTCAGTTCGGCTGCACAGCGCCGGAGAGCATTGGTGGCTCTAGCCGCTGCGCTTGTCTTTGCTTTCGGAGGCGGTCTGCTCTCAATGTATTTGAGAGCAGTGTTGGAACACATCTTTTATTACCGACTGGCCGGTTCCGACCTGAGCCGCAGAACCGTCATTGTTTGCTTTTGGCTGTTGGCAGTTTGGATCACGACTACAGCGTGTTCCCGAGTGCATGACCGCCTGTTTCGGCGCCATCAACAGGTTACGGAAATCGAGTTTCCAGCCTAGGTTTATAAATGCGTTTGATGGTCTCCGATTTACTGGAAACGGAGCGAGTGTGAGAAATCATGCGAAGGAAAACCGGCGCAGTTGGAGAAATTGCGTGCTTACGACAGTCGCAATTGGTGGGTTGAGTGTGTCAGTTTTTGTGGGCGTGCTGACGGCACCAGTATGGGCACAATCAGCGGCAAGTCAATCTCCCGCAACTCAATCGCTAGAGGCGATGGAGGCAGAAGGGTCGAGTTCCACCTATCCAGCTCTCGGCATCCTCTAGCCTTGAATCTCTGTCGGGGGCAATCCTGCAATTCAGCGTTGGAAATTGAAGTACCACATGAAGTCGGCACGAAAAAACGAAGATGTTCTGAAAGCAGTTTCAGGTATAAAAACCTATCTTCGGGCTTTTATTGGACTAATGCCTTTATTCACGTCTCACCGCATCGAATCGGGCTATTTTCCCAGCCGCAAGCTGGCATAGCTCTGTCTAATCTTCGGATTGCCTATGGCAGCATGCCTGTGGTGTTTCGTTTCGGCACGAACCCGACAGGGATACGAGTGACTTCCTTCAGAGAATTGATATCGATTACCGAGACGTCATTCGTCACGGCCATAGCCACGTAGGCCGTCTTGCCGTCAGGCGTGAGCGTTACCCAGGCTGCGCCCTTCCCGCCAAGATCAGCGCCTCCCACCAGCTTCAAATCTGGGAGGGAGTACGCATAGAGGGCATTGTTTAACCTGCTGCAGACCACCAGCGTTTTGCCGTTCGAGGTAACGGCCATGCCGTGAGACGGATCGGCACCAGCCGTGACCGGTGCCTTCCCAGCGGGAAGGTCCGGGTTCTGAATGCGCTTGATTTCCTTGTGCGTCGCAAAATCCACGACCACAAATCCATTGAAACCGCTCAGTTGAACAAATATCCACTTAGTAGAGCCGTCGGGATTCGTCGCAAACGCCATCGGACGGACGCCCAAGTCCATTTGCAGTGTCCAAGCGGTCTGGTCGGTCTGCGCGTCGATAACATTCACCGTCTTTCCTTGAATGGAGCCAGCAACCACGTACCTGCCGTCGGGGGTCACGTAAGCATTGTGTATGCTGCCCTTCGTTGGGAGGGTCTTGAGGTCCTGAAGCGAGCCAGTGTCAATAACGTCGACGCCGCCGGGCGCCTGGATAATCCCGACGTAGACCCGCCGCCCATCAGGACTCACGGCGATATTGTTCGGGTGCCCGCTCAGGGGGATTCGCTTGATCACCTTTAGCGTCTTCCCGTCGGCGACGTCGAGCGTACTCGCGGCTTCATCACTGACGTAGATTCGGCTGCCGTCGGGGGCTACAGCAACACCGTGGTTCACTTCGATCCCTGTGATCTCTCCTACCACCTTATTCGTGACGGGATCAATGATGTGGACGTTGTCCCCGGCGCTATTCGTTTGGATAATCCGGACCTTGTTCGGCGCGGCCTTCAAGGACAATGTGGACATCAGGATCCCAGCCAAAACCGCGAGACACCCATGAAACACTTGTTTGTTCGTCATCGTCGTCAACTCCTCCTGCCAACGAGATCAATCTGTTACCGGCCGCTACTCGCCGTCTGTCCAAGCACCCACGCTTTCAATGTTTGCCACTCCGAATCGCTCTGCGAGTTGAAGTGCTTGCCGCCGCTGTGAAAGAAATCGCCACCAGCCTCTTCGGCGAGCGGGTGGATGAGGAGTGGACTCTTCAAGTTGCCAGGCACAACTAACCGGCTGACCGCCTCGAAGTTCTTTCGCGACTCCTCTTCGTTCCAAGTCGTGCTCCCCGGTGAGAGCGGCTGCAAAACTAACATCTGGGCCGTCGGGCCACCATGGCACGAAATGCATCGAGCGTGGCCCGGACGCTTAGCAAGGAAGACGGGCTGCACCTTGGTTTTGAAAAACTCGAAATTCAGCGACGTCGGTGCAGTGGAGGACGGAACTGGTTGTTGGCTCAGCAACCCAACCAGCAAAACCCAGCAAACGACTACCGTTGACACGTGCCCTCCTCATCTCTAGGTTTTTTCCGGACGAAGTCCCGTAATAACGTTGGTGTGTGATCGCAGCAGCCAGCGCTACCCGGCTAGTCGAACGCGGCCACGCAATGTCTACGCCACCACGGTTTTGGGCATAAGAGGTTCTATATACGGAGTTGCTATCCGAATTTCAGCTGAGGCTACCACTCACTCCACCCACCGTCAATGCATATAGGGAAGGAATACCATCGGAGCCGCTGTTGCCACGAACAAGCCTTCCAGGAAGGGTGTGTCATCGCCACGGAAGCGTCGCCATCTCACTGCCGCAGGACGGAAGCGATTGTCTATGCTGATGAAAAGGAGGTGGGCGGAAAGAAGGAAAAAGAATTTGTCAGCTCATAAATAGAACGCCCCCGCCAGCGGGGTGTTGATCTGGCGAGGGCGTTCTCTTACCTAGGAGTTGCTAATACTGTCTCGGGAAGATGCTGAAGGAAACATTAAGCCAATCGTGTGGGTGGTGCACTCTCTGGTCGCTGCGTCCTGCACCAATTTTCAACTCAAATATCCGATGGGGGAAGTTTGGCTCAAACTTTTTTATCTGTGGATTCGCCTGCTGGCCTCTGCACCACGTCCAGCCACGATTTCACCTGTCGTGCAATCCCGCGTGAAAGTGTATGGTGCTGTTTGGGCCCCGCTCCAACTTTCACTTCGCGCACACATGCTGGCTCAGAAAATGGATACCGGCCTCAACTTCGCGACTTGTGCGAACTAAATCGAAAAGTGTGCACATGTGCACAGACATCCGTATTCGCTTCATCCAGTATATTGCCTGCGAGGTCCGCACGCAAGCGGCGGCCTTAGCGCAAGGCGCGACCATCAGCGGGGGCTGATTTCCCGCTAAAGGGGAAAACAAAGTGCTGGGAATAATCGCTGCAGTTTTGATTGTGCTTTGGTTGCTTGGGTTTTTTGCGTTTCACGCCTCTAGCGGTCTTATTCACATTGTTCTCGTCGTGGGCCTCGTTATGCTTGCGGTGCATTTTCTGAGAGGTCGTACAGCAGCGGCATAAAGCTCGAAGCGAAGCCGTATCCACCCCTGTTTAGGGCTTCACAAACTGTTGTTAATGCCACGATGGGTTATGCCCCATCAACAAGACGGGACCCTTGAAAAATGGCTCCGTCCTCTGTTCCGGCGGACCTTGGAAGCGGGGCGAGAGAAATGAAATGGCCACAGTTCATGGAGGAATCCAAGCGACGCAACAGGAAGAATACATACAGCCCGATGAAGAGAAAGAAGCGGGCGGCGACGCTTAACAGGTTGCTTTTTTTTGTATTGAGGGTCAAGAGAGTAAAACATTTCAGAACCTGAAAAGGAGATTCCGATGTTACTCCTGATTATTGTTCTCGTGCTTTTGTTCGGTGGAGGTGGCGGCTACTACGGGTATTCGAGATGGGGGAGGGGTGGAGGGATGGGTATCGTCGGGACGGTTCTGCTCATTGTCCTGCTGTTGTATCTGTTTGGCGGATTGCGTTTGTAAAAAAAACTACTCGATCAGTGTGCCATCAGCTACTTTTCGAAATGGAAATGCATTGCATTGCCATAAATGATCTTGGAGCGCCTCTGGAAGGCGAACCATGACTGACTGGTCCAACTGTCATCGGTATTCCATGTTCCAGCGGAATTGTCATGGTGCTGGAACTGTCAGAAGCTGGTGCTCATCGTGGAAGAAGTAAGGAACACAAATGCAAGGGTAAAGGTGAATGCGTCCATGCCTAAAAAGAAAACCAAGAGAGAATCAGACAAAGAACTACTCGCCAACCTCATTAGAGAAATGGCAGAGCCACGTGTGCCCGAATCCGCACGGACAGAAGCTTATGAACAGGATAGGATCGTCGATTCAAAATAGGCATAGGAGAAAAGGAGACACGCATGCCGAAGGAATCAACAAAGACGCAGCAAGATAAGCAACGTCAAGGCGGTCAGCAGGGTGGTCGGGGTGGAACCCAAGACGGGAAGGCTAGCCAGCAAGGCGGTCAGGGAACTAACGACCGAAAGAGTGGTCAGTCTGCAAAGCCGAAGACCCGACCGGAAGGTGGTCCAGGGCCCCACGGGAGTTCCGACCCGGAAACCGCGGAGCGGAACAAGAACAAGCCCCTGATGGACGATTGGGGCAAGGGCGACAAACACTAGACGAGAACTTACGGCGCCACTCCTAGATGACAGGAGGAGTCAGTTCTACCTCCTCCTGGGAGGGAGAATCTGTCGATTGGCCAGCTCCGGCGGCGCCTGCCGGTTTTCGGCCTTTCCCGTAAGTCTATACCTTTCATTCTTGATCTTGAACCATGTTCAGGCTCGGTGGGGTTCAGCCGTTGCGATTTTCCAATAACCGACAGTTGGAAACCAAACCAGCTAATCCGAACCATGCCTGGAAGCTCCTGCCGGACGTCTGGGGACTCATCAAACCGCGGTGGGGAATCCTCGCGATAGCGTTCGTGCTCATGGCCATCAACAGGCTCTCGGGGCTGATTCTTCCCGGGTCTGCGAAGTATCTCTACGATGATGTCTTCAGCAACCGTCGGGTCCATCTTCTCTTGCCAATCGTCATGTTCGTAGTTGGAGCGACACTTATTCAGGGGTTCACATCGTTCGCTCTGACCCAACTTCTCTCAAAATCGTCCCAGAGGATGATCTCGGAACTCCGCTCGAAGGTACAGGCGCACATTGGCCAACTCCCGGTTTCGTTCTACGACGCAAACAAGACGGGTGCGCTCGTCAGCCGGATCATGAGCGATATCGAAGGCGTCCGAAACCTAATCGGTACGGGACTGATCGAATTCGTCGGGGGTATGATGACGGCCCTCTTTGCACTGGTCTATCTCTTGCGCACTAGCGTGATGATGACTGGGGTGGCGTTCGCGGTCCTCCTGATTTTTGGCATCGGGGTGAATCGAGCTTTTGAGATCATTCGCCCCATTTTTCGCGCTCGACCGAAAATAAATGCCGAAGTTACGGGGCGGCTCGCCGAGTCGCTTGGCGGCGTTCGTGTTGTGAAGGGCTATCATGCTGAGGAGCGGGAAAGAAAGGTCTTTGCCGCTGGTGGGCAACGGCTGCTTGATAATGTTCTGAAGACGCTCACGGCCACGTCTCTCATGAGCCTTTCGGCTACCGGCCTGATGGGTCTTCTGGGCGCCGTCATCATGTTGCTCGGTGCCCGACAAGTTCTTTCCGGGAGAATGTCACCCGGTACATTTGTCTCCTACACCGCCTTCCTTGGCATGCTGATCGCGCCCGTTTTTCAGATCGTTGGGATTGGCCCGCTAATCACCGAAGCTCTGACTGGGCTAGAACGCACCCGCGAAGTTCTGAACGAAAAACAGGAAACTGAATTTCCGGGCAGGACCGAGCGGCTCGATCGTATTAGCGGAAAAGTGGTTTTCGAAAACGTGAACTTCGCCTACGAGATCAACAAGCCGGTGCTGTATGACATCACCTTCGAATCCGAACCGGGCACGGTGAC
>PLJR01000221.1 GCA_003140295.1 Acidobacteriota bacterium
CCCCGCAAGTGTCTATGCTGCGGACGTTTAACCAAGGCAAAGGAGACAGCTCAAGCAGCGATTGCACCCTGATTGTACCACAGCGCGCTTATTGTTGTCGACGCCTCAGCTCTTCGAAAACGCGTCGCCAAACACTCCGTGCCCCGCCGCTGTTACTAAATTATTGCGACGAAATCACTTAACGAACGCATTTCACTTTCGCCCCCAGCGTGTAGCTCAGGTCCTCCCGCGATCTCAGCGGGGGACCCGAGGCTTTGTCTTGTCCAACAACACGGGCGCGTCTAGATGCGGAGTTTTTGACTTGGTTTTTGACTTTGCTCCTCACGCATTTTACGGCTTGGCGGAATCCGCGGGTGCGCCCACAGGTCGTCTCTACCTTTGGGGCTTTTAAGTGTGACGACCAGCGCCCTTCACGCCGCTCCCCTGTGAAACTGTTTTTTTACACTCTAACAACAACGCTTTGGCAAAATTTCGCTATAAGGGGGAGTCACCGCGCAAGTAAACTGCACCACAGCACTGCGGACGGAGCCCGAATGTACCGGCGCCCATCGCAAATCTTGCTTTTCGCGTGCCTGTTGCTCGCCGCAATGTCGCACGCCCATTTACGAGCAGGACCGCGCGCGGAGGATGACGACGATCGCAAGGCTGGCGCTGACGCCGACTTGCCCACCGGAATGCACATCACCCCCGCGGCGGCGCGCGGCGCGATCTTTTCCGCGCTTCGGCCCGGATTGCCGGCGCAATCCAACCTCACCGTTGGATACGCAGTGTCCACCGCCATCAGCCCCGACGGTAACACCCTGCTCATCCTGACCAGCGGCTACAACATCATTTACGACCCGCAGGGACGCGCCATCCCCGCCACGTCCACCGAATACGTTTTCGTTTTCGATATTTCCAGCAACCCTCCCCGCCAGGTGCAAGTTCTTCAAGTGGCGCGCGCTTTCGACGGCCTCGCATGGAATCCCAACGGGAACGAATTTTACGTTTCGGGCGGTGAAGAAGACTCCCTGCACATTTTCGCCCGTAGCACAGCCGGTAGCCCATCCCGTGGCACAGCACCTGCCACAGCCCCTGGGAAAGCCTTGGGGACAGAAATATGGCGTGAGGACACTCCGCCCGTTTCACTCAAGCACCGCGCCGGCCTGGGCCTCGCCGTGAGGCCCGAGGTCTCCGGGCTGGCCGTCAACGCTTCAGGTACTGCCTTGATTGCGGCGAATTATGAAAACGATTCGATCAGCATCATCGATCTCAAGTCGCGAGCGCCGTTTGCCGAACTCGATCTGCGCCCGGGCAGCCCCCATGCGTCACCAGGCGATGCCTCACAAGCCGCTGCCTCACCAGCCGCTGCATCACAAAAAACCGTAGCCGGGGGCGAATACCCCTTCTGGATCGCGGTGCAGGGCGACCAGAAAGCCTACATTTCGAGTGTGCGTGATCGCGAGATCGTGGTTGTCAACCTAAGCGGCCTCTCTCTCAATCCTGCGCCCGCCAGTGACTCCGCTCGCGCTACCTCGCCCGAAGTTTCGCCCGCACCCCCGAAGATCCTCGCGCGCATCCCCGTGCGCGGCTCTCCCAACAAGTTGATCCTCAATCGCGCTGGCACTCGCCTCTACGTGGCGTGCGACAACAGCGATTCCGTCGCCATTATCGACACCGCGAGCGACAAGCTGCTCACGCAGTTCTCGGTCACCGCGCCCAAAGCTGTTTTTGCCAATCCTCGCGGCTTCAAAGGAAGCAACCCCAATAGCCTCGCGCTTTCACCCGACGAGCGCACGCTTTACGTTACCGATGGAGGCACCAACGCCCTCGCGGTCATCCGTTTGGACCATGATTCCGGCAGAATCGCTGGACTTATTCCCACCGGCTGGTATCCGAATTCGGTCAGCGTTAGCCGCGACGGAACGCGTCTCTATATCGTCAACGGCAAGAGTCCCGCCGGTCCCAACCCTGGCCACTGCAGGTCGATACCCGCCTGCCGCGCTCAAAATCAGTACATCCTGCAGCTCACCCGCGCCGGGTTTCTTACTTTGCCCGTCCCGCGCGCCGCGGAGCTCGCGTCACTCACCGCGCAAGTCGCGCGCAACGACCATTTCCGCGCCGTGGGAAATAGAGACGCTCTCGTCACCCAGTTCCTGCACTCCCGCATTCATCACATCATTTACGTCATTAAGGAAAATCGCACTTACGATCAGGTGCTCGGCGATCTCGAACGCGGCAACGGCGATCCTGCGCTCGCCGAACTCCCCCAGGCCCTCTCCCCCAATCATCACCAGTTCGCCCGCCAATTCGTCACGCTCGATAATTTCTTCGCCAGCGGCGATGTTAGTGGCGACGGTTGGAACTGGAGCACCGCGGCCCGGGCTACCGATTCACTCGAAAAAACCGTGCCCATCCAATATGCCGGCCACGGACTGGACTATACCTACGAAGGAGGCGACCGCAATATCAACACGGGCATCGCGTCAGTGGCCGCGCGCCGAGAAGCCAACCCCGTCACGCCCGCGGATGACCGCTTGCTCCCCGGCACGGCCAACGTCAGCGCGCCTGACCCGCCGACCGATGCCCAGGGCGATGACAACGATAATGATGCGGGCGCCGGCTATCTATGGGACGGCGCGCTACGCGCCAAGCTTAGCGTGCGCAACTACGGTTGCTTTCTCGATCTCGTGCGCTACCGCCTGCCCGCCCGCGATCCCAGCTTCCTCGCACCGGTGCGCGACCCGCGCGCGACGAACACCCGCGTCGCTTATCCCACCAGGCCCGAACTCGACCCCCTCACCGATGCTTATTACCGCGGCTTCGATCAAGCACTTCCCGATTACTGGCGATTCAAAGAATGGGAGCGCGAATTTGACGGCTACGTCCGCGACCACAACCTCCCCGCCCTCGAATTCGTCCGGCTGGCACACGATCACTTCGGTGATTTCGGGCGCGCCATCGACGGCGTCAACACCGTCCAAACCGAGATGGCTGACAACGACTACGCGCTGGGCCTGCTGCTGGAAAAAATCGCCGCCAGCCCCTACAAAGACGACACCTTGGTTTTCGTCGTGGAAGATGATGCGCAGGACGGCCCCGATCACGTGGACGCGCACCGCACCGTGGCCCTGGTCGCCGGCCCTTACGTTCGCCAGCACGCCTTGGTCTCCGAGCGTTATACCACCGTGCATATGCTCAGAACCATTGAAGACCTTCTCGGCATCGAGCCGCTCGGCCTGGACGACAGCTCGGTCGAGCCTATGACCAAAATCTTCGAAAATAAATTGACGCCTTGGACCTACACCGCCATGGTGCCCGCAGCGTTGCGATCCACGCAGCTTCCCGTCTCCGCCGCCCAACCGGCCGCCGCCGCTGCCCCTGCCGCCATTGGTTCTGCCAATGCCGGCCGCGATGCCACCTACTGGGAAAGCGAAACCCGGGGCATGGATTTTTCCGCCGAAGACCGTCTGGATGTCCCCAGATTCAATCAGATTCTCTGGACTGGGCTCATGGGCGACGCCACACCCTATCCCGCCAAGCGTGACGCCCGCAATCTCCGCCGCCACCGCCAGCGCCTGCTGGCGCGCATCGGCGCTGCCATTCCGCGCTAACTTTGCACGCCCTCTGCCCTCGGGCCAGCGCAAATCCCCTAATACCCATTACGTACAGGTGTGCCATACGGGACATACACGTATCGCCCCGAAGGGGCACACTTAGTTGTCTCCTACGGGTACGGGCTCTACTTGGAGCCCGCGAAATAACGGGTACGGGCTCTACTTGGAGCCCGCGAAATAAAATGTCTCAAAGAAGAATCAACTTGGAGGGTTACGATATGCAAATCACGAATCGGTTCATTGCTACGCTATTCCTTACCACCGCACTCGCCGCCCCAATGGCTATAGCAGCCGCCCCTGCCCCGCAAGCCCGCGTGCAGGTTCGAGTCTACGACCGAAATCACAAGGACTACCACAACTGGGATGATCACGAGAACCAGGCCTGGGGAGCTTACCTTTCGGAAAATCACAAGAAGTCTCACGAATTCACTAAGGCCAATCGGAAGGAACAGTCGGACTACTGGAATTATCGCCACAGCCATCCCGACGGGGGTAGGTAACTCCTCCTCATCCGCGGTCGAGGCTAGAATCGCGGCAAGCACATCCGGTCCGTAACCTCACGGACCGGACGCTGCCCGGTTTGAGTTGTACCTCTGAATCTGGACAGCCCGACTGCTAGTCTTGCGGGGGACATCCCCCGCAATTCCCGGGATCGTATCCTCGTACGTGAGAACTGAGAATCGATCGCGCCGCGAAAGCCTGCCTTCATATTGGCAGTGCAGCAGCGCTAATTTGGCCCATTAACTCCGCTTACAAACCCGCCCAGGTGCGCGGTGAAGGCCACCAGAACCACCGTCGCAATCTCCGCGGCCAGTTGCCCTCCCGACGCCAGCTCCCGTACTCCGCGCCGCGCTTGAAAGTGCTGGCCCCCCACCAGGCAAATCGCTACGCTGGACGCCAGAGCCAGGAGCAAACTCAGACAACTCGAAAAAAAGGACTCCGCCATCTCCAGACGAAATTCCAGCTCGTCGAAACAGGTTGCCGCCCTCGGCTCGGTAGGTGCGGCTGTCGTGCTGGTGTCGCTCAAGATTTTTCTGACGATCTCCACGGGCAGCCTGGGGGTATTGTCGGAGGCCTTGCACTCGAGCCTGGACCTGATCGCCGCTGTCGTCACCTTTCTTTCGGTGCGCGTGTCGGACCGGCCGGCGGATGAAGACCATCCCTACGGTCACGGCAAAATTGAGAATTTTTCCGCCTTCGTGGAGACTGCGCTGCTCCTCATCACGGCCGGCTACATCATCTGGGAAGCGTTGCAGCGCCTGTTTTTCCGCAACGTTCATGTACGGCCGAGCCTGCTGGCCTTGGTCATCCTTGCAGGGGCGATGGCCATCGACATCACCCGAGCACGGACGCTCGGCCGCGTCGCGCGGGAATTCTCAAGCGATGCACTCGAAGCGGATGCCCTGCATTTCTCTACCGATGTGTGGAGCACCCTCGCGGTAATGATTGGAATTGGCGCCGTGTGGATTGGCGAGCGTACCGGCGCAACCTGGCTCCGTTATGCCGATCCCCTGGCGGCGCTGGCTGTGGCCGCGGTAGTGATCTGGGTCGGTGTGCGGTTGGGCAAGCGCGCGCTCGATGTGCTGCTCGATGCCGCCCCCAAGGGTTTGCAGCAGCGGGTGTCGCATGCCGTGGATGAGCTGGAGGGCGTGCTTTCCACCGAGCGCGTCCGCGTTCGGCGCGCCGGCAACCGCCATTTCGTGGACGTCACCATTAGCGTTCCGCGCGCGGCCAGCTTCGAACGCGTCCATGACATCAGCGACGCCGTCGAGCGCCGCGTCGCCGAAATTGTCCCCGCCGACGTGATGGTTCACATGGAGCCTCGCGCGCAAGCCGGCGAACATCTCTTCGACGCCATACGCGCGGCCGCCCAACGCCGGGGCCTGGCCATCCACGAGCTCTCCGCGTATCACTCCGACGCCCGGCTCTTCGTCGAGATGCACCTCGAGGTCGACGAAAATTTGAGCCTTGGTGAGGCCCATCGCCAGGCCACCGCGCTTGAGGAGGAAATTCGCCAGCTTCCTTTGCTCGGCAAAATATCCGCGCCCGGCGATGTGGTCGTTAACATCCATATCGAGCCGCTCGGAGCGCACATCGCCACCGCCGACCGCCCGGCAGAGGAAGTTCGCGCGCTCTCAAGCCAGGTGGAACATTTCGTGAACGGCTTACGAAACGATTTCCCGGGGTTGGCTGGCTGCCACGAAGTGCGCGTCCGTGAAGTCGAACACAAAATGGTCCTCTCCTGCCATTGCGTCATGGAGGGCAGCCTGGCCATTACCGCGATTCACGACGTCACCGCCCAACTCGAAGACCGCGTGAAAAAGAAGTTTCCGCAAATCGCTCATGTCACGATTCATCCGGAACCGGACGAGCCGGAATCGCGGCCGGAATAGCGGAACGCCGTCTAGCTCCGCGGCTCGGCAGCCACACCAGCGCACCGAGCGCCAGCAATGCCGGGTAGCATTCCAGCACGTAACGCGGCTCGGGAGTTTCGACCGTGGAAAGAAATACCGTCCTGACAACGATAAAGGCAACCAATAGCTCTACCGCTGCGTGAGGCGTCCATACCGCGGCATTTCGCTGCGTTTCACGTTGAACTTCCGCCTTCACGCGGAAAAATCCCGCGACCGCCAATCCCACATAAAAAAAATTTAGCGCGCCGAAAAACAGGGTCACGCTGAAATCCACCGGATCGGAAAGCCAGTGCTGCCGCAGGGGCCACAAGCGGCCGGAAATTGGAAGTAGCTCCACGCGAGGGGTGAACCAGATTGTCGCGATACGCGCCAGCGGCACTCGAAGGTAAGTGCGCAAGGGATGCCGTAAAGTCCGTTCGCGCGCCAAGGCCGCAAAACCGTTGTCCACGTCAGCCGTCATGCGCTGCGTCTGGTTGTATCGCTCGAGCAGCGCCGCGACCTGGGCGCGTTCTTCGGGCGAATCAAACGCCGCCGCGGGAATGTCTCCGATGTCGATGCGCTCGCTGCCCGCCTTCCAGGGCACCAGATACACGTCGCGGTAGCGCACCAGCCACGTCCCCGTCCAGGCATACAGGCCGCGAGGCGTGTACTCGTCGGGAGACGCCGCAAAGCGCGGAGCCAAAAACTGCACTTCATGAAAGCGTACCCAATTGCGCGCAGCCCATGGCATTAGCGGAAGCAGCAGGCCGGCGGCCATCAGCCCGCCGGCGCGTGCCAGTTTGCCCCAGTCCTTAGGCTTCCTCCAGCGAATCAGCAACACGCCGCCGGCGGCGATCAGCAGCAGCGGCGTTTCCGGCCGCACCAACGTGCCGAGTCCCACCAGCAGGCCCCCGAGAACCCAGTGCATGCGCTCGATTATTAGGCCGGATTCGGCTTCGGCGCGCTCGATCGACAAAAAGGCCGTTACCAGTGGTACCAGCGCGGCGGCCGTAAGCAGAGTCGCTAAAACTTCCGTAAGCGGCACCGCGGCATAATTCGCCACGAAGGGACATGTTACAGCTAACCACAATGCTGCCAATGAGATGCGTAGCCTGTATCGGGTCGGAGCCAACCGCCACCCTAGCCACGCAATCAGATAACAGGTCCCCATATCGAGGAGCACCTGAGCCAACACAATAACCACTCCGTCGCGTCTAAATACAAGGTACAGTAGGGCTAGAAAGGTCGGGTAGCCTGGCGGTCGCATGTCGGAGGGCAGCAAGCCGTTCGCGAAGTAAATGCCATAGACGTGTTCTTCGACCCAGTTGCGCGCCAATTCCTCGTATATGGCGGAATCCCCCGCGCTCGTCGGGAATCGTAGCGCGAGGAATATCCGCAGGCCCAAACCCAGCGCAGTCGCCAGCGCCACTTGTACCGAGGGCGCTGTAATTTTGCGGAGAGTTCTACCCATCATCGGAGCATGCCTGCTAACGGCATGGTGCCCGGTGATTGACGCGGCCCGTGTGGGCCGCTAATTTGGACTGCGATGAGCGAACGCAAGCCCGTATTCTACGACGAGGAGCAGCGCCGGTGGCGGCGCACGCGACGCGTTCTTGAACTCGCCGGTGTTCTATTTACCGTTGTGCTGGTCACGTTTTTCATCACCATTGCACAACGCGTGGATCTTCCCGGATTGCTCCTGCCTTCAGGCCGCACCGGTTTGCATGCGGTCTTGGCTAGTGCGAAATCGAAGCAGCCTCCCCGGCGCCACGGACGCATCCGCCGCGTGGCGGCCCTGGGCCAGGTGCCCGCAAAATACGATCCTCTGCGCGTCGCATTCTACGTGAGCTGGGACCCCAACAGCCTGGCCTCGCTCAAGCTGCATTATCGCGATATTGACCTGCTGGTTCCCGAGCAGCTCCACGCCGTCTCCGCCGACGGGCAACTCGATCTGGAATCCGATCCCAAGCTCGATGGCTGGATGCAATCGCTCGGCCTCGAAATCCCCACCATGCCGCTGCTCAACAATTCCGACGGCACCATCTGGCACGTTCCGGAAATGGCCGCGATGCTGCACCATCCCGCGGCGCGCCAGCGCCTGGTGCAAGAGCTGGTGGCGCACGTTGTGGACGCGGGGCAGGCCGGCATCGTGCTGGATTTCGAGCAAGTACCCGACAAGAGCCAGCGTGATTTCCGCAGCTTCGTTGGTGAATTGGAAGCGGGGCTGCACGGCGCCGATCTGAAACTAATGGTCGCGCTGCCGGCGGCGGATTGGGCCTACGACTACGCGGCGGTGTCGCGCGAGTGCGATGCCATCGTCCTGATGAACTATGACGATCACTGGCTAACCTCCGCGCCCGGTCCCATTGCCCCGCAGGAATGGTTCGTCACCAACATCGAAAAGATGCTGAAGCTCGTGCCGCGCGAAAAGATCATCATGGGCATAGCCAATTACGCCTACGACTGGCCTGATGCGAAGGGGCGCGCAGCGCATGAGGTGGCGTCTCCGCAGACGTTCGAGGAGGCCATCGTCACCTCCTCCGAGTCCGAGGCCAAGGTCGAATACGACCCGGATTCACTCAATCCGCATTACTCCTACTACGACGAACACGACCACGTGCACCAGGTCTGGATGCTCGACGGCGTCACCGCCTACAACGAGTTGCGCGCTGCCGAACGCGCGGGGGTGCGTGGCACGGCCCTGTGGCGCATGGGCACGGAAGATCCGTCCGTGTGGTCCATCTGGGATCTCACCCAGCCGGACGATGTCTCGCGCGGGCGACTGGCCGAAATGCCTCCCGGATACGATCTCATCCTCGAAGGCGAGGGCGACATCTGGCGCATCACTGCCACTCCGCAAAAAGGACAGAGAACGTTTCGCTTCGATTCCGCGACCAATACCATCGTGGATGAGAATTATGTGAGCATCCCCCTCTCCTACCGCATCGAGCAGTTGGGCGCGCTGCACAGAAAGATCGCCCTCAGCTTTGACGATGGCCCCGACCCGCAGAACACTCCCCAGATTCTCGACATCCTCAAGGCCAAGCACGCCCCGGCCACGTTTTTTGTCATCGGCAGCAACGCCAACCAGTACCTTGGCCTGCTGCAGCGCGAATATGCGGAGGGCCACGAAATCGGAAACCACACCTATACGCACCCTGAAATGAATGCCATTTCGCGACCGCAGCTCGAGCTCGAGCTCAATCTCACCGAACGCCTTTTCGCCAGCACGCTGGGTGTCAAGACGCTCCTGTTCCGTCCGCCTTACGGCATCGATCATCAGCCCGAAACGGCCGACGAAGTGTCCGAGCTGCCGATTCCGCAATCCATGGGCTATCTGCTCGTCGGCGCGCGCCTCGATCCTCACGATTGGGGTGAACCAGGCGGCGTGCCTCCAGCCCCTGTCGCGGTGATCGTCCAGCGCGTCGTCGAACAGGCCCAGCAAGGCGCGGGCAATATCGTTCTACTCCACGACGGCGGCGGGAGTCGCCCCCACACCATTGAAGCTCTGCCGGGCATCATCGACGGTTTGCGCGCGGCTGGATTCGACCTGGTGCTCGCTTCCGATCTGATTGGCCAATCGCGCGCCCAGGTAATGCTCCCGCTCAATTTCAACGAGCGTCTGCTGGCGCGCACCGATGCCCTGATTTTCAATCTGTACGAGTGGCTGCGCCTGGGAATGGCCTGGATCTTCATCATTGGCATCGCGCTGGTCAGCGGCCGCGCCCTCATCATCGGCCTGCTCGCGCTAGTCGAGAAATTGTGCGCGCGGGAGCCCGAGCATCCCGATTTCGAGCCGCCCGTCACGGTTTTGATCCCCGCGAATAATGAGGAAGCGGTGATCGTTCAAACCGTAACCGCCGCGCTCGCCTCCGATTATCCCGCGCTCGAAATCATCGTCGTGAATGACGGATCGGCCGACCGCACGGGCGAGCTGCTCGACGCGCATTTTAACCACGACCCGCGCGTCCGCATCATTCACCAGTCCAATCGCGGCAAATCAGCCGCGCTCACGCGCGCGCTCCTCGAAGCGCAAAGCGACATTCTCGTGACCATCGACGCGGATACCTCCATCGCGCCCAACGCCGTGGCCTCGCTCGTGCGCCATTTTTACGCTCCGCACGTTGGCGCGGTTGCCGGCAACGTCAAAGTCGGCAATCGCAATCGCTGGCTCACTCGCTGGCAGGCCCTCGAATACATCACCAGCCAGAATCTCGAGAAGCGCGCCTTCGATTTGCTCAATTGCATTCCCGTGGTTCCGGGAGCGCTCAGCGCCTGGCGCGCGGAAGCCATTCGCAGCGCCGGTGGATTCACTTCCGACACCGTAGCCGAGGATACCGACCTGACCATAGCCATACGCCGTAACGGTTGGCGCATCGTTTACGATGAAGACGCGATTGGATGGACCGAGGCCCCCGAAACCGCCGAGGCCTTGATTCGCCAGCGTTTCCGCTGGACCTTCGGCACGCTGCAATCGTTCTGGAAGCACCGCGACACGCTGGGCCGCCCGCGTTACGGCACGCTTGGTTGGGTGGCCCTGCCCAACATTTTTCTTTTCCAACTCATGCTGCCGCTGGTCTCGCCCATCATCGACCTGCTGTTTATGAGTTCCCTCATTTTGTGGGCGTTATCACAGTTCCGCATCACGCATCTCCCGCAGCTTTGGACCGCGGCCGACCTCGAGCGCTCGGTAATTTTCTTTCTCGGCTTCATGCTCATCGATTTGCTTACCTGCGTCATCGCCTTCTTGCTCGAGCGCCACGAAGACTGGTCCCTGCTCTGGCCGCTGCTCTTACAGCGCTTCTATTACCGTCAAATGATGTACGTCGTGCTTTTCCGCGCGGTGAAGCATGCCGTTCAGGGCGGCGCGGTGGGATGGCGCGGCGTCGAGCCCGAGGTTCGCGAGCCTGTCGCGCACGCCTGACCCGCCATATCAAACCGGCCATTAACGGCCATTAACCCATCGCAAATGAAAATGGCGCCCGGTGGCGTGCCACTCCAATTCTTGCTAGACTGTTTTGGTAAGCACATTGGGCTGTATCCCGAGCATGGGAACGGCACCAGGAGAATCGAATGAGCGCCGCAATCGATGCGGGCAACGGTAAGATCACCGTGCCCGACATTCTGGCTAGAAAATCCCAACCGCAAGCGGAAACACAGTTCCTCAACGAAAGCTCGCCGCGGAAAATCGTGTGTCTCACCGCATACGATACGCCCACCGCGCGCCTGGTCGATGACGCTGGCGTGGACATCATTCTCGTCGGCGACTCCCTCGCGATGGTCGTCCTCGGGCACGAGAACACCTTGTCCGTTACGCTTGAGGAGATGCTGCACCACACTCGGGCCGTGAAGCGCGGCGTTCGTCGGGCGCTGCTCGTGGCCGACATGCCTTATGGCAGCTACCACATCGATCCTGCCGAATCCGTCCGGCATGCCCTGCGCTTCATCAAGGAAGCTGGTGCCTCGGCCGTGAAGGTAGAGGGTGGCGAGCGCCGCATGGATTTGATCGCCCGCCTCGCGGACGCCGAGATCCCCGTCATGGGCCATGTCGGACTGACGCCGCAATCGGTTCTGGCTCTCGGCGGTTTTCGTGTACAAGGCAAATCACTGGCCGCTGCCGAGCAAGTCTTTAGCGACGCCCGCGCCGTGGAAGCTGCCGGAGCATTTTCGATCGTTCTCGAATCCATCCCGCGCGAGCTCGCGGCGCAAATTACGCGTGAGCTGCGCATTCCCACGATCGGCATAGGAGCCGGCCCCGAATGCGACGGCCAGATCCTCGTATTGCACGACCTGATCGGCCTGGGCTCCGAGCACGTTCCGAAATTTGCGCGGCGTTACGCGGCGGTTGGTGAGTCCATCTCGCGCGCCGTCGCCGAGTACGGCGACGATGTTCGCAGCGGCCGGTTCCCTTCCGACGAAGAGTCCTTTCACCTCGCGGGTGCGGTTCGCGAACAGCTTGCGGCCGCCCGCCGCAAGTAGCTCCGAACGGCATCTCCGAAAAGGAATCCCGATGACCACACCCACACCCGAACTATTACGCTCGTTGTTTGCTTTTGATGACTGGGCGAATAAGCGCGTGCTCGACGCTTGCGCCTCTCTTACGCCCGAGCAGTTTACGCGCGAGCTGGGATCGAGCTTCCGTTCTGTACGCGACACGCTCGCACACATTTCCGGAGCCCAGTGGGTTTGGCTCGAGCGCCTGAATGGCCGCTCGCCCGCCGCGTTGCCCGCGCCCGATACTTGCGGCGACCTCCCGTCATTGCGCCTGCATTGCAGCGAAGTCGAGCGCGACCTCCTCGCGTTCCTCAACGGCGCTTCGGCCGTCGATCTCGCGCGCGTTCTCGAATATCGCACCGCCCGCGGCGAATATCGCACCCCCATTTGGCAAATCCTTCTGTACCTCGTAATTCACGGGACCTACCATCGCGGCCAGATCACCACTCTTCTGCGTCAGTTGGGAGCTAAGCCCGTCAACACCGACCTCATCGGTTTTTATCGCGAACTCGCCGCGCAGGCCGCTAGCTAGAGGAAGCCGCCGCGTCAACGCCATCCCCGCCCCTATCTCCATGGAAATCATTCACACCGTCGCATGGATGAGTCAAGTCGCGCGCCAGGCGCGCTCTGACGCACGCATTGCCGGCCTCGTCCCCACGATGGGCGCTCTGCATGCCGGCCATTTTTCCCTGGTACAGGCCGCGCGGCGCTTATCGGACCCCGTTATCGTCTCCGTTTTCGTCAACCCCAAGCAGTTTGCTCCCGGCGAAGATTATGCCCGCTACCCGCGCACCCTCGATGCCGATCGCGAGGCGCTCGAAAAACTTGGCGTGGACATTCTCTTCTCACCGTCGCCCGAAGAAATGTACCCGCCCGGATTCACCACTATCGTTTCCGTCGAAGGGCTCGGCGACCGGTTGGAGGGCCGCGTGCGCCCGGGCCATTTTCGTGGCGTCGCCACCGTCGTCCTCAAATTGCTGGAAATTACCGTTCCCCGCTTCGCCTATTTCGGCCGCAAGGACGCGCAGCAGGCGCAGGTGATTCGCCGCATGGCCCGCGACCTCTCGCTCGATCCCGAAATTGTGGTTTGCCCCATAGTTCGAGAGCCGGATGGCCTGGCGATGTCGTCGCGCAACGTGTACCTGTCCGCGAACGAACGCCGCGCCGCGACCGTCCTTTACCGCGCGCTCGAG
>PLJR01000385.1 GCA_003140295.1 Acidobacteriota bacterium
GGGTTGTTGAACCTGTGGCCGGTGGCCCCGGCGGGCGCGCCCGACTTCAAGGTTACGCCGGCGGGGGACGGCGTCGCACAAGTGCTGAGCAGCCCTTTGCAACGCATTCGGGAAGACTTTGGAACGGTGCGGCTAGATCACGTTTTTTCCGCGAAAGATTCCGGCGATGCGATCTACACCAATGATGACAGCTACGCCAACACTGCGACACCGCTCGATCCTTTCAGCACAGATTTGATGAGCCTGCGGGAGCAAGTAGTGAGCCTGCAGGAAACACATGTTTTCTCGCCGGCGTTGCTCAACACGATTCGCTTCGGATACTCCCGGGCGGGATATTTCTTTACTGGCGAACCCACGCCCGGCACACCGGCCGCCGGCGTTCAGGGCTTCCTGGCGGGGAACCCTGTGGGTGCCGTGGTGGTGGGCGGCAGCCAAGCGTCCAATCCCCAGGCACAACTCGGATTGGCGGGAAGCAATAATGGGAGCAACCTCCACATCGCGCGAAATCTGTTTACGATTGCGGACGATTTGGCATTTACCAGGGGACGCCACCAGGTGCGGGCCGGCGTGTGGTTCCAGCCTTTCCAGTCGAACGAAGTGATCGCGCTTAGCCAGTATGGCCAGCTAACCTTTACCGGACTGCCAAACTTCCTGGCGGGCACTGCCAGTTTTTTGTACGACCCTATGCCGACGCCGATGAGCTGGAGGTCGTTTTTCGGCGCGTGGTATGTGGAGGACGTGATCCGCGTGCGCTCGGATTTGACCGTGTCACTCGGATTTCGCGATGAATTCAGTACGGGCTGGAACGAAGCACACGGGCGCGCGGCAAACTACACGTTTGATAGTTCCGGCATCGTTTGCGCGTCGAAGCCGGCGGCCAACATTTGCCTGCTGCAAGTGGGAAACTCGTTGTTCACCATCAACCGGGCAAAATTTCTGCCGCAGCCGCGAATCGGGCTGGCGTGGAGTCCCTTTGATAAAAAGACGGTGATCCGCGGGGCATTCGGAATGTACAACGATCTGCAGGACGCGTTGGGCTATCGCGCGGACCAGAATGCGCCGGCAAACCCGACGTACACGATCGGGGCGACGAGCCTCAGCAATATTTTTGGTCCCGCAGGCGCGCCCTTACAACCCGGCGCGCCGCCGCCGACAAACCCCCTGGCACTGCTGTTGCCGGGAGGCGTGCAGCCGGACATGTATACGCCAACTCTTATTTCGTACTCGCTCAGGATCGAGCAGGCACTTTCTCCTAACACGTCGGTCAGCGTCGGCTACGTCGGAAACCACGGCTATCACGAGATAATTGGGGTGGACGCCAATGCGCCCGTTCCTGTGGTTTGCCCGGCGGCGCCCTGCCCCGCAACATTCCCTTCGACGATAAACCCGGGCACCGGTTTGGCAGTGTGGGGTGCTTTAGCCGGGCAGCCAGTGCCGGCGGGAACATACTTCAATCCCACGGCCACCAAGCCGAATACCGCGCTCGCGAATACCTGGACGTGGATCTCCGAAGGCGTTAGTTCGTATAACGCGCTGCAAGTGGATGTGAACCGCCGCTTCGGTAGAGGGCTTGCGTTGCGAGGCGTATATACCTGGTCAAAAACGCTGGACGATGGCGATTCGCTTAACGCGACCGCGGCGAGCAATGCTGTCGCTCTGCTCTCAAACCCCTTCAATCCCCGCGCGGATTGGGGGCTGGCGACGTTCGACGTCCGGAACGCCGCAGCAATCAGCGCCACGTATGCACTGCCGTTGGGCCGTGGTAAGCGCTTTCTAAGTGGGCTGAATGGAGTGGGTGACGGCCTGCTCGGCGGGTGGACGGTAAATTCAATCGTGGGCATACAGTCGGGATTCCCGTTCACACCACAACTCGCCTACAATCCATCGAACAACGGCGACTCGCGCAACCCGGTCCGGCCGTTCCTGAACCCCGCGTTCAACGGGCCGGTAGTGCTTGGAAATCCGAACGAGTGGTTCAATCCCAACGCTTTTATCGCGCCACCGAGTAACAGCGATTTTTACGGCAATGCGGCACGGGATGCCTACATTGGACCAGGGCTCGCCACGTGGGACTTTTCGGTGTTCAAAGAAACGCGGGTGCGCGAGAGAATGAACGTGGAGTTTCGCGCGGAAATTTTCAATTTGTTGAATCGGACCAATTTCAACACGCCAAATCTGATCGTCGATGTGTTGCAAGCCCCGCCCAATGCGACATTCCCCGAGCCGTCCCCGACGGCGGGACAGATTACGAGCACGGCGACGGCGTCGCGGCAAATTCAGTTCGGGTTGAAACTGCTCTGGTAAGTGGGGCAGCGATCTCGATCGCGGGTTTGCGCACATTCGGCGTTGAGCGCAACGGGCAGATTCGATCCAATACGTTTGTAATCGAAATAATGGCACGACTGTATACGACTAAAGCTGGACTAATTCTCGTTCGAGGCGTATGCTGCTGCGCATATGACACTTTCAGCGCGAAATCGGCTACCAGGGAAAGTGGTGAAGATTGAGGTTGGCGACATCGTGGTCCACGTGGTGGTGCGCGTGGGCGACAATGTGATCGAGAGCGTAATTACGAAACGCAGCGCGGAAGAGATGAAGCTTAAGGTTGGCGACACCGTGTCGGCCGTGATCAAGTCTACTGAAGTGATGCTAGAGAAAGCATGACGGCTCGGTCACAAATTTCACGGCACCGTGCGTACGTAACAGATGACGATAAGTCCGCTGCAGCGAATCGCTTTCCTCGTAGTGGCGTTGTTGCCGCTGAGCCTTCCGGCCTGCGGACAGCAGTCCCCACCCCCTGGCGCCGCCACTGGTCCTGGGGAGTTCAAGATTGGCGGCGCCGTGGCCACTCCCCTGGTCGTGAGCGCCGCGGACTTGAAAGCGCTACCGCGAAAAACAATCCGGGTCGTAAACACTCACAACAATAATAAGACCGAAAGATATGAGGGCGTGCCGTTGGCAGAGCTTCTCGCCAAAGCGGGCGTGCCTCAAGGGGAGCAGATTCGCGGGCCACTGATGGCCGAATACGTCCTGGTAGACGCCGCGGATGGGTATCGCGTGATTTTCTCGGTCGCGGAACTCGATTCCAGCTTCCTCGATTCTGATGTGCTCGTCGCCGATATGTTGGACGGTTCCCCGATCAGCGGGGACGAAGGCCCCTACAAACTGGTCGCGCCTCACGACAAGCGGCGGGGCGATGGGTGAGAATGGTCAAGTCCATCACGGTGGTGAAAGCGCCGTAGGCGTAAACTTCTCGAAAAGCTCTCTCGGCTATTCGCCAATCGAAGGCCCCGCGCCGTGAATTTACTACCGCAATCTAACCTGAAGTGCATGCACATGGGCGAACGTCCCAGCGACGTTGGGATGGGCGGACGTCTCGCTGGCAAAAATTCCCGTATAATGTCTCTATACGCTGGGAGCTAAAATTTTAATTTGCAAACGTAGTGGCGGCAGAAGGAGCTGCGATGGCGGCGGAAGTCTCGGATGAGCCGAAGCGGTGGATCCGGCCAACTCTCGGTATTGTCCTGATATTAGCGGCCGCTTTGGCGGTATCGGCGCTCGCTCTCAAGGCTTTGCCGGCGCCGTTCGTGTGGATAGATCTTACCGGGGCGTGTGCTCTGGTGGCGGGGTTATGCTGTCTGCACGGAAGCAGGCCTCGGTGGTCATTGTCCTGTCTGCGCGGGGAATGGTTTCGGCCTGTTCTCTTCCATATCGCCGTGGCCTTGGTGGCCCTGGCGAGTGTGGAGGCGTATTTTTCGCTGCACCACAACGGCCCGGCTTCATATTCTTCAGCATTTTATGTACTGGACGAGGCGATGGGGGCTGTCCCGATCAGCGACGCGAAGGTGCACGCTACACACAAGACCTTTGATGTTACTTACACCATCGACTCGAACGGGCTGCGCGTCACGCTTCCGGCGCAGAAAGAAGCCCATCCCGGGTGCATTTTGTTCTTTGGTGATTCGTTCACTTTCGGGGAAGGCCTGCAAGATGACGAGACGTTGCCCTATCAGGTAGGCCTGCAGTCGGGAGGACGGTACCACGCCTTTAACTTCGGGTTTGTGGGTTATGGTCCGCAGCAGATGCTCTCTGCGATAGAAACCGGACGCGTGCGGCGTGTGGTTGATGACTGCACTCCAGAGTACGCGTTCTATGGGGCCATCACAGATCATGTGCGACGCGCGGTCGGAAAAGTGCCGTATGGCAAGCACGGACCTCGCTACGTGCTTGATCCTGACGGGACCGTTCGCCGCGACGGCAATTTCGAAGGACTGGCGAGGACGTACTCGCCTGCCGAAACAGAGTTGCGTTGGCAATTCGGCAAGTCCGCGATCTACCGGCTGTTGGCGGACCGTCCACCACGCCCCACCGAGGATGATATTCGCACCACCTTGGCGATTGTGCGCCGCTCGAGGGATCTGCTCGTGGAGCAATACCCGGGCATAAAGTTTCAGGTAATTTTTTGGCCGGACTGGAACGCAGACGGTGACCTGTCCCGAGAGTTGCAAGATGGATTTCGCCAGTTGAGCATCCCCGTCCACCGGGTGGAAGACGCTCTGCCGGCTTTTACTCGGACGTCGTCTGAATACTCGATTAGTTACGATAATAACCATCCGAATGCGCTCGCGAATCGCATTCTGGCCAATTACCTGTTGACCAGGATTGTTACGCCGGAATCTGCAGGGTGTGCCGCGTCCAAATGAGAGGTGCGCTGGGCCCGGCACGGCTTGTTAAGTTACGATTCCCTTGCAGGTTTGAAATTGGCACATAGCTGCTGTTCCCGTACGCGGCGTGCTGTCGTTGATGTTGTTGGATAACTTCGCGATTTGCAGCAACCCGTCAAATGTCGAAGACATGGCTGGTCGAGGCAGTGGGAATATCGCTGGCGTGCCTGCTGAGCTGGCGGGTGTCTTCCCCTAGATTGCGGCAGGTTCTGTTCCTGATATCGAGCTATTTATTTTACGCGGGCGTGGCCCGTTGGTTCGTGGGCGTGTTGGTGGCCAGCACCCTGATGAACTATGGCTGGGGATCGCTGCTGCGCCGCCGGCCTACGGCAGGCCTTTTGTGGGGCGGAGTGCTAGTGAACCTGTTGTTGCTCGGAGGCTTCAAGTACGTGCCGGGCATCTCCGCGTCCTGGGCGCAGATGTCTCCTTTTGCAGCGCTCACCAGGATTGCCGTGCCCGTCGGGATTTCTTTCTGGACATTCGAGGCGCTCAGCTATTTGTTTGATGTGTATCGCGACCAGGAGATCGATCCTTCGCTGCTCGAATTTTCGCTGTACATGGCGTTTGGGCCAACCGTGCTGTCTGGTCCGATATGCCGCTTGCCGGATATGCTGCCGCAATTTCGCGAGGCTCGGCCTCTGGAGTGGGAGGACCTGCGCCACGGCCTACAACGCATCTGGCTGGGGATTTTTATGATGATGGTGGCGCGAACGCTGGGTTCCGGGCTGCAACCGGGACAGGGAGTAGATGCCGGATTCGAAAGTACGCGGCTGGGCGGAATTGATGTCTGGTTGCTGGCCATCGGTTACGGTTTTCAGTTGTTCTTCGATTTCGCGGGCTATTCACACATCGCGATCGGCGTCGCGCGCCTGTTCGGCTTTCGATTGCCAGAAAACTTCAATCTCCCGTATCTGTCGACCTCCCCTTCGGAGTTCTGGACCCGGTGGCACATGTCTCTCTCCTTCTGGATCCGTGACTATGTATTTCTTCCTCTAGCGACCGCACGGCGGGAGGTCTGGTGGCGTAACCTGTCGCTGCTGATTTCCATGGTGATTTTTGGCCTGTGGCACAAAGCGACGCTGGTTTTCGTAATTTGGGGCGCATACCACGGTGTTCTTCTGGTGCTTCACCGGGTGTGGCAGCAGACCCAACGACGATTTGGATTTGACAGCACTGGATGGTTTTTTACCCCGATGGCCTGGTTGGTAACTTTCCTGGCTATATGCTTCGGCTGGATTTTTTTCCGGGCGCCCAATTCGGAAAAGGCGTTCGCGATGAGCCGTGCGGCGCTATCTCCGACCTCTTATCATCCGCCGAGCTTCGCGCTCGACTATTACCTGGTGGTAGGAGCGACGCTGGCCGGCTATTTCCTGGTTTCCGCGCTGCGTGCGCGGCTCGGGGCCGAGGATGAGTCGATATTCGCCTGGATACCCGTAGAGTTGCGGTCGGGGTGCTACGCGGCGATGCTCTATGTGCTTATATTTCTGTATTTTGTGGCGTTTCAGACGACGCAGCCGCACGCCTTCATTTATTTCCAATTTTGATGGACGGTCTAATCAGCGGCATGAAAATAGCTCGAGGTGCGCCCTTCAACTTTCGGCCGGCATCGTATTGTTATGGGAATAAGCGATCTCAAAGGATTGTCGAGTAACCGAGATCGCCGTCATTCCTTTGATCTCAGCTCGCACAGCCCATTCGATCTGCCGTACAAAACCCTGAGGGAAGCCCTCTGGGCGGCACCGCGGGACAAACCGTTCGCCACTATGTGGCAAGGGGAAGACGACGTTCAAAGTGTCAATTTTGGTGAGTTCACCGCACTTGCTGAGACGCAAGCCGCGTACCTTCAGCAGCAGGGATTAAGCGCAGGCGACACTATCGTTCTAATTATGCCGCAAGGCATTCCGCTGATGGCCTCGTTCGCTGCGGCCATGTACCTGGGTGCAATTCCCGCAATCCTCGCTTATCCGAATTTTAAGGTGGAGCCTGCGAAATATCGCGCGGGACTGACGGCCGTAACGGCCAACCTGAAGGCCCGTTTGGTGATGCTGGACGAAGAATTTCCGCAAGAGCTCTTGGGCCACGTCACATTGGGGGAGTTCAGTAAGCTCGTGCGTTATGAAAAAGGCGCGTCCCGCGAGCGGGCCCAGCCGGCGCCGACAACGGATCCCGCAGAGGTGGCCTTTATTCAACACTCAGCCGGCACGACTGGATTGCAGAAAGGTGTGGCGCTTTCTCATTCAGCAGTGCTGCAGCATTTGGCGCGATTGGCGCCCGCGCTCATGCTGCGGTCCGATGACCGGATTTACAGCTGGTTGCCGCTTTACCACGACATGGGTTTGATCGCATGTTTTATTCTGCCCATGGTCTGCCACGTTCCGGTCATCATGCAGTCCCCAACGGATTGGGTATTACAGCCGGCAACCATGTTGCAGATCATCTCCGAATATCGCTGCACATTGGGATGGATCCCGAATTTCGCCTTCAATTTCCTGGCGCGCAGAGCCCATCCTGAAACCGGGGCCGCCTACGATCTCTCGTCCGTGCGCGCGCTTATCAACTGCGCGGAACCTGTGCGGGCGTCAAGTTTAGACGAGTTTCGCAGCGCATTCTCCCGTTATGGATTGCGCGCGTCGGCGTTGCAGAGTAGCTATGCGATGGCGGAAACGGTTTTTGCAGTTACGCAATCGGCGCTGGATGTGGCGAACGGTCCCGTCCGCGTATGGGTGGACAGCGAGATTTTTCGCCGGGAGTGCACAGCTGTTCCCGCGGAAAGCAGCAATCCGCGCGCGGCGTGTTACGTGTCGTCTGGAAAGTGCCTGCCGGGTACGAGTGTTCGAGTGGTCTCAGAAACTGGCCAGGATCTTCCTGATGGCGGCTTGGGCGAAATTCTGATTCAAAGCGACTCCATGTTAAGTGGCTACTATAACCGTCCTGATCTTACGGCCCAGGCTTTGCGAGACGGCTGGTACTGCTCGGGCGATCTCGGGTTCGTTCTCGACGGCGAAGTATTCGTGGTCGGACGCCAGAAGGATCTGATCATTGTCGCGGGTGAGAACATTCATCCGCACGATGTGGAAGAAATCGTGTCGAGCCATCCCTTAATTCATGAGGGCCGCGTGGTGGCGTTCGGACTGCACAATCCCGAACTGGGCACCCAAGAGATCGTGATCGTGGCGGAAGTTCTGGAAGAAGAGAATCTGACGAATTCGTTGGCTATCGAGCAGGATTTGCGTAATGCCGTAACCGGCGAGTTGGGAGTCAGCGCCCGACTGATTTACCTGAAGCCTCCAAGATGGATTGTTAAGAGCACGGCCGGCAAGCCGGCTCGTTCGACCACACGCGAGAAGCTTCTGGCCGAACATAGCGAACTAGAGTTTGATTCCCTCAAAAAGAAAGGCGTGCATGCCTGAGACCACCGAGCAAATGATTGAATATATCGTCGAGGAAATTGTGCGCCGACCTGGCGTGAAGGTTGACGAAGATACGCCTCTGGTCTCGTCGGGGCTTATTGATTCCTTGGCTTTGGTAGATATCCTGCTCAAACTGGAAGACGTCACTGGTACGCACATACCCGCGGGTAAAGTCCAACCCAAGGACATGGATACGGTACGGCTGATGTTTTCCACGGCTGCGCGGGTTGGAAAACCACGCAAAAAGTAACTCCAATCAAAACGAGGTGCGTATCGATGACCATACCGTCGGACGCATTCCACGTGATTCCACGTTGGAACTGCCTACGGTGATCCTGTCAGCTTTATATGGACAACAGTGCTTGCCAAGGATATAAATTTCCGGGACGCTTATGAATCGCTTGATGATGGCCGTTTCCGTTATTGCGGCAGTGACCGTGGGCCTTGCGACGGCTTCACTGATCGAGAACGACGACGCCGTTGTTATCGCAGACAAAGCCGCGATGGCGGCTTTCGATAAGGGCGACGAGGCGACGCTCGCCAGGTATCTGGATCGGAATTTCTCCTGGATCGACACTGATGGAAACTTATTCACGAAGGAAGACGTCCTGGCAGGCGGCCTGAGACCCTTGGTCGGCGAAGGTACCGGCGTGGACATCATCGAGCATTCCTACGGCGGCCAGGTCGCTTGGCTCCAAGCGCACAGTAAGAAGAACTATGTTGTGCGGTTCTGGGAGAGGCGCCCCGCAGGCTGGAAACTCGTGCATACCACCGAGATCGCGAGCCCTAGCGAGGAGAGAGTACAAGTTCCCTTCAAATACGCGATCCCTTGCATAAACCCATGTACCGAACTACCCATGAGGTTGTTCCACCAGAGCGAGGAGGTCCTGCAGTCACAGCAACTCCGACTTTACGGCGCGTCCTGTGATCCTATCGGTCCGGCAAAGTGGCGATAATGGCAGCCCCGATCGTCAACTCCTACCAGTTGCCGTCCGGGCTGCACAAGCGTTGAACTCTCACCAGCTACCGTTTTCGGAGACCGATTCTCGGCTTCCATAACGACATTGAACGTCACGAACAGCCAGCCGCTCAGCGAAAACAGCAACAGTTTTGGCCATTTTCACTTCAATAATGCGCTCGATGTGTACGGCGGTGTACGCTACCGCTTTCATTATTAGCGGACGGCGAGGCCGTGAATTCGTCAGCATCGTTCACGTGCATCTTCGCCGGGATCGTTTGCCACGAGGTGGCACGACGAAGGAATTTCCAATCACGGGAGTGCTTATGAACTACGGCGCTCGGTACCGAACAACCGCTTTCATTGCTCTGTCATTTTTGCCCGCCGTGCTCGGCGGCTGCCGGAGCTCCGAAAAGCACTACGCACTGCGAGGCCGCGTCGTGGCCAAGAGCGCAAGTGGAGAGCTTACGGTGGACAGCGAAAACATTCCAGGGTTCATGCCGGCGATGATCATGCCTTACACGGTGAAGGATGCGCAGGGACTCGAACAAGTGCGGCCCGGCGACGTGATCACGGCAAACGTGGTCGTGCAGAACAATGACAATTACTGGCTGGAACATCTCGCCATCACTGATAAAAGCGGGCGCGCTGAGGTGCCGACCAACGCACTGCACGAACTGCTTCCCGGAGATAAGGTGCCCGATGTGGCCCTCGTCAATCAGGATGGGAAGACCATTCATCTCGGCCAGTTGAAGGGCCGAGCTGTACTCGTCACGTTTATTTACACCCGATGCCCGCTGCCGAACTTCTGCCCGCTGATCAGCAGTGAGTTCGCCTCCATCCACAAGGAGATGAGCAAAAATCCGGATGACTTGCGCAAGACGCACCTGGTGAGTATCAGCCTGGACCCGTCATATGATACCGCACCGGTGCTGCGCAAATATGGGCTGGCTTATCTTAGTGATGACGCGTCGGGCTTCGAACATTGGGATTTCGTCTCGACGGCACCCGCCGACTTGCAGAAGCTCGCTGCCGCCTTCGGACTCGAATATTTCCAACAGAACAATCAGATTTCGCACAGTATGAGCACAGTTCTACTAGCCCCAGATGGAACTGTGG
Source organism: Acidobacteriota bacterium (assembly GCA_003140295.1). Taxonomy (GTDB): domain Bacteria; phylum Acidobacteriota; class Terriglobia; order Acidiferrales; family UBA7541; genus Palsa-189. Next base: position 10,212 of record PLJR01000385.1, read on the forward strand.
CGAAGAGCTGGCCCGGGAACGAATGGAAGACTTCCGAAGTTACCGCTGCGCTGCGTCAAGCAACGGCCGTGAAGGAATGAGAGAAGTAGAGCTAAAGAGAGAAATAACAAATGAAGACGCACTCGGAAAATCTCACGGTGACTGTCCATGCCACGGAGAAGAAGCGGTAGAGGAACAAGGCTTTTGCTTCGCGGCCTTGCGTCACTCGGCATCATTTGCCTGATCGGTTGCTCTGGGACTCGATCGGGCGGCAGTCGGGAGGCCACGCAGGTTAATTTGCAAGGCCAGGAGGTGTACCAACGCGTGTGCGCGCAATGTCATGACGCTACGGATCTTCATCTTCTCAAGGATCCGCCGCGCCTGGACGGCCTGTTCCGAAAGCAGACGTTCCCAAGCGGTGCAACGGCGTCGGATGAGGAATTACGGAATGTGATACTGCACGGCCGAGGCATCATGCCGCCATTTGAACAAGTGGTGGACGGCGATGAGGTAAATGCTCTGATTCAGTATATGCACACGCGGTAGTGGCAGGTGCGGGGCAGGCGCGAGCCTAATTGTCCGGGTACCCGCTGCCGTCGACTCCTCCCTGATCCTGCTATTGGACAATTTTTGCCAAGCTCAGGAGTTTAGAGCTGATCATCAGGCCAGCGCGTTCTGCCGCAAGCCGGTTCACCTCAAAGTGAAGCTTGTTGTTTTCGACTGTCAAGTTGATGATGCCGCCGAGCGCTGCGAACCCGTCGGATTCACCAACCGTGAGAGTGCTAGAGCCCTTTACGGCGGTCAGTGTCCGGGTAGCTTGGTTTTTCTCGGTGGCAGGGACAAATACTATATGGCAAGAGTTCAGGGTGTCGTTCGATCTGAGCATCTTGACCTCAACCGGGTGGCTGCCTGCTTTCCGGGTTCGCAGGTCTCCCCCAATATCCGGTCCGAACGGATCGTCACCAACGACGCATATCGCCAGCGGCGTACCCGCATCGCGGTATGAGCCGGCGGGCCACTCGACAAATTTTGTGAAATTGTACAGGCAAGCGAGTTTTAACGCGTATTCCTGGTCTTCATTGTTGAGCGACAGGGCCCGGGCAGGATTTAAGAACAGCCAGCAGGCGACCATGAGGAAGAACGCTCGCCGGATTAGGCGCGTTTTCGTCTTGGCCGCAAGACGCCACTCCCAACCGGCCCTATTGTCATTACGTTCCTGTAGATGAATATTCATCAGTGTGATTTAGAGAACTGGTATCCGATTTTGATTCGAAAATTTCGGCCGTCCTGAGTGATCGCGTCCTCGGCCAGGCCGTTGCCGGTGGGGTCGGAATATTTCCGGTTAAACGCGTTATAGAGGGTTGCCGAGACTTCCCAGCCTTTTAAGATTTTGCGGCTGAATAAAGTAAAGTTGGGAATTGTGTAGGCGCCGGCCGGTTGGCCCGTTAGAGTTGCTCTATCGCTGACGTACTGAAGATCCATACTCGCGAAAACTTTTTGCTTGATGAGGGGCATGCTGAGGCTTGCCTGCACGAGATGTTTGGGAGAATTGGTGACCGGCACTTGATCGCTGGGGTTGGTTGTCTCCTGAAAGGAGTAACTTAGCGAGGCTTCGAGGCCATCCGGCAAACTTCTCGAAACAGTAAAGTCCAGGCCTCGAAGGTCCAGCGATCCGGCATTTTTGAAAACAGCATTTCCATTTGCTGGATCGATCTGCTCGCCGATCGATCCATGGATGGGGTAATAAAATGCGGAGGCCGTAGTCCTGAAATGATTGGCGAAGTATTGCTCCCATACCAACTCCATCGTCTTGACGGTCTCAGGCTGGAGAGAAGGGTTGGGTTCGTTTCCGGGCGCGGCGTAGAAAAGCTCAAACAAATTGGGAGCACGAAAAGACTGTCCGTACAGAGCCTTGAAGGTTGTTTTCGGCCAAGGATTATAGATCAGGGCGGCGCGAGGGTTGGTACTGCCGCCAAAGATCGAGTAGCGATCGTAGCGCAGCCCCAGATTCAATACGAGATCCTTGCGAAGGCGAATTTCATCCTGAGCGTAAAGGGAAAATATAGTGGACGTCCTGTGGTCAGCAAAATATTGGACGAAGGGTTGAAGGTCGTAATTTCCCTGATCTTGCTGAAAGTTGTGGCGGAATTCTGAACCGACGGTCAACCGTTGTCTCTCCAAAACATCTGCTTGGAGAGAGTGGCTTCCTCACCCCACCATTTGCCATGGGCGAAATTTTTGTTCAAAACCCGGGAAGGCCCGCCCGAAGCGGAGTAATCGTAGACGTAAGTGCCATCGTTGTTGAACAGATCGAAGTACGTCCGGTTGGTAACATTCCACCCGCGGCCAAGCTTGAGTTCATACTGCAGATCCAGATAGCCGTGTGAGTCGACGGTGCGGGTTCCGGTGACGTTGAAGACCGTTCCGAAGGCGGCGGTCGGAATCCCCTTGTCCCGGGATCCAAACACTCCGTGCAAAGTGAAGTGTCCCCATGACGCGTTGGCAAAAAACTGATGAAACTCGTCGTCGTCCGCATTCAGCGCGATGCCATTGTTAGTGGCGAGATTGTCGAATGCCGGGAAGAAGAGAGCCTTTTGTCCACGGGAATCATAGAAGGAGCCAGATAGCAATAAATCCAGGCCGTTATCAAACTTCGTGCCGTAGCTGATGCGGTTCTGATACGTGCCGTAACTGGCGAGGTCGCCTGCCACACTCACCGTTTGTACATCCATGCCGCGTTTAGTGATGACGTTGATGACTCCGAGGAAAGCGCTGGCTACATAAAGGGAGGAATTCGGCCCGCGAATGACCTCGACGCGGTCAATCAAGTCGACGTCGATCGGGAACTCCGTTCCAATCAGAGCCCCGTCGTAAATGTTGTCGTTAAGCCGATGGCCGTCAATCATCAACGCGATGCGGCTGTTGTAGTCTCCCGGTAGCCCGTAACCGCGCACTCCCAGGTAGCTATAATTACGATCGTAAGAAACGTAAAAGCCTCGGACGTTCCTTAAGATGTCAGCGAGGGTCCGGTAGCCGTATTTTTGGATTTCATCAGAAGTAATGATTGTGACCGAGGCGGGGGCTTCGGTAACTTTTTGCTTGAATCCGGAGACGCCGTATACGGAGGCAATCCTAATCGACATCAATTCCTCAAGACTCTTATCCAGTAGGTCTGGTGTGGCGCCCTTATCCTGTGCGAGCATTGGCTTGGCGGTCATGAAGGGTAGAAGAGAAAAAATGACCAAAATAAGTGCGGGATGAAACAACGCCCGCGCCGTCAGGCGCGTGAAGCCACTGCCAACATTTCTCGGTTTGCCCAAGACTCGGGCCAACGCCTTGCAGGACACCATCGCAAAGAGAATCAAAAACTCGATCAGTGAAATGCCGTTCTGTATTTCATTCATTCATTATTCTTCCGGTTGCCGTGGTGTCACACTCTCGTTTTAAATTTTTCTCCGGAGGTCGACAGGATCGATCCCCGTCGTAAAGTGGCAACTGAACTGGGAACACCGCCGTAGCAAGGATATTTAGAGAGAGTCGGAGGTGACTGTGCAGTACGGGACACTTTGCATTACTGTGTTAACTGATACGCGGCAGGATGTTGCGCCGTGTCTCTCATCGCTGGGACTCAACAATTGGGTAACGACGGTATGATCTTTTATTGTTCAGGGTGCTCTTTGAGAAATAATTTGTGTAGAATGCGACTCGTCTGACGATGAAGACTGGAGGACACCAGGTATTTTATCGAGAAACTGGCCGGTTTCCCGCCGGACGAAGGTACCGCTTTCACTGAGTTATTCGTATTCCTGCTGCCTGTGGCGGCCGGTCTGCTCTTCGTATATCGTGCACACTGGTGGAGCGCATCACGGTGCAGCATCAGGAGAGATACGGTTCGAGATTTGCGAAATAAAAGGGCTTGTTACTCGAATAGGAATCTCGATCGCAGGCGGTGCTGAGAATGCCAGACGTTCGCAAAAAAACTAGAACAAAGAGATTAATGCTGACGGGCGCGCAAGCGAAGCAAGCACTGGATCCGCTGCGGCCTGGAATGCCAGCACTGGATTCCATTCATGACGATTCAGTGACGTTCAAATCCAAGCCGAAAGGCCCCACCTACCGTATCCTCAGAACCACTGAAGTCGATTCCTACGAAACCACACCGACCGCAAAAGCCCTCGGAAACGTGCTGAAAGGCAAACAAGCGCCCGCGCCGGCTGCAATAGCCGCCGCTGTGAAAACCAAGGTTCCCGTAGACGACAATTTCGCAGGACAGGCACGCAGGGCCGCCAAGCTGTCGATCGCAGCGGCTCCCACCGAGAACTTCAGTGATGTGAGCAGCCTAATCAACTCCTTACCCACAGTGGATTCGATGGTCAAGCTCAACATCCCGACCACTACTAATTCGAATCGGGTTCAGCAGGAGAATCGTAACGTTCACGTGAGTGGCTTCTTATTCGCCGCCAGCCGTGAAGCCGATAACGACTTCCACCTCATCGTGGGACGCGATCCGAAGGCCACGCAGGAAATGTACATGACCATGGAATTGTCTGGGCTGCCTCCGCCCGATAGTCCCGCGTTCGATTCTTTAAACACCGCTCGAACCGCCTACAAGCAGTTTTTTAGCACACAGAATCTGCCCGGGGCGGGTTATGACTTCTATCAACCGCCGATTCCGGTTCAAGTCGATGGCTCGCTGTTCTTCGACGCAAGCCACAGTATTGGGCAAGCGCCGGGGCCGCCAAGTTTGAAGAGCCGCATGCCAACCATCTTTGAGGTTCACCCGATCACGAAGATCAAGCTGGGCCCGTAACGCATAAGTGCGAGATCTGCGCGAGAGTCAAGATAGCGACATATGCCGGGATCACGAAAAAACAAGCCTAAGCGATCCGCAGGCAAGCAGGGTCGCGGTTCCGCCCGCTATCGCAGAGGTATGCCCGCTCAAGATAGTGTCGAAGAAGTTGTGGATTTCGTCTCGCCTCAAGGCGTTGCGCACAAGATTCTCAAGACGACGGAAATCGATGCCTACGATCCGCCTCCGCCGGCCCGCAAAAAACGCACTAAACGTCGAATTTCCTAGAGGTTCCAGATAGTCTCTTCGGTCGCGGCGCGAGCCTATCCCCTGATGATTCCCGCCGCCGTTGTTCGCGCAAGACAACAGTGCGGGTCCACGCCTGAGGGATGGCCAATCTGCCTTTCAAAAGTGCTGCGAATTACTCTTTCTTGCGGTCGGCGGTATTGCAGTGCCACCTGTCACCCTTCACAGGGTCTCGGGTCTCAATGGCAGGTTTTTACAAAGGATTGCTTGACGCAACTGCTCACCGGCGCGTACGATCTGCGGCCTCAGCCCTGGGAATAGAGGAGGCGGCGATGCCGAAACCTAAAGACCCAGACGAAGGACGCGAAGAGCGTGAACGCCGTGACCGCGCAGAGCAGGGCCGCCAAGAGCACGGCCGGCGAGGCGAGGAAGACGAGCGGTACCCAGAGAAGGACCGTCCGCGTCGCCGGCGCATGGGCCGCGAACATGCGGTGCATCAACAGATCGTAGAGCGACGCTTGTCCGGCGGTGCTCCCGCGACACCCGAAGCATACGCCAAGGCGATTGAGGAATGGCAGCAGCTACCCGGATCAATTGTTCGTCCGCCCACAGACGAGAAACCCTCCGCAAAAGACACCCCTGCAGTTAAAAACCAAGACGCACAAGAGGAGTAGCGATGGCTCTCAATGGAACCGCATGGACCCCCTTGGGGCCTAGTCCGATCTCTGAGGGAGGCAACAACGATAACGGACTCGTATCCTCCATCGCGGTTCATCCCTTTAATCCGAACATTCTCTACATAGGGACGGTGGGGGGAGGCGTATGGCGCAGCGCTGATGGGGGCGTCAATTGGACTCCCATCTTCGACCGGCAGGTTGCGCTGGGAATCGGCGAACCCGCGGCCATTGCGGTCGACCCGGGCAGCACCAACATCGTTTACGTGGGTACGAGTGGCCGGTTTGCTCCTCAGCCGCAGGCGGGGTTGTTCAAGTCCACCGATGAAGGCGGAAGCTGGGTAGCAGTGGGCTCGGGCTATCCTGCCGGCAATTCCGGGAACGCGACGCAGTTTGTAGGGCAATTCATCAATGTGATTATCGTTGATCCCGCCAACAGCAGCATCCTCTATCTGGCATCCACCAGCGGTGTATTCGTTTCGAAGGACGGCGGTCTGAACTGGGTGCAGGGCAACAATGCGTTTGGCGATACCCGCAGTCTGGTGTTGGACAACTCCACGCCGGCGGGCGCGCGCATTCTTTACGCCGGGATTTCCGGCCGTGGCGTATTTCGGTCCAACGATGGCGGAGCGAATTGGAGTCAAGTATTGAGTGGTGCCACGCCCGTAGTAGCGACGGCGATCGGGCCGACACCCAATGGCTTCGCGAAGGTGGTTGTGGCCCTTGCTCCGCCCACGCGGCCCGTTCCCAATCCTGGCGGCGTGCAGGTGTTGTATGTGAGCTTGCAGGGCACCGGCGCGGCTCCGGACCCGGTCGGACTGTTCATGAGCACAAACCAAGGCGGCACTTGGGTGCAACAGACAGCCACAGGCATGCCGACGAACACCCAGGGCGGATATAGCTTTCACTTCGCGGTCGATCCGGGTTCTCCGGGTGATGGGATCAACGATATCCTTTATTTCGGCGCCGTAGGGCAGGCCCGATCGGGCAATTCGGGAAATAGCTTCACAAACATGACAGGATTGCATTCCGATACGCACTCCTGGGCATTCATTCCGCAACCCAGTCCCACGCCATCGGTCGTGTTCTCCGGCAACGACGGCGGGCTCGACAAATCCACCGACGGCGGGGCCACTTGGATTCACCTGAGTTCCGGCGGACTCCAAACGGCCCTTTTTTACAACATCGATATCAAGCCTGACGCCACGGGAAGCGTGACTGTCGGGGCACTGCAGGACAATGAAATCGAGACCACCAAAGGATCGGTTGGCCTGGGCTGGAAGGCGACCCAAGGCGGCGATGGATGGGACGTGGCCTACGATGGGACTGTACCCGGCCAGGTCTATGGGAGCAGTGGTTTCTGGTCGCCGGCGCCTTGCACGCGAGTTCACCGCTCCACCGACGACGGTGCAACTTTTCCCACCGAAATCACTCCCTGGGGCACTACCACAGACGCGGGTTGTTACCTGGCAGGCGTAACCACTGACCCTACTACCGGCAATATCGTCTATGTTAGCGGCAGCCAAAATCTCTGGCAGAGCCGGGATGGCGGCGGTACGTGGCGCATCCTGTCTCCCTTCAACGGTGCCGGCAACGTAGACGTTGCGGCTGTGAATGGCAACAACGTTGTGATTGCGGTGGGCACGCAGGTGTTTGTATCCACCAACGCTCTTGCGGCTACCGTGGGGCCTCCTTCGGGAGTGACGTTTACAAACATCACGAGAAATCTTCCCAGCCGGTTTGTTGCGCGCGCGCTGTTCGACCCTAGCGACCCCACAATTATCTATGCAGTGCTGGGCGGATTTAATGGCGGCGGGGCGCAGAACGGACACGTTTTCCGCACCACGGTCGGCGGCACTGCCTGGACCGACATTTCGCCAATACTAAATGTACCTTTCAACGCCTTGGCCCTAGACGGATCCACTACGCCGACGACGATCTTTGTGGGAACGGACTTTGGGGTACTTCGCTCCGTTGACGGCGGTCTAACATGGTATGTGCTGGACGACATTCATTTCCCGCGCGTGCCTGTGCTCGACTTGATTTTCCGGAACGGAATCCTGCGGGCGGCCACCTACGGACGCGGCGTTTTTGGGTTCGTGAAACCTGCCGGCCCTTCCATTGCCGTTCATCTGGACCACGGATTGGTTTTCGGTACAGTATGCAACGCGCCGCAGTTTCTCAAGCTGGAAGTCTTCAACGTCGGCTCACAAAACCTGGTCATCAATAGCGTTCAGCGGCTGATGGGATCCGCGGGATTTTTCGTCCTACCTACGCCTGCTACCCCGCTGGTGATCGAGCCGGGCGAAGATATCGTCTTTACCGTCATGTACATTCCGACGGCGCTAGGCGTTCCAGAAACAGCTACGATCCGGATCAGCAGCAATGATCCGGCGGCACCGTTTGTGGATCTTGCTGCCACCGGTTCACTGGGCACCGCGCGTTTGGGGACCGTGATTGCTGATAACGGTAGCTTCGGCAATGTATGCGTCGGTTCGTTCGCCGAACAGGAGCTGACCATTAACAATAGTGGTATTTGCCCCCTGATCGTGCGCTCGATCACGTCATCCTCGGCAGACTTCCTGGCACCGCTGCTTTCCTCGCCGCTGCTGATTGGCTCCGGCGAATCGGCCGAAGTGACACTGCGTTTTCAGCCGACGAGTTTCGGCACTAAGACCGCAACCATCACGCTCATAAGCAACGATCCTGCAGGTCCGCGAACCGTGAACGTATCGGGCGTAGCGCCCCCGCCGCGTCTGGTCCTTATGATTGCCAACAGCGGCAGCTTCGGTAATTGCTGCGTGGGTTCCTTCAAAGATGAGCCGCTAACGATTGCGAACAGCGGCAAATGTACCTTAACAGTGACCGGCATAACGTCCTCGTCGGGCGATTTTCTGGTCCCGGAGGTTCTCACTTATCCACTGACGATTGAGCCAAACGGGTCACTGGAAGTTCCGATCCGCTTCCAACCCTTGAGTTTCGGAGCGAAAACGGCAACGATCACGGTGTTTAGCGACGATCCGACGGGGCCGCACACGATCGCACTAAGCGGAGATGCTCCTTCCGGAAAGATTGCTGTCACCGGGTTCGCCTATTTCGGCGGCGTGAAGTGCGGTCGGCGAGCATTCCGGACGATCGCGGTGTGCAATGTGGGCGAGTGCGAGCTGCACGTAACCAAGGTGGCGTTCGAGCACGAGAACCGGCATTGGCACCTGGTCCACAATCCGTTCCCGGCCACGCTGCACCCTGGGTCTTGCCTGGACGTGGTCATACGGTACAAAGCGACGCAAAGAGAGCCGCATCCATCCGAAGTGGTGATCCACAGCGACGATCCGTTGAGGCCCGTGGTGGAAGTGCAGGCCATCGCCTGGACGCGCTGCTGTTGCAAAAAGTGCTGCCAAGAGTGCCACGAAGAGCGTGAGTGCGGAGAGCACCACAAGGAGTGCTGCGAAGATCATCGCCGGGAGTGCTGTGACGATCGGGACGAGGAACGAGGCGAGGAGAAGCACGAAGAGCATAGTGAACCAAAGCATGACGAGCGCCGAGAGGACAAGTCTCACGGGCACCACCACCACCGCCATTGGGACGATGACGACGATGACGATTAGTAGAAGGCCGTCTGATATTGCGACTGGCGAGAATTTGCGGACACTCGGTCGCGAGTGGTGAACCTGACGTCCCGGGGCAACACCACCACCGCGTTCGGCGTGCGGTAGCTGTTGAATGTTCTTACTACCGATCGGATAGATTTCGAAAAAGTCCGGAGAACGTCAAAAGAGCCAAGCGAATTCTACTTGGCTGACGTCCGGCTTCGCCGTCGGTAAATTAAGAGCAGACCGGCGACTACCGGCAACAGGAACAGGAATAATTCAGTCATTCCTGTACCCCCGTCTGGTGACAATCCGAATAGCTGCTCGATGAAATGCATCGAAGCCTCCAATCCTGAGTTGGAATCGGCCGCATCTTAGACGAATTGACCGCAAAAAGCCACCTAAAGTGGGATCGGAAGAGCGCGTCATATTCCCTGGGCGAGGTGTTATGTATGGGCGGGAATCGGCGCGGGGAGTTGATAATTTGTGTGCGACCGAGACGAGGAGCGGCAGCATGAGCGCCGCCGCCGCAGCCGACTTAGCTTACGCGATCTGTTACTTGATCGGTTGCGGGGTGAAGGGGGTGGTGCTGGGATCTTCTGGTTCCTGATTCTCGTTGTAAGCTCAGTCTCCAGACCTAATTCCGCTTGCCACGCTGAATAGCACAGCGGATAATCCTGCCACATCGCGATTAGGCTAGAGACGGAGAGCCCCGGTGAAGTTGTGTCCGCGTTGCCAATCTGCGAATCCGGACCAGACGGACTACTGCATTAAGTGTGGCGTTTTCTTGATCGCTCCTGGATCTGAAGAAACTCTGGCGAAGGCGACTTCATATTCATCCGCTAAGCCAGACCCCTCGGAAGTGCTAGCGACCGTTACACTGCTCACGCCACCTGGGACACCTCCGAGTGCACGGGCCTCCGCCCAAGACGGAGGCAATTCCGCAGCGGCTACTGCCGCCGTTGAAGGGCAGTTTGGTTCGCGCTACCAGGTCATTTGCAAGCTTGGGGAAGGCGGGATGGGTACGGTTTACAAGGCCTACGATAGCGATCTGAATCGCGTCGTTGCGCTCAAGGTCGTGCGCCCCAGTTTGACGACCAATCCCGAAGTCGTGCAGCGCTTCAAGCAGGAACTGCTGCTGGCCAGCAAGATTTCCCACAAAAACATCCTGCGGATCCACGACCTGGGCGATCACAACGGAACGAAGTTCATCTCTATGGCCTATGTGGAAGGCCAGGACCTTCATCGTATCTTACAACAACAAGGCCGCCTCCCTGTCGAACGAGCCGTACACATCGCGTGCCAGCTTTGCTCGGCACTGGACGCGGCGGAATCAGAGGGTGTGGTCCACCGCGACTTGAAACCCCAAAACATCCTGTGCGACCAGGCCGGGAACGTCTACGTTTCTGATTTCGGCCTGGCCAAATCATTCGAATCCGACGTGGGCATTACTCGTACCGCCCAATTGCTTGGCACTCCCCGCTACATGTCGCCCGAACAGGCTGAGGCGAAGTCGGTCGACCAACGCAGCGACATCTATTCGCTGGGATTAATCCTCTATGAAATGGTGACAGGCGACGTCCCGTTCCACGCTGACTCGCCTTTGCAACTGCTATATCAGCGCGTTCAACAAAAGCCGAAAGACCCAAAGTTGCTAGCTCCGGAACTTCCCGAGTATCTTTCCCGCATCATCCTCAAGTGCCTGGAGACCAATCCTGCCGACCGCTACCAGCACGCCCGAGAGATTCTCAACGATCTAGAGGCAGAAAATGCGCCCCCTCCTGCGCGCAGTATGCAAATTACCCTGCCATTGCTTTCTCGACTGGGCTGGCTCATCACGAGCGGCGCGGTCTTGGCCATCGTCCTTACAGGCGTGAGTATTCCTCGGGTACGCCAGTTCGTGTTCCGCCGAGGAACGGGGTCGCCGGAGGCCAGTATCCCCTCCCTCCGGGAGGGAAGGTTTGTGGCCGTGTTGCCGTTCACTACCATCGGCGGCGATCAAAACTCGCCCAGTTATGTGTCGGATGGTCTGGTCGAAGCGCTCTCAGCAAAGCTCTTTCAACTCCATGACCTGCACACGACGTCGGCTGTGGCGTCCCAGACCGTTCGGCCAGGCGACTCCCTAGAAAAAATGGCGCGCCAATTGGGCGTCAATTTGGTGATTTCGGGAACTGTCCAGGGTACCGGGCAGAAAATCCGGGTGATCGCCTCTTTGGACAATGTAGCCGATGGCCGGCGATTATGGACTCAAGAGTTTTCCGGCATGCGCGATGACCTGCTGACCTTGGAAGATGAGATCTACGCAAAATTAGTCGAGGCCCTGGCCTTAAAGCCCAGCCCAGAAGAGGTGGCCAAAAGCAGCACACATCCGACGGAGAACATCCAGGCCTACGACCTATACCTTCGGGGCCGAAATGCAATGCGCGGCCAGTTAATTGTCAATAACGTGGAGACGGCCATCGATTACTACGAGCGGGCCATCAAGGAAGATCCTGGATTTGCGCTAGCCTACACGGGTTTGGCTGATGCGAGCCTCCGAATGTACCGTGAAAAGAAAGATAGCATGTGGGCGGATAAGGCTCTGGCGGCTAGCCAACAGGCGCAGCGAATGGACGATAGCCCGGCGGAAGTCCATTTCACTCTCGGCACCGTCTATAGCGCGACCGGCAAATCGGCGGAAGCAATTGCAGAATTGCGCCGAGCGCTGGAACTGGCCCCGAACAGTGATGACGGTTATCGGAGGCTTGCTGACGCGTACCGAGCCGCTGGCCGGCAGGAGGAAGCAATCCGCGCCTACCGCAGGGCCATTGAACTCAGTCCGTATTACTGGTTCAACTGGAACGCGCTGGGTTCAGCGTATTTTCATTTCGGCGACAACCAAAAGGCGCTGGAGTCCTTTCAGCACGTCGCTCTGCTGGAACCCGACAATGCCGCCGCATACCGCAACATCGGAGCGGTTTATTTCCAAGAGAGCAAATGGAACGATTGTATTACCGCGTTCCAGAAGTCACTCGCGCTCGAACAACATCAGGTTGCCTATTCCAACTTGGGAACCGTTTACTTCTATCTGAAGCGCTACGACGACGCCGCAAAAATGTTCGAGAAGGCTGTGGAGTTGAGCCCCAACTACGAACTTGGAATGGGGAACCTGGCGGACGCCTACCGGTGGTCTGGCCGGACGCAGGAAGCGATGGCTACCTACGACAAGGCTATTGCGCTGGCGTACAAAGAGCTGCAGGTGAATCCTCGCGCAGCCACTACCATGCAACATCTGGCGCAGTACTATGCCAAAAAGGGCGATTCAGCGGACGCGCTCGAGTTCATAAAGCGCTCCCAATCCATCGACCCCGCCGATAGCTCGGTGCTTTATACTCAGGCAGTGGTCTATTCGTTAGCTGACAGACAAGAGGAAGCGCTGAAGGTGTTGAGCGCGGCCCTTCAAAAAGGGTTTTCCTTCCAGGAAGTAAAAAACGATCCGGAGCTCAGCAAACTACGAACCCGTCCTGAGTTCTCACAACTCCAAAGTAAATTCAGCAAAAATTAACTGGATCGGGCCCCAAATCGGTTGCGAAATATCCGGCCGCCAAGCAGTGCTCCCAGACCTGCCGCCAATAGGGAAAGCATGTTTGGCTCGGGAACAGGGTTAGGAACGTTGGCAGAGGCACTGAAGTCGCGATCCGCACCCCAGGACCCCGTACTGGAATTATTATCGTTGAGGTTTATCGAAAAAGCATCGCCATTGAGTATTCCGTAGGCCCCGGCGTCATCCGCGTCCTCATCCGAACCGGGAGGCGGTGGCAGCACTCCAGATAAATACATGCCTGTCATTCCTCCTTGCAGATTCTCCACCAGGCAATTCAGGAAGGCATTGGTGATGCAAGTGATTGAACTAGGATTAACAAAGAATGGATCGCTATTTGTAGTGACCAGGAGGCTCTTCCAATCTTGACCGCTAGTGTTTGTCATGCTGACGATTCCACCACCGAAGGCGTCTGCGCCGAAGATAAAGTTGAGCCCGACGCCAGCGGGGCAATCTGAGGTACACGCGGGATCGCTAATGTCAATGTTCGGGTCCGTCGGTATGCCATCCGCGCGAGCCAGAGTCGCTGAAGCTAGCAGAAATGAAAGAAGCACTACAAAACGACGAATAGTCATGGTACACCCCCGGGCACGCTTTTCCTGCAATCCGAGGACCTTTGGGGGCCTAGGGGAATTATTAAACTAAGTCCTTAGCTACGTGTACGGCGACAATCATGACGACCTTCAGCCGGCATGGTTCTGCGACGAGAATAGGTAATGGGTTGCCGATTTTGTGCAAGGGCTTGCACCTGGATTGGGCCGCGGGCCTTCGCTAAACCATCTGTGCCTGCCTAAAAACCTCAAGGTACTGCCCGGTGTAGACCACAGGGTCATCGCGGAGTCCAATGCGGGTGGGCTGTCAGCAAACCGTTGACGACGCCGATCTGGTACGCCAGAAAGCAGCCGAATCCAACGCTGAGTACACCCGAAGCTATCGCGAGCATATTGCCGAAACCGGCAAAGCGCTGGCCAGAATAGGCGATGGGCACGGCGATCGCCGAAGTGATCAACATCATTCCAGCGACGGTTCCCAAGCCGAAGACGAGCAGGTAGGCTAGCGCCCACCATGGGTTCTGAATCGTCGTCAGCACCAGCAGGGCCACTGCCGCCGAACCGGCGAGCCCGTGAACGATCCCGACGAAGAGCGGCCGGACCATCTGAAAAATGCCGACATCGCGAAGCGCGCGACCCCGCCAGCCTGGGAGAATTAGCGGATCGGACGTGGCGGGCGCGCTTGCGCTGGCTCGTATCTCTTTCGCGCCGAGGCTTAGCGTATCGGCGGGAGCCGTGAATCGTTGGCTGATCCAGCGCATGGCTCCGGTTAGGTTTAAGGCGCCGAGAAGAATGAGCATGAGACCCACAGAAAGCTCCATGGTCAGGCCAACGCGCACTGGAATCACAACGCTGAAGAGGATGATGGCCGTGCCAACCAGGAAGATGGTGATGGTATGGCCGAGACCCCAGAGCACGCCGATCAGCGCCGCATGCCTCACGGACTTGCGGCGGGTGACGATGGTAGTGACGGCGATGACGTGATCGGGATCGGTGGCGTGGCGCATGCCCAGGAAGAAGCCAACCAGGATGAGGGACAGTAGCGACAACATTTTTCCTCCTCGAAAATCTACTTTCGGGCCCTTCGGCAATCACAGTCGCATCTGGAGAAAACCGGCACTGAGCAAAGCACGCAGGGCAATCGCGAAGCCCAGCGCGGTCACCGCAGCGGCGCTGGCCAGGGGAAGCCATCGCCGAAGCAGGGGACCGCCGCCGTGCAGTTGCTTCATGAATCGGCCGGAGTAAACAACCAGCAGTCCGGTTGCGATCAGAACCGCTGCCAAGCCGGCGCTGAAAATCACAATGAGGAACAGGCCGAAGCCCACGCGATGCAGAGCGACCGCGCTGAGAAGAACCACCAGAGCCGCAGGGCAAGGAATCATTCCGCCGGTGATGCCGAGAGCGAGAAGTTGGCGAAACGGCACAGCTTGCACAGACGTGGCGCTTGCGGCGCCGTCAGTTTCCGGAATAGCCGCTTCATCGGACAGCGTTTCGGCGAAGCCTCCGTGACGATAGCCGCCGTGGGAGTGAGAAAACAGCTGGCCAGACTCGAACCCAAGATAGCGTTGGAGGAGGAGATACAGCCCTAGCAGGGAGATCGTCAGGCCGGAGATAACTCCGAGCCACGGGTAGAGTTGCTCGGGGACGACGTATTTCTGTGCGTAGAGCGTGATCGCGCCGAGCAAAAACACGCCCGCGGTGTGCGAAACGGTGACAATCAGCCCGAGCAACAAGGCGTGCACGGCTGTCCCTTGTGAGCCTACGAGGTAGGCGGCGACCAGCGTCTTGCCGTGTCCGGGTTCAAGCGCATGCAACCCTCCGAGGCCAAGGGCGACCACGGCGGCGAACAACACAAGCGAAAAACTCAATTGCCTGGTGCGCATCAATTCGGTGAACGGGCTGCGCGGTGTCGCTTGCTGATTAGCCTTGAGTGCCAGAGGCGCCGCCGCACCGGGTTGCGCGGGATGCCAGGTATTGGTTGCCTTCGGGGTTGAAGTGGCGGCTGCAGGTATTCTCTCCGCGGGCTGCGTGGGGCGAATCGCGCGTAGGGAGAGCGGGGTGACGCGCGTCGCGGCAGCGGTGATGACGAATGCAACGTCCGCCTCTAGTTCTTGCGGCGGATTGGCCGTTAAGTCGGTCGGGTAGTTCGCGAGTTGTTGGCTCTGATCAATGGCGGGAACGTTGGCGTTCACCAGTGCGATGCTCGGCGCGGCGGTGGCGACGATTTCCTTCCACCCCGCGCGATCGCGGAAATTGTCGTCGCGATAATGAAGCTGATGGCGCTCCTGAGTCTGAAGATTGGGGAGTGAAGCGCGATAGAGGAAGCCCAACTTCATCGTGGACAAGCCCCCAGCACCCGCGGGAAAGATCACGTTCGTCGAGACCGTCTCCAACGTGAGCGGGTTGCCGTCCAGTTCGAGGCGCAACCCGGTTTTGAATGCTGCAGCCTCATCGCTGAGGTAACTCACAACGCTCGGGTCACTCGCGTTTGCAACCAATCCGGTTCGCTGCATCTCCTGGAAGGTGGGAATCTCGGCTTCGTCGAGGATGTAGTGAACTTCCAGGTAGCCGTCCTGAATACTAATGGCCGCGTAATGGCTGATGCTGAAATTTCCCAT
>PLJR01000390.1 GCA_003140295.1 Acidobacteriota bacterium
CACGTCGGCGACAGCCGCGCGTACCGTCTTCGCGGCCAGCACCTCGAGCAGCTTACCCAGGACCATTCTCTGGTCGCCGAACAGGTACGCCGCGGCCAAATCACTGAGCGCGAGGCCGGTGTNNAGCGAGCTGCGCAACGTCCTCATGCGCGGCATCGGTGTCGAGTCGGAAGTGGAGGCCGATGTCAGCGAAGAGCTCGTCATGGACCAGGACGTCGTCCTGCTTTGCTCCGATGGATTAACCCGCGAGCTTTCCGACTCCCAGATCGCGGACGTCCTCGCGGCGCACACCTGCGCCCAGACCGCCGCCGATCGTCTTGTCGATTTAGCCAGCCAGGCGGGCGGTTTGGACAATATCACCGCGGTCGTCGTGCGCCCCACCCCCCGCGCCGGCGGCCCCCGTTCGGGCGGCCATATCTTCGGAAAGTGGTTCAGTGGCCTGGCAGGCCAACTCTGATGGTCAGGTCAATCGTGATCGCCAGTTCCATCACGATTGGTAAGTCAAGCTCCATAGGTCAGTCTCAATAGGGGGCCGTTGAAATGCACAAACTCGTGCTGCAATTCGAAAACACTACCTTGAAGGAAATGTTTGTCGGCCGCAGCGGCGTAAAAATCGGCCGTTCCCCGGACAACGGCCTGGTCATCGACAATCGCGCAGTCTCGCATCATCATGCGCGCGTCTTCCCCGGCATCGAGGGCCGCCTCATGCTCGAGGATTTCGGCAGCATGAATGGCACATTCGTAAACGGCCAGCGCGTGAAAATGGTCACGCTCAAAGCCGGCGATTGCGTGGCCATCGCCAAGCACCGCATTTTTGTCGAGGAGTCCAACGAAATGGATGGCCTATGTATGTGGAAAGTCCCCGCCAAGCCGGCCGCTCCCAAAATGGACGAGACCTTCATGCTGGCCACCAAAGAACGCGCCGAATTCTTGCAGCGCGTCGCCGCACAAGGCGAGCAGTCACAAATCGCTCCGGCGCGGCTCAAAGTCCCCACCCTTTTCGTGCGCAAGGGCAAAACCAGCCACGTCGAATATCTTCTTACCGACCAGTTGACCGTGATCGGAAAATCCGAACTAGCCAGCATCCGCCTTCGTGGCTGGTTCGCTCCCAAGACCGCCGCGCAGATCAATCGCCGCGAGGACAATTCTTTTTACCTGGGCGCCGCCGGAAGAATTCCCCGCATCAACGGCCACCCGACCATCCACCCCGCGAAGCTAGCGCCCGGCGACCTGATTGAAGTTGCCGGCGTGCGCCTCGAATTTCAATATCGCGATTAAGAAAATCGCCGCGGCTTACCGTCGCGATCCGCGCGCCCGAACCGGGGATCGCCAAACTCTCACTCCTTAGTCGCCTCGTCTCTTGTCGAAGACCCTGGTTCTGCTGGCTTACTGACGCGCTCCGTTTTGGCGGCAAGGAGCACGGAGGCAAGCTGCCGAGCGAGCAAATTCTCCAACATGCCCTCCATTGTCCCCAAATCAATATTCTCCACTGACCACGCTTTGTCAGCGTCCTCAAGCGCCGAATAGTACGGCCTCTTATCCAGTGCTATTTGCTCTGGGATAGTATCAGTGCCGGGGAGTCTGTAACCGAGGCGCACGCACAAAATGAAGTAAGAAGCAGCGCGGGCGCTTCTACCGTTTCCATCGACAAAGGGATGAATCCAATTCATTCGCCATAAGGTGTAGGCTGCCAGGTGTACTGGAGACTTTGACCAATTTTCATTGACGTAATCACACATTTTCTCAACCAGTTCGGGCACGAGATAAGCCGGAGGCGGAGTATGTTTACTCCCTGCTATCTCGATGCCGGTGGGCCTCCACACACCGGCAAACGCACTTATCCCCTGGAGGGCTTTTCTATGAAGACTGAGGATAGCAGACGGGCGAAACGTGAAAGGTCTTTGCTGCTGGAGCCAGTACTCGATTTGCTCGATGACCTCGTCGAATTGACGAAGTCCATTTTTCGCCTCTTGTTTTGCTCTTTCGGCCGGATCGGAAATGAGTTCAACTTCGATGAGTCGACTGTGACGTTCAGCATCGGGGATCATTTCCAATTACTTGCGCTTTAACTTCTCGGCCTCTTCATTTACGGTCTCTTTGGTGATTCTAGGGTTTTCAATATTTGTGTTGCCATAGGCAAAACTACGCCGTTGTTGCTCGGCCTGCTCCTGAGACATTTTAGCCTTCTTTGCAGCTTCCAGCAGTATTTCAAGCTCTTCGGTCATGGCGGTTCCCTCCTTCCACCATATTTGGACGCGTGGTCAGCATGTTTGTATCCTTACACGGTGATGTATGCGAGAGCAAGGCGCTTACGAAAACATGGTGTTTCCGACGCGGCGTTAATTTAGACGATCGCAATCTTCATTATCCGGCAGCTTTTCTCTCCCCAACTCTTTGAATTAATTGCCCTAGTGCATATACTGGTAGTGTCATCATAAGGAAAAGCTGTATACGTTCCCTGAAAAGTCGGTCCGTGCGTGAGGAAAGCCGCGCCAAGGCTCACGCCGTTTGTGTGCCAAATTTGAGTGCGCCAAATCTTTGTGCGCCAAAATTTATTTGCCCATTGATTTGTACGATTGGAGGGGTTGGCAATGGCTCAAGTCGATGTTCCCTTAGTAGGCTCGCGCTTTGGACAAACCTCGCGAGCGGATAGCTGGTGGGTGCAGCCCCTTTTCACTTTCCTGGGGCTCGGCGGCTTCATCGTTTACGCCACCTGGGGAGCGTTTCACGGGCAATATTTTCGCTTTGGCCCCTATATCTCCCCTTTTTATTCCCCCGAACTTTTTGGTGATCCGCAAACCTCCTGGTTTGGCGCCCAGCCCGCCTGGATACCTCTCTGGGTTACTGGCGCGATGCTCATTCTGTGGGCCCCCGGCGGCTTCCGGCTCACCTGTTATTACTATCGCGGGGCCTACTACAAAGCGTTTTGGGCCGATCCGCCCTCCTGCACAGTCGGCGAGCCGCGCAAGAAATATCTGGGCGAGCGCTCCTTTCCTCTCATCATCCAAAACGTCCACCGGTATTTTCTCTACCTCGCGCTTATTTTTCTCGTGCTTCTCACCCGCGACGCGTGGAAGGCCTTCCACTTCGATGGGCACTGGGGCCTCGGTATCGGTTCGCTGGTATTAACCATCAATGCCGTCCTGCTCGGCTGCTATACCCTCGGCTGCCATTCCTTGCGCCATATCATCGGCGGATTTCGCGACCGTTTGGCGGGCTCGACCGTCCGCAAGGAAGCTTACGACTGCGTGAG
>PLJR01000406.1:0-4688 GCA_003140295.1 Acidobacteriota bacterium
CCGCCATAATGACGATGGTCGCGGCCGATAAATTAGCCAGCACCGCGCGATGCATTTCCTCGGCGCTGCGCACTGCTATGCGCTCGATCCCCGCGGGCGACTCGAGCGAAACAGGACCGCTCACCAGCACGACGCGCCCCCCCCGCCGCGCCGCCGCGTCAGCGAGCGCATAGCCCATTTTTCCGGACGAGCGATTGGTTAGATAACGCACCGGATCCAGGTCTTCGCAGGTGGGGCCGGCAGTGATGAGCACCGTCTCGCCATCAAGATCGTGCCGGATACGAAGTATCTCTGAGACAGCCTGGGCAATTGCCTCGACGCCCGCAAGGCGGCCCGCGCCCGTCATTCCGCAGGCGAGGTAGCCTTCATCGGGCGGCACGATATGCACTCCGCGGGACCGCAATACGTCCACGTTTTGCCGGGTGGCAGGATGGTCCCACATATTGACATTCATTGCGGGGACGACGATGACGGGCGCTGTGGTCGCCAGGTACAACGTGGTGAGGAAATCATCGGCGATGCCGCGCGCAAGTTTTGCCAGCAGGTTGGCCGTGGCGGGAGCGATCACCAGAGCGTCAATGCGCTGCGCCACGGCGATATGCTCAATCGCGCTTTCGACATTGGCGGTGGACTCGCCGCCGGCTTCACCGCCAAAAAGGTCGGTGATCACCTTTTGTCCGGTAAGCGCGGCAAACGTCAGGGGAGTGACAAATTCCCGCGCACTGCGCGTCATCACTACCTGGATTTCGAGGGAGTCCTGTTGCAGCCGACGAACCAACTCCGCAGCCTTGTATGCAGCAACTCCGCCGCTGACGCCCAGGGCAATCCGCATGGCCGGGGGGCGCTACTCCTTGCGCCGCTTATCCTTGTCGCCGGTATCGGCCGGAGGCTCGGGGGTCTTGTATTCGAGTTGCGCGGCGTTGAGCTCTTCCATGGCCACGCGGGTGGGTTTATGAGAACGGGGGTTGGCGACCAGAGGCGACGCGCCGGACATGAGTTGGCGCGCGCGCTTGCCGGCTACCACAACGTATGCGAACTGGCTATCGGGGGCCTGATTGAATACTGGCATGCGCCTAGGAACCTCCGAATGTGTCCAGAATCCTGCGAAGCCGCTCATCATTGTCGCGCCGCCTACACCGCGCGGCTACCACGATCGCGCGCACCTCGCTGCTGGCACGCTCGAGATCGTCGTTCACCACCACGAAATCATACTCACACGACCGCGTCATCTCCTGGCGGGCGCGCTCCAAACGTCGCGCGATAGCTTCGTCCGAGTCCTGACCGCGCTCGCGCAGGCGTCGCTCGAGGTCCTCGCTTGAAGGCGGCACGATAAAGATCGCGATGGCTTCGGGCAGCTTCGCCTTCACCTGCCGCGCGCCTTGCACGTCGATCTCGAGAACTAAGTCCAGACGCTGTGCCCGCGCTTCTTCCACGTGCTTGCGCGGCGTGCCGTACCAGTGCTTGCCGAATACCTGAGCGTACTCTAAAAACTCATCCCGCGCGATCTTCTGTTGGAACTCGGTTTCGGTAATGAAATCATACCATTTCCCGGGGCTCTCCGTCCCCCGGCGGGGCCGGGTGGTGTACGAAACAGAGAACATCAGTCCCGGCAGATCCCGCAATTTCTGCACCAGCGTGGACTTGCCCGACCCCGACGGTCCGGACACGATGATGATTCTCGGCAACAGTGCGGGAAACGTCATTCGACGTTTTGTACCTGTTCGCGAAGTTTCTCGATTGCCGCTTTGATCTGCAATCCAAGGTCGGTCACTGTCAGAGCATCTTCACCGAGCGCAGGAGTCTTCGCCAGCAAGGTATTCGCCTCGCGATGCATCTCTTGCAGTAAAAAGTCCAGTTTCTTGCCGATCTCACCTCCGCCGTCCACGAGATTTCCGAACTGCGCCGCGTGGCTTCGCAGGCGCGCCAGTTCCTCGCTCACGTCGGCACGTTCGGCAAGAAGTGCGGCTTCCTGCGCCAGCCGGGACGGATCGATAAAGCTTTCCTGAAAATGATTGCCGGGAAGGTCACCGCGAGCCTCCGGAAAGTTCGCCAGCAGCTCTTCTACTTTCGTTCTTAATCGCAATGCATAGGCAGGCCGGCTTCGAGCCGTGAGCGATTCAAGGTCCGCCGTCTGGGCTCCGATAGCCGCCACCAAGGAATGCATCTCCGAAGCCAGCGAGCGACCTTCCGCCTCGCGCATTTCTTCCAGCCGGTCAAGGGCCTCTGCCACGCAGGCTGACACTTGCCGACTGAGCCTCGCCACATCTTCTTCATGCTTAGCGGTTCCCGCTGCACGTCCCCGCGCGGCAATCACTCCGGGTAGGCGAAGTAACGCGAGCACATCGGGCTCCCCGGTCAAACCAAACTCGCGCCGCAATTCTTGCACGGCCCTCATGTAGGCGGCGGCTGTTTCGTGCTGCACTTCAATAGTGGAGGCACCTACCGGCTCCACGAATACCGTGATGTCAATGTGGCCGCGCCGCAGACGATCGCGGACGACCTGACGAATCGCGGGCTCACTGGCTTCGAATCCCTCCGAAAGCCGCACGCGCAAATCGAGGAAGCGATGATTCACACTTCGCAAACTCACACGTAGGTGAAAACCGTCAACATCCGAATGCGCCTCCGCGTAGCCGGTCATTGATTTGACAGATGTTGCAGGGGATTTGAGGGACGTTGCAGAGGATTTGGCCGATGTTGCCGCTGACTTGACCAATGCTGCGGCGGCGGCAGGCGCGGTCCTACCAGGAAGCTTCTTCTCTGTCGAGGATTGCTCCGCATCGGCACGCTTTCCGGCGTTTAGGGAAGGCGTGGACATTTTCACTCCGCCGGACCTGCCGCCGAGGGCGCAGCATCGGTATCGGCAAACTGCAATTCGTACAGACGCGCATAAGTGCCGCCACGCGCCAGCAGTTCCTGGTGGGTGCCGACTTCAGTGATCACGCCTTCGTCGAGCACGACGATCTTATCGGCTCTGCGGATGGTGGAGAGGCGGTGGGCTATAACGAAAACCGTACGATCGACCATGAGGTTCGCCAACGCCTTTTGCACCAGCATTTCGGACTCGGAATCGAGCTCCGAGGTCGCTTCATCGAGAATCAGGATGGGCGAATCCTTCAAAAGAGCGCGGGCAATGGCTAGGCGCTGGCGCTGGCCGCCGCTGAGCCGCTGACCGCGTTCGCCTAGCATCGTCTGGTAGCCATCGGGCATCTCGATAATAAAATCGTGGGCCAGCGCGGTACGAGCCGCCGCGAAAACGCGCTCCTCCGGGAGATCCGGCTGGCCGTAGCATATGTTATTCCAGACCGTGTCGTTGAATAAGATGGTCTCCTGCGTAACGATGGCGATCTGCTCGCGCAGAGACCGCAGCGTCGCATCCCGCACGTCGACGCCGTCAATCAGCAGCGCTCCCGAAGTAACGTCGTGGAATCGCGGAAGCAAGTTCACCAGCGTGGTCTTGCCCGCCCCGCTCGAGCCCACAATAGCGACGACTTCTCCGGCGCGGGCCTTCAGGCGTACTCCGCGCAAAATGGGCGACGCGGGATCGTAAGCAAAACCTACATTATTGAATTCGGCTTCGCGAGAGAACGGCGGCAGTTCGCGCGCGCCCGGATGCTCCTGCAGTTCCTCCTGCAGCGCGAGAAAAGCAAAAACTTGACCGGTGGCGCCGTGCGCCTGTTCGTATTGCTGATACACGTTGCCCAGCCCCTTCACCGGCTCGTATGCTCGAAGCAGCGCGTAGACAAATGTTCCAAACGTGCCTACGGTCATCAGATCGTGTTTGATAGCACTGCGAGCATAAAGCACCACGGGCACGATCACGATCGGCGTGAGCATATCCATGAGCGGAGAAGTAAATACCACACTGCGAATCCAGCGCATGTTTTCGCGCAACAGCCGCCGCGCCGCTGCGCGAAACCGCGTAATTTCGAATCGCTCCATTCCAAACGCCTTTACTACGCGGTTGCCGCTCAGCGTTTCCTGCAAAATCTGGCTCAAGTCTCCCAGGCGGGACTGGCTGTTCTCCGCGGAGCGGCGGATTTTGCGACCAAATTTACTTACCGGCCAGATGACCAGCGGCAGCAGCACCGCGGATCCCAGCGCCATCTTCCAGTTCACCACCAGCAATACCGCGACGAAGACTAGAAACGTGAATCCTTTTTGAAACAGGTCGGCGAGGTATTCGCTGAGCGCGATGCGGGTGCGCTCCACATCGTTGATCACTGTGGAGTTCAACCGTCCCGTGGAGTTGTGTTGAAAAAAGCCCATGGGCTGGCGGATCAGCCGCCCGTACACCTGATTTCGCAAATCGGTTACCGCCGCCTGCCCCACATACTGAATTTGCGTGGTGCCCAGATATTCCGCCACGGCTTTGGAGACGTAGAGAATCAGCAAGGCAAAGGCAAAAACGGTCCAGACGTTGTGAATTCGCGGCGGGAAAAAATCGTTGAGATAGATAGTTCGACCGGACCACGGCAACTTGACGAGAGTCAGCATGGAACCGACCGCGGCAGGATTCAGCACACGGTCCACCGCGGGCGCCACCATCAGGGCCACGCCGCCTTCCGCAAGCGCAACGAAGGCAAGGAGCAATATGCCGGCACCGAGGCGAAGCGAGTATGGCCGGACGTAGCCGAACAGGCGTTTCAATTGTGGTGAAAACAACGATGCCACGCTTCAGACTCCCC
>PLJR01000406.1:4699-5010 GCA_003140295.1 Acidobacteriota bacterium
TCAGCCTCTCGCGCAGAATCTATTTCAAAATGTCGCGATGCACAACTTTCGCGGTGACGCCGCGCTTTTCGAAAGACTTCCTCACCGCTTCGGACATCATCACCGAGCGGTGCTTTCCGCCAGTGCAGCCAAATGCGATGGTCAGATAACTTTTGCGCTCGCGGATGTAGTGCGGAAGCAGATAAGTCAGCAGCCCCTCGACGCGGCGCAAAAATTCTCCCGTTTGCGGAAAGGAGCGAATATAGCGGCGAACCTTGGGGTCTTTTCCGGTGAATTCGCGAAGGCGGGGAACGAAGTGCGGATTGGGCAGG
>PLJR01000213.1:0-293 GCA_003140295.1 Acidobacteriota bacterium
GTGTTGATGGTGTCCTTGAGTTCGAGAATTTCACCTTTCACGTCGACAGTGATTTTCCGGGAGAGGTCGCCGCGCGCCACTGCGGTAGTGACTTCGGCAATGTTGCGGACCTGGGCCGTCAAATTGCCGGCCATGGCGTTAACCGAGTCGGTAAGGTCCTTCCAGGTGCCGGCCACACCGGGAACCACAGCCTGACCACCGAGCCGGCCTTCGGTGCCGACTTCGCGAGCTACGCGGGTGACCTCGGAAGCGAACGAGCGTAGCTGGTCGACCATCGTGTTGATGGCTTCCTT
>PLJR01000213.1:325-3389 GCA_003140295.1 Acidobacteriota bacterium
GCGCGCGACGCGCGTGACTTCCGCAGTGAAAACCCCAAGCTGCTGAATCATGGTGTTGACGATATTCGCCGAGCGCAGGAACTCGCCCTCGAGCGGCCGGCCATCCACATCCAGGCGAACCGTCTGGGTCAGGTTGCCCTGGGCCACGGCTGCGATGGCGCGCGTCACTTCAGCGGTGGGGCGAAGCAAATCCTCCATCAGCGTATTGACGGAGGTTTCCATCTCGCCCCAGGCGCCGCGAGAAGCACGAAATTTGGCGCGCTCGCGGGTTCTGCCCTCCTTGCCAACCGCTTGCCCTACGCGGGTAAGCTCTCGCGCCATCTGCTGATTGGCGGCCACAATGTCGTTAAAGGTGTCCGCGATTTTGCCGGCGAGGCCTGTCCAGGCGCCGGGAAGACGCACCGAAAAGTCGCCGTCGCGCATGGAATGCAAACTGGCGAGGATGAGCGGCAGATCGACGGGTAGCCCGTCGGCGGCTTTGGCGTGACCGTTGGCCCTCGCCTTAACTTTAAGAGAAGCACCAGGATCTGTCGGGGGGGCGGGCAAGGCGGGTGCGTTGGATGCACTTCTTTTCATCATTTTCTCCGACCAAGCAAGGAATTATTAATCGCGCAAACGCGAAACCGAGATGCAAGATGCGAATTAATCTTGCACGACCTGCCCGTTCGCCCCACGAGGCGGGGTAATAAGGCGGTGTTACCGGAGCCGGGCCATAGGATACACTTTTGACAGACAAGGGACTGTTGTTGGTATCACCTTGGACTCTCGTCCGTCACTACAGCATTCGCTGTATTGCCGGAAGGGCGGCGAGTACAAATCAGAACTGGAAAAATGATCGACCGGGGGAAGTGCAAGAGACGAAGTCGGGCTTTGCCGCCATAATCATTTGTTAAGACAACGTAAAAAATGGCAACTGTCTTCAAACGGCGCCAAGTGGAATTCGCCCCTCTAGCGTCGATGTGAACGATCAAGACCTATTTAAATGCGCGCATTTCATAGTGCGTTTCCACGCACTGCTCGAAGCACCAACCGTCCGTAAAGGCGCGCACTTGTAAACAGGGAACCGCGGGCGGCAGGAGCGAGGTAGGCCCTAATCTTGGAGGCGCTGCAACTGGCCCTCCGCGAAGCGATATTCTCCCGCTAGGGTTTACAGAAACGCTCGACAGTTCCTCAGTGCGAAAGCCAAGTCCCTCTCGGAGCTTGCTGCTCTACGCCGGGCTTGCCGTAATCGCAGACGCCGTTTGGGAAGATAGCCGCCAGCCGAGCTTTCTCGGCGTCGGAAAATGTCGCCTTGTAATCGCTGACGGCGATCGCCTTGAGCTGGCATTTGAGAACGTTGTTGCTCGCTGGCCCACCGGCCACCGCCCGTGGCCCCGCGAAGGTCGGATACATCTCGTTGCACTTTCCGCCACTAAATTTTTGCGGTTCGATGATGCGTTCCCCGGCAGGCGTCCAGCAGGAGTCCACAAGATCCGCGGGCTTGGCGCGCGAAATCTTGGCCAGAATGGCGTCGCTCGAGGCGTCCTTTTGCAGATTCGTCAGCCACTCGTCCATTTTCGCTAAGGCGTAATCGTCCACTGGCGATGGGGTACCCTCGCCTGTGCCGCTATGCAGCAGCATTACGTCGTTGGCAAAGGTGCCATTCGCCTTTTGCAGCCGTTCCCGCAGCGAAAACGAGTGGTACTTGAGATGGTTGTCCCCGTTCGGCAACTTGTCGCGATAGGGGCGAACATCAATGATCGGCAACTTCCCCAAACCTCCGCCGGCATTGGTGATCAAGCCGTTCTGGTAGGCCCCGCGCAGAGCCAGCGGATCAGCAAGCGAACGCGTGCTCACAATATTTCCGTCGTTATCGTACCCACCGATCTTCTCGTTCAAATCGAGAAACTGAGCGGCCGTAATGACGCCGTCATTGAGCGCCGCCAGCCCGTACTGCACTCCGGTATTGTCAATCGGGCGGCGCGCAAAGCCGGTATCCGTATCGCGGCCATACATGTTGATGTTGTGGTCGTAGATGTCGCAGCGCGCCCCGGCCCGATTGGCCGTTGCATCGTAGCGCAGCGATTTCGCCAAATCCGGCGGGCAATACTCGGTGGGGTTGATCCGTCCGGCGAGGGGAGCCGAGGCAGTGACGTTCTGCAGTTCGGCGACGCCGGCGATGGCCCGCTTCTGTTCCTGCGTGAGCGCCTCACCAACCTGTTTGTAGTAGTGGTCCAGCAGCCGCGAGTCGCTGATCATTTGCGTCAATTCCTGCACGTCAGGGAAGGTCATGCTGGGAATGATGCCATCCAGGAGCCCGGGATAATTGTCCGCAATCTGGTTCTGCTGGTAAGAGCCGCCCGAGGCGCCGCGCCCAAACGTAAACGCCGGCTTGCCGTAAGTCTTGATGAAGCGCTCCTTCACCATCATCATGGTTTCGGCCGCGATCACGTCGTTGCAGCTGTTGCCGGCGACGTTGAGCGTCGAGCCCGCTTCGGCGTAACCCTTGCCCACGACGGCGTCGCTGATCAATCCGCCCCCCAAACCGAGGGTTGTCCCTTGCTTGAACCAGCCACCAACGCAGCCGCCACCGAATGAATAAAGCAAGCGCCCATTCCAGCTCTTTGGCGGCGCCATCGGGCTAGACTCTCCCGTCGTCGGATCATGCAGCACGGCAATCTGATATATCGCGCGATTGATCGTGCCGGTCTCGACTCGCACGACATAGGGGACCTTCTCACCCGTCGTCGTGGTTGTCCAAGCCACGTCCGCCGGCAGCGCCGTGAGGCTCGGCAGCGGCTTCAAATTAATTCCAGTGCTGCGCCCGGCTCGGNNTTCACCGAACAGTTCGCATCCAGTGGCGGGCCAAGCGAAGTCCCGTCCGGCAGCTTGAAATCCGGTGTCTCACAAACGAACGGCTGTTCCTGCGGCCCGGAAAAGATCGGCCCCGTGAGGGGATAATTCTTCAGCCGCAACTCCTCGGCCGCGGGCCCTCGCCCTTTTTTATCGGGAAACACTGCCAGCGTGTTCTCTCCGAGCTTCAGCCCCGTCACCAACCCTCTCAAGGCGTGCGCGGCCGCGTCGG
>PLJR01000011.1 GCA_003140295.1 Acidobacteriota bacterium
GACGATAACATACTTTATCGTCTGGCAAAGAGGAGCCGGGGGATTGACGAGATAATTCGTTACAAGCATATTTATGCAGGAATGTTCTATACTCAGAGAGAGGAGATTCTAATGCCCACCTCCAAGAAAGTTTCTTCGCAGGCCGGTAAGGATCTACGCGATCCCAAGACCCCGAAGAGAGACCGTGCCCCCATCGCCGCCGCTCTTGCTGAATCGAAGCGCAAGCCATCGCGAGGAAAACGATCGTCAAAAAGATAAAGAGCGTCTTTTCAAGGCTCATCAGTTTTATCGGGCGCTTGCCGCTAATCAGCTATTTTCTTCCGCCGCCGCCCTGCGGTCGTCCCAAAGCTGCTTCATCTCTCGGCCCAAACCGTCAAGATCAGGATAGATTACGGACTCGGTAACTCCGCAATCTCTCAACTCCTGCCTGATTTTTGAGCGCGAACCGGCAGCAATTACGATTACCTTTATGGTGGAATCTGGTTTCTGGAATTCCTCGAAGAGCCAATTAGCCTCAGTCCCAAACACGATGAACCGACTGCGTTGAGCGGCGATACGCCGTGTGATGAGGGGAAAATCCAAGACCAAAGGCGGGCGCGGTACGTTCATTTCCGCGAGGGTTTCCTCATCAGCAGGCAGATAGGCGTCCTCCCACGCATCATCATCCAGGTCATACGACGGATGTTTTGCGCCGTAGTTCTTCCAATCTTGCTCAAGGAGTTTAATGTCAGGGAGGCTTTTTAGATGCTCACTTAGCCGGTAAGATTCGAGGACATAGACACGCGCATCGTGAGCATCGTCTTTCTTGTTACGCAGCGCAAAGTGTAAGGCCATCAGGGCACCATCTGACCAGTCAAGCAAACGCGTAGGGCCATCATGATGCTGCATCAGAAAGTATGAGTCCCAATCCCAATCTTCCTCAGGTGTTTTTTCATTGGAGCGTTCAACGGCGTTGCGCCGGAACTCATCGTATAGATCGTTTTCGATCTTGAGTAGCTTCCAGATGGGTTTGAGCGATACATCGCTCGCTGGACGATAAAGCTCGGGACGAAGAATGGTTTCTCCGTAATCCATGCTTTCGCCGCGAAACCAAAGCTCCTTGTGCTTGGCAAGTCCCCATAATTGTCGGAGCCTGCTTACACGGTCAACGAATTCACCGAGGGAATTCACCGGCTTTTCTGCTTCATCCATGGCATCTCCGGGTACCGCAAAACAGAAGGCAAGCGGTCGTCCCGCATACTACAACACAACGTCTTTTACGTCCGGCTACCAGGGCCGCCAGTGGAGCTGGAATTATCGGTTCGGGAAAGACGGGCCGGGGTAAATCAGCCTCAAGCGCTGAAAGGCAGTTCGAGAGAGATCGCTTGGTACGGCACTTCCGGCCGGACCCGTCCGCGTTCCCCACGATGAAGCCGCACGAAGCCATAATGCTCCATCGTCTTCAACGTCCGGGACAGATTGGATGCCTTGCGGCCGGTATGTCCCCGCCGCTCTTTCCTGCCCCTGAGTATCGGCGTATGGCGCGCAAAAAAAGCAGCGCCAACTTTCTCCAAGAATTACAGACATCCCCGCACGCAAACCGGAAATTAACAACTCTGGGTTTATAGTGTGCTTTCCACGGTTGTGAATCTGGCGCAGCAACGCACGGATGGCTCCGATGGCTACAGCCCTTCCCAACTGTCTCGCGCCTTCGGACGAAGCTCCGGAGAGACACAGCGCGCTTGTCATGCACAATGTCAGTATCCGGGGACGGCGGACAAGCATCCGGCTCGAACCGCAGTTATGGAATACCCTGGCCGAGATTTGCCGCCGCGAATTCTGCACGCCGCACGACGTTTGCAGCTATGCGGCGGAACACAGGCCGCCGCACGGATCGCTGGCCTCCTCGCTTCGCGTTTTCATCCTCGGATATTTCCACACATCCTCGACGGAGGACGGGCACAGAACCGCCGGGCACGGCCAAGGCATGTTCATATTCCAGCAACAAGAGCGCCGGGAGATCCGCGCCAGAAAGGCGGACGCGCTGGACCGCAAGGCTCCGGATGGATTGACGCGCAGTCCGCAGCACGCAAGGTCCGGCCCTCCCCGCTGACGATTTCATCGCCGCACACAANNGTGCGGCCGCCGACATGCGCATGTTTGCGGTGAAGCGTATTCGGATTATCAGGGCTTCATCGAAGGAGCGCTCAGGTCGGCGAAGAACGTAATAGACATTCTCTAGGCGGAGCGATTTTGCGAAAGGTCACTATGGCCGAAGGATTTCTATCGTTCTGGCGTGGCCGTTTTTCGGAGTGTACTGCCGCGCTCCGAATACACCTGGCGTCTGAGGCTGACCTTCTGCGGCCAACTGGAGCGCCTCACGTCGTGTCTCAGGATCGGAATAGCCGACAAGAAGAGCCACAACATCAGCGTAACCACTCTTAGCAGCCTCAATTAAGGCTTCTCGATCATGCCCTCTAGCGCCGTGGTCGAGAAGAACCTTCACGGTTTCCGCATGACCGTTTGCCGCCGCCAGCCGCAAGGGACCGTTATCCTCAGCTTCGGGATTGACTCCCGATCGCAGAAGCTCAGACACACGCTCGGCGTCGCCATATGTTGCAGCATGTATTAAATAAGCCTCTTTGGTTAGTTCGTCGGGCTCGCCTGCGACGATGTCCTCAAAATAGGGGTTCGATATCGTCTTCACGGTTTTCCCCACGGCTGGTTTCTCAGATGTTCCCTGACTCTCTGCATAAGCTGGTAG
>PLJR01000106.1 GCA_003140295.1 Acidobacteriota bacterium
CGCTACCAAAACCGCTGTGGCACGGTCATTTTTTGATGCCGGACATTTCCGCGAGCACGTCAAAGATCACCGCGAAGTCGCGTTCCACGTAACCCATGCCCCTCGCGGCGGTGAGAAACTCGTTGGTTACCGCGGTGGTTGGCAGCGGCACGTTCAGGTGGCGCCCCATCTCCAAGGCCAGCAGCATGTCCTTTTGCATCATGTTGACGTTAAACCACGCTTCCTGGGGCATATCGAGAACGAAGGGGCCGCGATACTGCACCATCGGNNTCCAGCGCCAGCAGCATGTCCTTCTGCATCATGTTCACGTTGAACCATGCTTCTTCGGGCATCTTCAGAACCATTGGGCCGCGATACTGCACCATCGGCGAGGCAATGACGCTGTGAGTGAGCACCTCGACTGCGGTTTGCCGGCTGATGCCGCTTTTTTCGGCGAGGAGAACGCCTTCGGAAAACGCGAGCATTTGCACCGCGAGGCTTAGGTTCGTGGCAATCTTCATCGCCACCGCCAGCCCATTCGGGCCCACATAAGTCACCTTGGGACCGATATCTTCAAGTATAGGCTTGATGCGGTCGAAGGTTTCCTTGCGCCCGCCGACCATCAGCGAGAGCTTGCCTTCCTGCAACGTGATAACGCTCCCGGAGACGGGAGCGTCGACCATATCCGCGCCCTTGTCGCGGATTTTGGCGGCCAATGCCCGGCTCACGTCGGGACTAACCGTGCTCATATCGACGAAGACTTTGCCGGCGCTCAGGCCCGAGAGTAGCCCGTCGGTCCCGTTCGCGATCTGGTCGAGGGCGGCAGAATTAGTAACCATGGCGAAAATGATATCCGCGGTTGTGGCCGCCTCCTGGGGGGAGCGGGCCCACTTCATGCCTTTATCAATGAGTGGCTGAGCTTTCGAGCGCGTGCGGTTGTATCCCACCACGCTGTGTCCCTTGGCGAGCAAGCGTTCCACCATGTTGCCGCCCATGACGCCCAGACCGATAAATCCGAGATTAGCCATTTTCTATGAATCTCCTCGCGGCCGGCACGAATAGGGGTCGTTGCGTGTTCACTGAATCCAGACGGTTTTAATGTCCGTAAACTCGCGAATCCCGTGCACTCCCAGTTCGCGCCCATGGCCCGACCATTTTACTCCGCCAAACGGAAGCCGTGGATCGGATGCCACCATGCGATTGATGAAGACCATTCCGGATTGGATATCATTTATAAAGCGTTCCCGTTCACCATCATCATTCGTCCAGGCGCTGGCGCCCAGGCCGAAGCGGCTGTCATTGGCGATGCGAATGGCATCGTCCACGTCGCGCGCCCGGAACAGTCCTGCCACCGGACCAAAGATTTCTTCGCAGGCGGCCGGGGACTCGCGGGGGACGTTGGCCAAAACGGTAGGAGCGTAGAAAAACCCGGGACCATCCAGAGGCGCGCCGCCCGTAAGCGTTTGTGCGCCTGCGCTAACGGTTTTACGCACGTCGCGGTCAATATCGTTTCGTCCGTCCGCGGTCGCCATCGGACCCAACTCGGTCTTGTCATCGAACGGGTCGCCGACGCGCAGTGCGGCCATGGCCTTCACGAATCGGCTCTCAAATTCATCCGCTATTTGTTCATGGATGATGAAGCGCTTGGCGGCGATGCAGGATTGCCCATTATTCGAGATTCGCGCCTTTACCGCGGTAGGAATGGCTTCAGCGAGATTTGCACTCGGCATGACCACGAAAGGATCGCTGCCGCCCAGTTCGAGTACCGTCTTCTTGATTCGCTTTGCAGCTCCAATGCCCACCTGGACGCCTGCGCCCTCGCTTCCGGTTAGAGTAGCGGCCACAATGCGCGGATCGTTCAGAATTCCGTCGACGGTGTGTGAACCGATGAGCAGCGTCTGAAAGACGCCTTCGGCGAAACCCGCTCGGCGGTAAAGATCCTCGATCATGAGGGCGCACTGTGGAACATTCGAGGAGTGTTTCAGGAGCATCACGTTGCCCGCCATCAAGGCGGGCGCCGCTGCGCGAAGGACTTGCCAAAACGGATAATTCCACGGCATTACCGCTAAAATCGCGCCGAGCGGTTGATAGCGAACGTAGCTCCGGGTAGCAGGCGTCTCCACGATCTCGTCGGACAAAAAGCGCGAGGCGTTTTCGGCGTAGTACCTGCACACCCAGGCGCATTTCACCGCCTCCTCGACGGCGGACCGAAATGTTTTGCCCATTTCGGTGGTCATCATTCTCCCGAACGTGTCTTTCTCATTTTCCAGAATGTCGGCGGCGCGGGACATGCGCTGGGCGCGGTCGGCAAAGGACATCTGGCGATGACGGGGAAAAGCATCCGCAGCACGCTGAAGCTTTTGTTCGAGTTGCGCGTCCGAAAGAGGCTCAAAGGTCTTGAGGACCTGTCCGGTGGCAGGATTTATCGTGGCAATAGGCATTTCTGCCATCCCTCCAGGGTTTTTAAGTGTGTGGCTTTATTTGTATCATGTTTCGCGCTTGGCCTGAAGCCAGGCCGAAGGTAATGTAAGGACAGCGCTATTGCATCAAAGCATCGTGGCTAAAGGGAGTGGCGTGAAACGTCCGAAGTTAATGCCAGCCGCTATTATGGCAGTTTCATTGGGGTTTCTGTGGGCGAGCCACTGCCCTTTCGCCGCGGCCCAGGCGCAACCTGAGTTCGGTTTGTACTCTTCGCCGTTGCCGCAAAATGTGCCCGGCTTAGCGGCCGGCGATTCACTCTCTAGGCAACGGCGCGTCTCCACGGCCGATACGCGCATTTCTGAACTTCGCCCAAGCGATAGTTCGTCTGCCAGTGCCTTACCGCCGCCGGTGAATGCAGGCGGCACACCTGATCGCTGCGACTTTATCTCTGCGTTTGGCGCCTGCGTGAAGGATGTGCTCCACGATCAGCGCGGCATTTGGACTAGCCCGGCGCATCTCCACCCGCGAGACGCCATTTGGCTCGCGCCCCTTGCCGCCGCTGTGGCGATCTCTATTCATTACGACGCGGCCACGCTGCAGACCGTCGATCGCAATGACTATGGCGTGCGATTTAGCAATGCCTATACACATATCGGCTCGCCGTACGTTCTGCTGGGAGCGTCAGGCGCGGTGTATGCCCTCGGGAAGCTTACGCACAGTGAGAGATTTCGCGAAACCGGCGTCCTCGAGATCGAAGCTTTAGCCGACTCTCTTTTTGTTGCCGAAGTACTGAAGGTCGCTACAAATCGCGAAAGGCCTAACACCGGAACAGGCGCCGGCAGATTCTGGCCGGAGGGTGCAGGCCTTACCTTGAACGGCTCATTTCCATCCGGGCATGCCACTGCGAGTTGGGCATTTGCCCACGTTCTGGTGGATGAAACACCGGACCACCGCTGGCTGCACGTGGGGATTTATGTGCTGGCCGCCGGGGTAAGCGTGGGCCGCGTCACGGGAAGATACCATTTTCCTTCGGATGCTTTGGTCGGCTCGGTCATAGGCTACTTGATCGGGGGATACGTCTACCGGGCGCACTCGCAGTATTATGACGCCCCCGGGCAATCGTTTTTTCTACGCGGGCTTCAAGTAGAGCCCGCACCCGTTTCAATCACTCCGGTGGTGGACGCAGCGAGCAACTCCTACGGGTTGACGGTTTCGTTCCATCCGCATTCCTTTCGCCTGAGCGAGATGTTGCCTTTCCGTAAAATCACCGACTGACTTCACCATCGTTCCATTTGGGTTCGCCCGTGACGCCCGTAACGCCCAGTGACGCCACGATTCGGCGTGGAATGCGCTGCTTATAGCTAAAGAAACCCCTGTGGCCGTACCCGGGCACCGCTTGGATTGACGCGCACGCATTCCGAATGGCCAATGTTCACCCGATTGACATTCCTCTGGCACCGTGTCAAGAGTCCCGGCATAAATCGGGGCGAAGAACCGGGGGCAGTCAATCCACGGCCCCGACAATCCAAGACGATTGATTCGGAGGAACACAGATGAAGACCAAGCTGGTTGGTTGTTGTCTTTTGGGTTTGGCGCTTATCTTGACTCTGAGCATCAGCGCCCGACCGGATCGAGATGACCGGGATCGACACGATCGAGATGACGAACGGGGGCGGAGCGAAAACCACAAGCATAACGTGAATACCCCAGTCGGCTTCCTCGAGGTTATTCAAATCCCAGGCAACCCTCTCGCGAGCACTGATCTCTCCTGGACCGATCCAGGTACGGAGAGGTTTTATCTCGCCGATAGATCGAACTCGGCCGTAGACATCGTTAGCGCCGAGAAAGACGTTTTTCTAGATCGAGTTACCGGTTTCGTGGGCGCAACGGGCGCGCAGGGCGCTGGACCTAATGGCTTACTGGTGACACCCGATCACAGACTTTTCGCTGGAGACGGCAATAGCAAGCTGCAGGTGGCCGACGTGGACCCGAATTCGTCGAACTACCTCAAGTTTCTCTTCCCCAGTGTGGGCTGCACAGTGAATTGCGGGGTGAACACTGCCGATCCCGCTTTCGCGGGCAGCCAGCAATGCAACGACGGTACCACTAACAACTGTAATCGAGCCGACGAGCTCGGTTACGATCCGGCGGATCACATCATCATGGTCGCCAACGATGCACCAACGCCGGCTCCGGGGGTCACGGTTGCGTGGCCATACGCAACCTTCGTTTCCACGGACACCTACAAAATTCTAGGACAAGTCATATTCACGGGCGCTGGAGGGGCGGAGCAGCCGGTCTGGGACGCCGCGACACAGCGGTTCCTGATCACGTTGCCGGGGACGGCATTACAGGCCCCGGAAGTTGCGGTCATCGATCCCAAAAATCTTGGGCTCGGAATCGTGAATCATTACTCCTTCCCTTGTTCGAGCTTGCCTGGTGGCAGCAGCTTCGGCGCTAACGGCGCCGCGCTCGGTGCTTTCCAGCACCTGCTCATATCCGTGTGCGGCGAGCCGGTCGTTATAGACGCCCTCACCGGCGCCGTCCTCCACGTGATTCGCGACGTCGGGGGAGGTGATGAGGTCTGGTACAACCCGGGAGACGGCCGATTCTACCTGACCTCCGCGGACAATACGGTGGTGGTGGTTCCCCCAGCGACAACCGGGCCCACCGTGCTGGGCGTCCTCGATGGGGAGGATAGCAGTTGGCTGCAAAACGTGCCCGACGTGGGAGGCCGGAACCCTTCGGCATTTCCGGAGAACAATCGCATATTCAGTCCTGTCCGGGCGGCGACCCCTCCGGCAACCACGATTTGCGGGTCTTTTTCAAGCACCGGATGTATCGCCGTCTTTACCCATAAGGGAGGGGAGGACGAGTAGCCGATTAAAGGAATAGGCACGGGGCCTGGGCGGTGTTGACGCCGCCCAGGCTCTTGCCCGCTGCTCCGCAGTTTCCTTTTATCTCGATTTCCAACCTCTTTCGGGAGGCGGTTCAAAAACCGCCTCCTGAAGAGGATTCATTGTGATCGGTAGCCCGGTCTAATTTGTGGTCGATGGAGGTATCAGATCAGTTTTAGGGTGCTCCGATAGAATCAATGGTGGCCGCGGATGCTGATCAAAATCGAAGTCGCGCGTAAGGTCGCCCAGTTGCGGAGCATTCTCCCGTACGTCGGGACGTGGATCAGGTCTTCCATCGGTTTTGGGATCAATACGCTGACCGTTTAGGAAATCATCCTCGATGAACTTTACGAAGGCGTCGAAGCTTAGCGTTTGGTGATCGATGAGACCGCGCTTAGCATAGGGTGAAATAACCATGGCGGGAACGCGCAATCCGTAACCATTCTGATCAACCGTGACGGGGACGTGGTGATCGTAAAAACCGCCCCAATCATCCCAGGCCAGAAAGATCGCGCAGTCTTTCCAGTTCGGTCCCTCCATAACTTCATTGATGAGGTGAGTCACAAAAGTTTGCCCCGCACTTACGAGGGCTGGTGGATGCTCGCTCACATCTCCGGAGGGCACGATCCAAGAAACCGCGGGCAGCGTGCCGTGCTCTGCCGCGACCAGGAAGTTCTCCAGGGTTTGGACATTCTCAAGTTCGCCATCGTTCTTGACGGTGTCGAAGAATGGCAGCGGGTTCCAGATGCCAGGCGTTTTGGCGCTTTGCTTCACGGGGAGGCAATCCTCCTGCTCGTCATCCTGGCAATCAGGTTCGGTTCCTTCCAGTACGTAGTAACCCCAACTCACGCCCGCTTGGTGCAGCAGGTAAGTTAGGTCGGTCCAAGCGTAGATTGGAGCAGTCTTTGCACCGCCGAACCCCGGCGGATTCCCGGGATTTTGCAGCGCATTTGTGCAACTAGATGGATCATCGTGCTTTTTGCAGTTGGCCGACCACTCCGAGACCTGAAAGAGATGTTCCGGCAAACTCCAGGAGGCGTTCGGTTCAAACATATGGTCCTGTAAGACAAACTCGCGGGCGTAGCGCCAGTAGTTAGGAATTTCTCGGCCATCGTGATAGCCCATTACATCGGGCGTCGCCGAGTTTGTGCAAGCGGGATTATTCGGGTCCAAGCAACCCTTCTGTCCCTGCCGAGCCTGCGCTATGAAGCCATCCATCTTGCCGCCGTCGACGTCTGCAACTGCATTGCTGGCGCCGTGCGGCCCGCCGCCATTCTCATCGTTCTGATTGTGGAAGGGCTTGACGCAATCACCAGTCGCCGGGTCGGGCACGCAAACAGTAAACTGGCCTCCGGCCTTGGGTATGCCGTCCGCCCCTGGATAGGTACCAAAATACGTGTCAAAGGACCGGTTCTCCTGCATGATGATGATCACGTGTTTGATCTTGTGGATGCCAATCAAGACACTGTCATCGTTTCCGTGATCGTGCGCGTCAATCGCAGCTTGATGGTCATCGGTGTCACGGCGCCGGTCTTGCTTGGCGTGAACAACTACGATCGCTAACAACAATGCTAGCGGACCTATCAGCATCATCAGACTTGCGATTCTACTTGGAACGTGAGGCAACCATCTCGGACGCATGTGACCCCCTCTTAGTGCAAGGTAAAGCCGGCGAGCCTAAGCGATACTTGTTTGAGTAGCGATTAGAGACTCGAGACTCATCTGAGGAACCTAACCCCGGTTTGCGGCCAAAGTTGCTCTAGGGGGCCGATCGATCTT
Source organism: Acidobacteriota bacterium (assembly GCA_003140295.1). GTDB lineage: Bacteria > Acidobacteriota > Terriglobia > Acidiferrales > UBA7541 > Palsa-189. Next base: position 7,077 of record PLJR01000106.1, read on the forward strand.
TGCGGTTTATTCAAGTGGGCGAGCGAGGGTTCACATACCTGGATAATCGAGGCGGATTTCGCGGATTGGCGAGGCCCTTATCGACGAGAAGCGACGAAAAGCCTATTTGCGGGGCCCAAAACGTCAAGTCAGCACCCTGTTTGGCAGAGGGCGTTTCACACTGCCGCTTCTCAACTCTTAGAGTATGTCTCGACCCGTCTTTTCGGACTTCGCGTCGGGCTCGGCTAAGAGACGGTACAGCTTGGTCCGGCTGATTCCCAAAAGATCGGCAGCTTGAGCCTTGTTTTGCAACTGGTCCACCACTCTGCGGGTGTAGCGCCGCTGAATTTCGTCGAGCGGAATTATCTCTTCTTTTCCCGGGCTCAAATTCGCACTGTCCTGGCCGCCTCGCAAGTGCTCGGGAAGATCGCGGATGTCGATAATGTCTGCCTCGGTCATGATGCACGCATGACCGATGACATTTTCGAGTTCGCGGATATTGCCCGGCCATGAATACCGGCTCAGCAGGGCTTGCACTCGGCGCGTAAGGCCGCGGATCTGTTTGTTCGATTTCGCCGCAAAGGAATGCAGCATGTAACGTTCAAGCAGCGGCAAATCCTCTTTGCGATCCGCGAGGGCGGGCAGCCGAATCTCCATCATCGATAGCCGGTAATACAAATCTTCGCGAAACTTGTTCTGGGCAACCATGGCGGGAAGGTTGCGGCTAGTCGCAGCGATGATACGAACATCCACATTGTGCACTATCGGAGAACCGACGCGCTGTATCTCCTGATTTTCCAGTACGCGCAACAGCCGGGCCTGGGTCGGCAACGAAACCTCCCCAATTTCGTCCAGCATGAGCGTCCCGCCATTGGCGTACTCGAAAATGCCCTTTCGGTCTTGAATGGCGCCGGTAAAGGCGCCCTTAACGCAACCAAACAGTTCAGTTTCCAGCAGGCTTTCCGACCAAGCCGAACAGTTGCAGGCGACGAAAGGACCGGAGGCGCGCGGCCCCAGACGATAAAGCGCTCTTGCGGCCAGTTCCTTTCCCGTACCTGTTTCGCCCGTCAACAACACCGTTCTAAAGTGGCGAGCGACGCGGTGAATTTTGCGAAATACTTCAAGCATCAGCGGACTTCGTCCCACCATACCCTCGAATTGAAACGCGTCCACCAGTTCACAATCCAGCTCGCGGCTGTGCTGACGCAAGCGAGCGTTGGCAAGCAATTCTCCAATCTTCACTACCAGCTTCACGACCGGGACCGGTTTCATCAGATAGTCGCAGGCACCTCTTTGTATTGCTTCGATGGCAGACTCGGTAGAGTAATGCGTCGACATAAAAATAACGTCGATACCAGGATCCATCTCCAGTATCTTTTCCAGAGTTTGGATACCTCCTAGCGGCTGCGTCTCCACCCCCAGTAAGACCACATGGGGACGCGTCGAACGAACTAGATCTAGTCCCTCGCTTTCAGCAGTAGCAGTGAACACTTCGACGGGTTCGGTTGCCAGCGTACTACGCAGCAAGCCTAGGTTTTCTGGGTCGTTATCAATTATCACCATTCTCAGCACGATATTGCTGGAAGAGGGAGGGCCCATTTATGTGGATCTCCGTGGTTGCTGCTGGCTTAACACATTGTTCCCAGCAAACTGGATGATAGTAACATGCGAATAATAGGGCGCCGGCAGTATCAACTTGGCTACTATTCAGGATCTTCTCACAGCAGTTAAACGCGCTTTTCCAGCCCTCTATTTAGGGTCTTTGCTTCATTTTGAGACAGTAGTCCCACGGGTGATACAGCACAAATCGCATTTTGCGTCCGGTTTTGCGGGATGTGCGTCGTACTTTGCTGCAATGAACGCACTTGGACGTCGGAAGCGAACAATGGAGAGATTGGAACGAAGCGTGCCACAACGGGGCAGTGTCAGACCGACACATCTGAGGGAAGCTAATGGTGTCTTTTCCAAGCCTATCGGTAGGCTCAAATGCTACATACGAGGGATCGGCCGATCTTGCTTCTCCGATGCGAGGTTCCTCGGCGCAACCCGTCTACCACGGGGACAAAACGCCATCCCCGATTGGGCTGCCTCGCCAAGGGTCAGGTCGCGCTCCTGATGAACGCAGCCGCGAGCGCATGCGCAGGTTTCTGTTCACTTTCGATCTGGGGCTGATATGCGTCAGTGCCGGCACGGCTCTGGCGCTGTCGTCGCCGCACTCGCAAGTCACGCCTCTAACCATACGGGGTCCTGCGTTTCCCCCGGGAACGGCCGGCTTCCTACTGCTGTTTTCCACATTGGTGGTCTTGTTTGCGCGTATTAACGGCCTCTATGAACTGCCGTGGAAAAAGAAGCTGCGCGATGATTTCCGCTCGCTCGCCAAGTCGGTCTTATCTGCGGCCATGCTCGCGTGCAGCTGCATTTATCTGTGGCATATCGGGTCCACTCCGATCGAGCCGCTCGGCTGGGCTATCGCCGCCAGTTGGTCCTCGCTCGCGGCGTGGCGGCTGTTCATTCGCTCGCAATCGATTTCCGGCTTGACGGAAAAGAGAAATGTGTTGATTGTCGGTTGTGGCGCGAATGGCGCGCAGCTGCGAAGGCACCTCGAACAAAACCCCGAAATCGGATACGTCTTCAAAGGCTACATCGATAGGCGGAATATGGGCCGCCCGCCCAATGCGGCCCGAAACATTGAAGAAGGCTTCATTCTGGGAACCGCCACTGACCTGTTATCGATCGCGCGAGCACAGTTTATCGACGAAGTTTTCATAAGCGTGCCGAGCGACCGACATCTGGTGAAGGAAGTCGCGCGCCATGCCCGAAGCGCCGGCCTGAACGTACGCGTGGTTCCAGATCTGTACGACGGCCTGGCGGCGGGCCATTCGGTCGAATACGTCGGGCATTTTCCCACGATGACCGTAAACCGGCTGGCCATTCCCACGATGCAACTGATCGTGAAGCGCCTGTTGGATATCATCCTTTCCGCCGTGCTGCTGATTCTGGTCTCGCCGCTTCTTGCACTGATTGCGGTGGCCATCAAACTCGATTCCAAAGGCCCGATTTTGTATGGATCGCTGCGCGTGGGCAAGAAAGGGGAAACTTTTCGCTGCTGTAAATTCCGCACCATGGTCGAGAACGCTGAGGCTCTGAAATCGCAGCTCAGTCATTTGAACGAGCGCGACACCATTCTATTCAAGATTAAAGCCGATCCCCGCCTCACGCGAGTGGGACGTTACCTGCGCAAGTTCAGCCTGGATGAATTGCCTCAGCTCTGGAATGTGTTGATGCGCGACATGAGTCTGGTTGGGCCGCGTCCTTCGGTGCCGGGTGAATACGGCCAATACGCGCTCGAGCACCTGCGGCGGCTGGACGTGGCGCCCGGAGTAACCGGCCTGTGGCAAGTGACGGCGCGCACAGACCCGTCATTCGAGAGCTATATCTCTCTAGACAAAGAATACGTGAACAACTGGAGCCTGGCGCTTGACTGCCGGATTCTCCTGAAAACCATCGGGGTGGTCCTTGCGGGAACCGGAGAATAGTCCTAACCAAGCTCTTTTCTTTAGTTAATTCAAACCATGCTGACGCGCATAAAAACAGGCATCGCCCGGCGGATCTCCACTCCTCTGGCACAAAACACAATGTGGGCCCTAGGCGGTTATGGAACGCGCCTGCTGATTCAGGCGGCATATTTCATCATCATTGCTCGATATCTCGGGGCAAAAGAGTACGGGACATTCATTGCCGTTACCGCTTTCATTAATATTATTTCGCCATTTGTCGGTATCGGAGGCGGGAATTTGCTGGTCAAGAATGTCGCCCGCGATAGCACACTCTTCCCGATTTATTGGGGCAATGGCCTGTTTACGACCTTCGTTTCCGGAGTGTTTTTGATGGCTTCGGTCATGGCGCTGTGCAGGCTCATGCTGCCAAAAGAAATCCCCATGATCGTAATCGTGCTCGTCGGCATATCTGACCTGCTCTTCGTCAGAATTCTGGATTTGGCTGCATGGGCCTTTCAGGGATGCGAAAAGCTTTCCAAGAACGCGCAGCTCAACGTGTTGATAAGTCTGAGCAGACTTGTCGGCATAGCCAGTCTGGCCCTCTTCCGCTCGCATGCAACTGTCGTGGCTTGGTCGGCGATGTACCTTGCGGGTTCCGTGTTTGCTTCGCTGTTTGCGGTTGTGTGGGTCACGTCGACCTTTGGCAGACCAAGACTCGCGCTGGGTCGCATTCGGGGAGAAATTCTCGAGGGTTTCTATTTCTCCGCCAGCCTGGCGGCGCAGACCATTTACAACGACATCGATAAGGTCATGGTCGCGCGGTTAGCAAGCCTGGAAGCGGCCGGCATATATGCCGCGGCGTATCGCTTGATTGATGTCGCGTTCATTCCGATACGGGCGGTTCTGAATGCGGCCTATGTTGATTTCTTCCGGCGGGGTTCCGCCGGGCTAACTGAAAGCCTCCGATACGGACGGCGGCTCTTATTCCGAATCCTGCCATATCCGGTGGTCATTTTTGCGGTATTGCTAATTGCGGCGCCACTGGTCCCGCACATTCTTGGCCGGGGATTTGCTGATGCTACCGCGGCCTTGCGCTGGCTGGCGCTGCTTCCACTGTTGAAGGCGGTGCACTACTTCGTCTCCGATTCACTGACCGGCGCGGGATATCAGGGGCTCCGGACGTTATCTCAAATCGGCGTAGCCGTCTTCAACGCCCTTATCAATCTGTGGCTCATTCCCGCGTATGGCTGGCGTGGCGCTGCATGGTCCAGCCTCGCCAGCGACGGCCTGCTTGCGGCCACGCTATGGATTGCTGCGCTGCAGTTGTGCCGCGCAACATCCCCAAGGTGCACAGCCCAAGTTACCGAGGAGGGGGCATGACCAACAAGAGTTCTGCTCTAAGCGGCAATGCCCGTGCACCGCGGTTTAGGACGGTGATATTCGCGAATTCGATCGGGCAGGTCTCTCATGCTTAAGGCTCTGGAAAAAGCGTTTACGGTGGCAATGCTGTTTTACACCACGGGCGCCACCCTGCCCTATATCACCGCCCGCTTTAATGGTTACGGCTGGTTAACACCGAGCTCGATCGAACTGGGTGTTCAGTCCGTATTCTATGCGGCCGCATTGTGCCTTATTGCCATCCGGTGGCGCAGCGTGTTCCAGGGCGCCTGTAACGCCAAATGGATTATCGCGCTATTGGTTTTTGCATTCCTTTCCAGCGGTTGGTCACAGGATCCGGCGATCACACTCAGACGGGCTTCCGCACTTTGCGTCACGACGGCTTTCGGAGTTTATTTCGCCACCCAATTTGACGTCCCCAAGCAATTGCAATTGCTCGCCTGGGCTTGTGCACTGGTGGTTTGCGCCAGTTTCTTGTTTGCGCTATTCCTTCCGCGATTCGGCATCGACAGGACACTTCACTACGGCGATTGGCAGGGCGCCTTTAATCAGAAGAACATGCTCGCGCGAGCCATGGTGCTCGCAACGCTGGTCTTTGTATTTGTGAGATTTCGGGCCGGATTCTTATTGCGCTGGATGGGTATTGCCGCGTCCTTCAGCCTTCTTGTTCTTTCCCGATCGATCACGGGAGTCATCGTATTTGCAATCATTTTGGCCTCGTTGCCGCTGTATCGGCTGTTTCGAACGCGATTGTCGTTTGCAATTCCCGTGCTCGTAGCGGCGCTGGCGGCCGCATGCACTGCGATCGGCCTGGGCTATTCGACGCTGCCCGCCATGCTGCAACTTTTACATCGGGACGAAGGGCTGACAGGAAGACTCAATCTCTGGAACGCCGTGCTGCTCGCCATTTCAAAAAGGCTCTGGCTCGGCTACGGGTTTAATGCATTTTGGCAGGGGATGAAGGGAGAATCGGGATATGTCCTTGTGGCGGTAGGTTGGGCCCCAAAATATGCGCACAACGGCTTCCTCGATCTCGTTCTCGATCTAGGCGTGCTGGGCCTGCTCGTATTTGCCATTGGATATCTGACGTTTTGGAGGCAGGCGATTGTGTTTGTCACCAGAGCGCCGAGCCGTGTCGCGATATGGCTCTGCACCTATCTGGCATTCATACTTTTTTATAATCTTACCGAGGGCCCGGTCCTTTCGCAAAACAACATCTCCTGGGTTCTCTACGTATCCACGGCAGTCAGCCTGGCGCTCTACCGGCCTGCCAAACCCGTGGCGGTGGAAGAGAGCATTCCATCGTGACGCGCGGCCAACAATTTATTGTTTACCGTGACGAACTGCTCGCGGGTTCCGAGACATTTATTCTTGCCCAATCGGAATCGTTGCCTCACTTTCAGCCCGTTTATGTAGGCCTGCGCAGGCGGCCGGGATTGATCTTGCCGGAAACGCGCGTTCATATTATTAGCAGCGACGGGTTCGCAGGAAAGTTGCAGAGAGCGCGCTTCAGGCAGCTGGGACTGAGCCGCCGGCTGCAATCGACTCTGGCGGCCAAGCATCCGGTCCTGATCCATGCGCATTTCGGTCCAGATGGTTGCAACGCGATTTCCGTAGCACAAGCCCTGAACATACCTCTGGTGGTCACTCTCCATGGATACGACGTTACGGTAAAGGACGACATGATGCCTCGCCGGTATATCAAGCGCCGGCATCTCTTGCAATCGCATGCGGCCAGATTCATTTGCGTTTCGGAGTTCATTCGCCAGCAAGCCATTGCCAAAGGATTTCCCGCTGAGAAAACGCTGGTGCATTACACCGGTGTTGATATCGCCTTCTTCAATCCGCGGCCGATGGCTGACCGTAGTCCCGTGATCCTTTTTGTTGGCCGGCTGGTCCCCAAGAAGGGCTGCGAATATCTCATCCGCGCCATGGCCCGCGTCCAGGAAGTCATGCCGAACGCGGAGCTTGTGATTATCGGCGACGGGCCGCTGCGGCAGGCACTTGAGCGGCAAGCCTCATCGGTCCTGAAAGCGTTTCACTTTCTCGGCGCACAAGCACCGCTGGTCGTCAAAGACTGGATGAACCGTGCGATGGTTTTCAGCACTCCCAGCGTGATCGCGGATTCCGGAGATGCGGAAGGGTTTGGCATGGTGTTTGCCGAGGCGCAAGCCATGGGCCTGCCGGTGGTGAGTTTCGCGAGCGGTGGAATCCCGGAGGCTGTAGCCCAGGATCGCACTGGTTTTCTGGTGGCCGACCGGGACTGCGACGCGCTTGCGAATAAGCTCCTGCTTCTGCTCCAAGATGCGTGCCTGTGGAACCGCTTGAGCCAGGCCGGCCAAGAAAATACCAGGAGGCTATTTGATATCCGCAAGCAGGCGGCGGCGCTTGAGGATATTTATGAAAGCACGCAGATGGGTTGGGACGGGGCCGTTGCCCGCGCGATGCGCGCCGCGCAACGTGTCACGCAAATAGATGCACCCGGTTTTCAGGCGGAGCCGCGCAGGCGCGAAAAGTACCTTGATGGGCCAAACGCCGGAGTGGCGCTTTCGAGCCGCAAATGACACGCGGAGTCAAAGTTTCTGCGGTAATTCCGACGCGCAATCGCCCTGATTTGGTGCTGCGTGCCGTAAGAAGCGCGCTCGCCCAGGAATATACGGATATGGAAGTGATCGTGGTCATTGATGGTCCGGACGCTCGGACGGCCACGATGCTGAACGAGATTGAAGATCGGCGGTTGCAGGTGATTGCACTGCCCGAGGCTGCCGGCGCGGCCAATGCGCGTAACGTGGGGGTCGCCAATGCTGCGGGAGACTGGATCGCTTTTCTGGATGACGATGACGAATGGCTTCCCGAAAAAATCGCACTCCAGATGGAGCGCGCGACGAATTCAAGCTTTCTCTATCCGATCGTGAGTTGCCAGGTATTTGCGCGAACAAACAGCTACCAGGTTGTTTGGCCGCGGCGACGTCCCTACGAGCCGCTGTGCAATTACCTGCTGGCTCGAAACAGCTGGTCTTATGGCGACGGACTTTTGTCGACCACCACGCTGCTTTTTCCCAAGGATCTATTTTTGCAGCAGCCATTCCGATCGAGTTTGCGACGCCACCAGGATTTGGACTGGGTATTGCGGGCGGCGAAATGCGCGGGCGCGGGTATCGAGTTTGTCTCGAAACCGCTGGCGGTGTGGGACCAACAGGAGGGCCGCTCCAGCATCAGCACCACGGCAGATTGGCGTCTCTCACTCGAATGGGTGGAAAGCGTGCGGCACATGATTACCGGCAGGGCGTATGCGAGTTTCCTGGCCACGCATATCGCGCCGCAAGCTGCCCGCCAAGGCGATTGGACGGCGTTCATAATCCTGCTGAAAAAAATGGTGATGCTCGGCAAGCCGAATTCGCGGGACGTGCTGCTATTTCTGGCCATGTGGTCGATGCCGCACGGACTTCGGCAAGCCGTGCGCAAGGCAGGTAGGTGATCATATGACGCAAATTACAGTTGGCATTCCTGTCTTTAACGCGATGCCGTATTTGCCCGAGGCGTTGGAAAGTATATTGCGGCAGAGTTATACCGATTTCACGATCCTCGCCATTAACGACGGCTCCACTGACGGCAGCCTCGAGTATCTGCAATCGATCCGTGACCCGCGGCTGCGCATCCAGAGCCAGCAAAATCAGGGCCTGACGTCGACATTGAACAGGATGCTCTTCGAAGTAAAAACGCCGTGGCTGCTGCGCTTCGATTCCGATGACGTTGCCTATCCCCATCGCCTCGCTCTCACGATCGAGTACATCGCGCGATATCCGCGGTCTGGCATGCTGTATTCAATGGCGGAGTACTACCCCAAGAAAAGTGTGGGCCAATTTAGAGCGACCAAGGGCAGTCCCGCCGATATTCGCGCACTGGTGCAATCCGGGTACCTGCCGTCGATTTGCCATCCGACCGTAACGCTAAATGTCGATAAGACGCTCGCCGTGGGCGGATACCGCTTCGATCTGCATGTTGAAGACATCGATTTGTGGTGGCGCATGGCGCTTAACCATGACATACAGATGATCCCGGAAGTCACGCTGGGATTTCGCCAACACCTAAAAAGCGTCTCTGCCACGAATTTGGAGAGACAGGCTCTAAGTATTCTTTACGTTCAATATCTGCTGCTCTCTCATCTGTGGAACCTCACGCCACTTCCGTACCCAGAAGCGCAACAGCCGCTCTCCCTACTTTTCAATCGCCGCCAGATGAAATTCAAAACGCACCTGCGATCTTTCAATATCGAACTGGGACGAGGGCAGCTTGTGCGGGCCGCGTGCGAGGCAGGTCACGCTCTTTTCACATCGCCAAAAGATTTGTCGCGGCGGGTTTTGGACGAGATTGTGTCGAACAGACGCATTTCGGTGGGCCAACCGACGGCCCTGTTTGAGCGGTACAAATCAACGCTATGGCCCGAGGAAGCCTCGTCTAACGCGCATTCCAAAGTGCCCTCACCGCTGCCCTATCCGTGCGCTCTGGAGTTAGATCATATGAGAGCTGCCGCTGCAAGCATGTCTCGAAGGCTCCCCCAGCGCGGGTCGCGATCGTGAAAGTCAGAGCCCAAATCCGGCACGACTCTACCGTTTCTGTTGCTGGGCTGACAGTCAATCCACTGAGCGACGAAGACATCGTTCGTTTGGCCGGCAACGCCATCGAAAGTCGTACGCGCCAAATCATCGGGCACCAGAACTTGCACGGCATTTATTTGTGGTATCACCACGCCAAGATGCGTCACTTCTACGAAGCGGCGGACTATATCCATATCGACGGGATGTTCCTCATTTTGTTGGCGAACCTGGTCGGGTGTCCGCTCCGGCGCAAGCACCGTGGAACTTCCTTGGACTTTTTTCCACTTCTCGCACCGCAGGCCATTTCGCATGGGTGGCGCATTTTCTACCTCGGCTCCAGGCCGGGGGTCGCGGAGAAAGCAGCCGACAACCTGCGAGGCCGCTTTCCTGGCCTGCAAATTCGTACGCACCATGGCCATTTCAATGCCGATAAATCAGCAGAGGACAATCAGCGAGTGCTTGCTGAGATACGTGAATATGCGCCGCATATCCTCTTCGTCGGAATGGGCATGCCGCGGCAGGAGATCTGGATTTTGGAGAACCAGAAAGAAATTGAAGCGAATGTGATTTTTCCTGTGGGAGGCTTCATGGATTATATGGCCGGCGAAATTCCTACGTCGCCGCGCTGGCTTGCGGCCATCTATCTTGAATGGCTCTATCGCCTCTTTTGTGAACCGGCCCGGCTGTGGCGGCGATATCTTGTGGAACCTTGGTTCGTGTTGGCTCAGATCGCCAAATACTACCTGAAAATAGGACGCGCAAACATTGCGGTGCAGGATAGCCGCCATGAATAGCCAGCCGGCCAGCCCTACGCGACGTAATTTCCTGGTTGGTGCCGCCACGATGCTTGGTGCGGGTGCGATGGGCATTTTCCCCGCTTCAGCCGCGGACGCTCCCGAATCGCTTCGAGAATATGCTGCAAAAAAGGGTGTTCTTTTCGGCAGCGCAATCAGCAATCTTCAGTTGCGCGATGCACCTTACTCCAGCCTGCTGTCAGAACAGTGCGGAATCGCCGTGCCTGAGAACGCCTTGAAGTGGGCCGCGCTGCGCCCCACGCTTGCCAGCTTTGACTTCAGCGCGGGCGATGCACTTTTCCAATTCGCGCACTTTAACAACATGTTGTTTCGAGGGCACACGCTGGTATGGGAGCAGGCGTTACCCAAATGGTTTCAGATGACGGTAAATTCCGTAAATGCCAGACAAATCATGCTCGACCACATCTCCCAGGTCGTGCGTCACTACGCCGGCAAAATGCATTCCTGGGACGTGGTCAACGAAGCGTATCGAATCGAGGATGGGCGGCCTGACGGGCTCAAAGTTACCCCGTGGTTGCAATTCATCGGCCCGGAATATATCGAAATGGCGTTTCATGCGGCTCACGAAGCCGATCCCGATGCCATGCTTGTTTATAACGAGAATTGGCTGGAACCGGATGATGCGATCGCAGAGAAAAAGCGTCAGTCCGTGCTGGCAATGCTCACGAATTTTCGGAAACGAAACGTTCCCATTCACGCGCTGGGCACCCAGTCTCATATTTATGCGGAGACCAACACGACGGGACCAAATTACAAGCGCTTCCTCGAACAAGTCTCCGATTTGGGCCTCACTATTTTGGTTACTGAAATGGACATTCGAGACAAACAGTCCAATACCGATCTCGGTACACGGGACCGGCTGATTGCCAAACAATACTACGACTATTTGTCTTTCATGCTGCAATTTAAGGCCTTGACTGCCGTCCTCACCTGGGGGCTGACCGACCGTTATACATGGCTTGCGCAAGCCGGCTCGGCTGCCAAAGGTGTGCCCGTGCGTCCGTTACCGTACGACGAGGATCTGCAACCGACGCCTTCATGGAATGCAATACGGCGGGCGTTTGAGGAAGCGCCGGGCAGGAGTTCGCGAGGGGGAAGCGCCTAAAGGGCGGGGTTTTACGCGGAGTCTAAAAATCGGTTTTTGCAATGACAAGAGAGGACAGGCTAATGGAAAACAAAATCATTCGATCCGGCGCCCAGCAACCCGTTGACGATGCTCCACGGCGCATAGAACGCAGAGGTAGAGGCCGGACGCTCGACCAGAACTCCGAGACAGAAGTTTCATTCGGCGAACTGTGGCGCGTGCTGCGCAAAAGAAGGATCATAATTTTGATCGCAACGCTCGCAGTTTTCGGCCCAGCCCTAGCCTATACGTTTCTTCAGACGCCCAGATATAGGACCACGTCAATCGTCGAGTTCAACAAGGCCAATTCCGACGCGCTGGCCCTTGATGACGAGGAATCCACCTTAACCGGCGCAAATGCGGCGGACTATAATGTCACGCTGCAAACGCAGGTGGCTGCGCTTGAAAGCGACACGTTGGCCCTCCAGATCGTGCATGATTTGAAGCTGGAAGGTCGCCCGGAATTCACCCGGAAGCAATCTCCGCTGGACTATTTTCGTGCCGCGCCGGACGAAGCAAACTTGCCGATTGAAAAAGCTACTTATCGGCGAGCCACTCTCCTGAAGGCCTATCACAAAAACCTGAAGGTCGAGCCCATCTCCGGAACGCGGATGATTTCAGTGCAATTCCTCGATCCTGATTCCGACATGTCGGCCCAAATTGTAAATACGCTCGTAGGCAGCTACATGGAACAGTATTTCCGCATCCGCTATTCCGCCACAGTCCAGGCCTCGGACTGGCTATCGAAACAACTCGACGACCTCAAAGGTCAGGTGCAAGCTTCGCAGCAAAAGCTCGTCGACTACCAGAAACAGGCGGGCATTATCGGGACCGACGAAACACACAATATCGTCATGACGCGCCTCGAGGAAATTGATAGACAGCTCACCGACGCCGAGGCCAATAGAATCCTAGCGCAAACCGTGTGGCAACTCGCCAAAACCGGCAATCCGGAACTTCTCTCCGGACTGGCGAACGCTTCGGTGTCACGGAGCGCCGCGATAACGCCTAACTCTCTGGCCCTGATCGAGAATCTGCGGTTGCAGCAAAATCAGGTCAAGGTGCAATATGCCGACGCTGCTTCGAAGTACGGCTCGGCTTATCCCAAGCTCATCGAATTGCAAAACGAACTCAACGAAACCAATGCGAACATACAAGTAGAACTTACCAATCTGGCCGGGCGCGCACAAACCGATTACGTCGCGGCGCAGCAAACCCAAGACGCCTTGCGCGCCTCTTTCGAAAAGGCCAAGGCCGAGGCCAACCAGCAAAACGACAGCACGGTTCAGTACACCATCCTAAAACATGAGGCGGATTCAAGCCGCGATCTTTACGATGGCCTCTCGAAAAAACTCAAGGAGGCCGGCGTACTCGCAAGCTTGCGGTCTTCGAACATCGTCGTTGTCGATCCTGCCCGCCCTGCTGACCGGCCGGCGCGCCCGATTCTGCCACTAAACTTGGGGCTGGGCTTGTTTGGCGGCCTGCTGTTGGGCGTGGCCGGGGCTTTTGTAAGCGAGAATATCGACGAAACCATTTCTTCGCCGGAACAGGCCGAAGAGATTTCTCTGGTCCCGTCACTGGGGTTTGTGCCTCGCTGGAAAAGTTCAACTGGCTCAAAAAAGGATGTTAAAGCGAACGGGTTGCTTGCGCCTGGCGCTGGCATACTCGTCGTCGCGCGCCCGCATTCGCAAGCCGCAGAAGCCTATCGCAGTCTGCGAACGTCCATCATGCAATCGATGCGTACCGGACAATGCAACGTCATTCTCGTAACTAGTGCATTGCCGGATGAAGGCAAGACCACTACGAGCATAAATTGCGCAGCCGCACTCGCGCAGCAAGGCGCAAGCGTACTGCTGATCGAGGCGGATATGCGCCGTCCTAAGGTCTGTAGCGAGCTGAATATTGCGAGCACGACGGGCCTAACGTCCTTGATTGCCGGTGGTTCGTCGAGCGGCGTTCCCGTAAAGCTGGGCGGACTTCCGAAACTTTCGGTCATCCCTGCGGGCCCGCGTCCCGCCTATCCGGCCGAGCTATTGGGGTCGCAGAGCATGCAGGCCCTCATATCGCTGTGGCGGACCGAATATGACTACATTGTGCTGGATACGCCGCCAATTTTGTCGGTAACCGACGCCGCGGTCCTTGCTCCTTATTGCGATGGCGCCGTGATGGTATTACGCTCCGGCGTCACTACCAAAAAATCGCTTCTCCGTGCGAGCGAAATATTTGCCCGCAGCCAGACCAGGATCATCGGTACAGTGCTGAACGCATTCGATGTCAACTCCGCCGAATACAGCAAATACTTTGGATACAAGTCGACTCCGCAGATCGGCGCCGGGTATTACAACGCGGATAAAAACTGAATCAGAATGGGCCGGGAAACGACAGAGAAAACTGAAAAGGGGAGCAATTCCTTATGAAAGCAGCCATGAAATTGTTCGGCAAGTGTGCGACGAAATCCCGGGCGATATTTCTGCCGGCTTGCGGATTTGCGCTTTTGTGTTTGACTTTTTTCTCGCCAAGCTTTTTAAGCGCACAAAGCTCCGCGCAGCGCGAAGCCGTATCGCCTACCACGTCGGCTGGCGATTCGGTCGGTGGGGCCACCGGCGAGCCGAATTTACGAGTCGGAGCCGGTGATTTGCTGGCAGTCACGGTTTTTGACATGCCGGAATTGGCGCAAAACGTGCGCGTCAACGACGTTGGCGACGCCTCCTTTGCATTCATCGGACTTCTACACGTAGCCGGTCTTACCCCCGATCAAACCAGGGATGCCATTGCGACTAGTCTGCGTGATGGCAACTTCGTCTTACATCCGCAAGTCTCCGTGCTGATTCAGGAGTACGGCACACAAGGGGTATCCGTGCTTGGACAGGTTCAAAAGCCGGGCGTCTATCCCGTGCTCGGAAGCCGCACTTTGCTCGACGTTATCTCCCAGGCTGGCGGTACGACGACACTCGCGGGCTCGAGCGTCACCATCAAGCGCCATGCCGACGGGGCCATACTGACCATTCCCCTGACGAGAAACGCCGAGCAATCGCTGGCGTCCGACGTGCAGCTCCTGCCTGGCGACAAGGTCATCATCCCCAGGGCCAGCCTGATTTACGTGATTGGAGATGTGGGCCGGCCAGGCGGTTTTGTCATGGAAAACGATGGCAAGATGACCGTCCTTCAAGCTGTTGCTTTGGCAGGAGGCCAAACGCGAACGGCCGCAATGCGACATGTGAGGCTCATTCGCAGAAAAGAATCGAACTATAGTGATACCGAGGTTTCACTCAAAAAAATCATGAACGGCCAAGAAAGCGATGTCGAGCTCCAACCAGAAGACGTTCTGTATGTTCCCAACAGCACCGCAAAATCGGTGGTGTACCGTGGCGTGCCCAGCATTTTGCAAAGCGCCAGCAGCGCCGCAGTCTATAGCGCGGTCCCATAGAATTATGAGCCGGGGACTCCACGACCGGGCCGATGGTCAAAGGTAAAGCAGGTCAATCTATGGATCTGTACGCCGCAACTTTCGGAGCAACGCCTTAACGTGGCGTGCTTTGACAACCTCTAATCCAAGGTAGGCACGCGCACCTCGATCCGGATTTCCTTTGGAACGTGTCAGAGAAGCTCGTCCCGCCATCGTCAGCGGTTGGTGCTACACAACCAACTGACACCACTCCTGACACCAGCGCATTTTGCGCCGAAACAGAACAAGTGGAGCATGTTCACTAAATCTTTTTCATGTAAGATGTTGTGAAGACTTTTTAGGGGCGTAGCTCAGTGGCAGAGCAGCGGCCTTTTAAGCCGTTGGTCGTGGGTTCGANNTTCGACCCCCACCGCCCCTACCATAATTCCCGGTACAACGGCTTTGACCCGATTTGATGTAGCATTTGGGTTCTTGTTTATCACAGATTGGCGAAAATCAAACTTCAGACTCGACCATGCCTGACTTTGCATCACTGATTGCTTATGAGTGGTTCGTAGACGAATCGGGACGCGAACCTGCCTGATTTTCGGATTTTTCATGTGAAAACGCGACGTTCAAGCCGGCACGGAAGAATCGGAAAGAATAGCCGGATGCAATCGGCGCCCCCCCCCCGACAATATATGTATTAAGAATTGGTAAACAATCGATTTATCTTCTAAGAGCAGAATTTAACTACCACCACACCAGTCCAATTGTTCTCCGGCCGGAACAGGGCATTGACAGCGGCCGAAACATACTGCATAACGGCCTAGGCATAACCTAGAGGGAGGCACCAAAAGCCATGCTCAAATCCAAGAAAGCTGTGGAACGGCGCGCGTTTTTGAAAGGCGCCGCGGTCAGTGGAGTGGCAAGTCTAGTCGCCACTACCGGAGCCATGGGTGCCCAGCCCTTCGTCGCGCCGTCCGCTCCGCCCGTGGACGCCGATACTGAAGCATCTGGCGTCGACGTCCTGACCACGGATCGTCCGGGGTCCGACTTCATGGTGGATGTAATTAAGTCACTCGGTTTCGAGTACCTCGCCGCCAATCCGGGATCGAGCTTCCGCGGATTGCACGAATCGCTCATAAACTATGGCGGAAACAAGGCCCCGGAGTTCCTGACCTGTTGCCATGAAGAATCGTCGGTGGCCCTCGCGCATGGCTATTTCGAAGTGGAAGGCAAACCGTTGCTGGTATTGGCGCACAGCACGGTGGGTTTGCAGCACGCGGCGATGGGAATCTACAACGCCTGGGGCGGCCGGGTCCCCGTGTACATCATACTTGGCAACTCGCTCGATGCCACGCAGCGGCGTCCGGGAGTGGAGTGGTACCACAGCGCTCTCGATGCGGCGGCGATGGTTCGCGATTACACGAAGTGGGATGACACCCCAATGTCACTGCAGCACTTCGCGGAATCCGCAGTGCGCGCTTACAAGATCTCCATGACTCTGCCGAGGTCGCCGGTGGTGTTGGTGGCGGACGGCGGGCTACAGGAAGACCCGATTCCCAAGGATGCCGACCTGCGCATTCCTAAGCTCACGCTCACGTCTGCGCCACAGGGCGATTCGGGCGCGGTGGCCGAGGCGGCGCGACTGTTGGTCGCGGCGGAAAATCCGGTCATCGTGGCGGCCANNAAGCGCTCGGGGTGGCGATCATGAATGTTGGTGGCGGTGGGGGCGCTGAGGGTGGCGTCAATCAGCAGATCCAGAATGCGGATGCGATCCTGGGCCTGGATGTGCCGGATTTTTGGGGTGTAGTGAACTCTTACCGCGACCAGGCGCACCGCAGCTCACAACTGAAGACGCGAAAGGATGTGAAGCTGATCAGCATCAGCACCGCCGACCTCTACATGAAGAGCAACTACCAGGATTTTCAGCGCTACACCGAAGTCGATCTGGCTATGGCCGCCGACTCGGAAGCCACCCTGCCGGCCCTCGTTGAGGCCGTCAAGCGCCTGGCAAATAGCGACCGCCAGAGGGTGTTNNTCGAGTCCCATCAGCTTGCCGCGCCTGTCTGCCGAGGTTTGGGAGCAAGTCAAAAACGAGGACTGGGCGGGAGGATTGGGCGGCTACCCGTGGGTTTATAGCAAACACTATCAGCGCAGCTACAGTGGGAGCGCGGCCGGCGTCGGATTCGCTGCCCCCGCTGCGGTGGGTGCCGCACTGGCACACCGGAAGTACGGCCGGCTGTACGTCCA
>PLJR01000096.1 GCA_003140295.1 Acidobacteriota bacterium
GTTGCGCTCCTCTCCGACAACGAATAACAACGCGAAGTTGCGGACCCCTTCCGCGAGAAGTTGTTCCGCGGCCGCCGTCATCGCAGCAATTATGCCTTTCGCGTCGGCCGATCCCCGGCCCCAGACAAACTCGGCATCTTCCCGCGCGGGAAAATAAGGAGGGACGGTATCCATATGCGTTGACATTGTGACGGTGGGCTCGCCCCAATGGGCGAGCACATTGAACCGGCCGTCTTCGACCGCGCAACGTTCCACGCTTCCGCCTGAGGCCGCCGCCAACTTTGACAGCAAGTCGAAAAGATAGCCGCCGACGGCCGCCTCGTGGTTGGTGATGGACTCGATGTCCACTAAAGCGCGCGTCAATTGGAAAATATCCGGCATCCGGATTCACCCGATACATACGCGAACGCAGCGCACACCATGTACCCGCGACGCCTCGATCAACACCTTGCATCATCACTTGCTTAGATAGGGTCTGCCAAAATGGATGGAGACAGAGAAGGAAAATCCGCGAGGCCGCAGACTCGAGTCTCTTCGCTTCCCGATAGCGCTCCATCCGTATGAGACGGATGACAGCGGGCAGGTATTCTCCGTGCCCTCCAACCGCTGCGGAGCCGCTTCCGACAGCGATTTCGGCGGATAACTCTCGAGCCCCTTTTGCCCAGCCTCCGAAGCGTCTCGGAACACCGGCTCGGCTACTGATGGCTTCCGCACCTCTATCAAGAACCTTTTCAACCTACCAGGGCAACTGAATCACTGTCAATACGCCGGGGCCCGCCGGCACCAATTCCAGCCCGCGACATGGTCATACCCCACGTCACAACCAGCGTTACTTCGCAGGTTCCTGTGCCGGTTCCTTGGGGGCTTCTGCGCCAGATTTTGCCGCGGGCGCCGCGCCCAGTTTCGTAATCCAGGCGTGCCAAGCCTGTTTGTCCTTGTCAAATGTAGGCTGAGCCAAGGAGATGCCCATGGGCACCCAGGAGGGCTTGGCGGTTTCATGGTAGGCGGCTTTCAGCAAGGCGCCATCCGGGGACATCAAGAAAAAATACACGTCACCGTATGTTTGGTGTTCTAGGATCATCGGCTGCTTGGGATTTGCCGGATTCCAAAACAGTCCCCGGCCTACTTTCGTGCCTCCTTCGGTCGCTGGGGGCAGAGCCACCAGTTTCATCGTCCCACTACATCCTTGAAGGATCGAGCAGACGTCTGGGGGGATGGCCGTGTCGGGCGCGTTTCGCCATTGTACCGCGTCCTTTTTGTCGGCGACTTCCTTGAACACATTGGTGCCCTGAGCGGTGGCCACGCCGGGCAACGACATCAACACCGCCGCAAAAGTGGCTCCGAGCAACAATCCATGGATTCGAAAAGTCATCATATTCAATTCCTCCGCACCGGACTGGGATCGCGTCGCGCAACTGCAGGGTCCAGATTGAAAAGTAAAAAACTGCCCTCGTGGTGCATCATCATCTCAAACTCGATTCCCGCGGATAATACTCGTCTTTGGGTTGTCTTTCACTGGTTTTTCAACCGCTCCGATCATAGTGACATGTGCGCTCGCCTATGATTTGGTCACGACTCGGGCGTCGTCGCGTCGGGCTGTCTGATTAATTCGACAAAGGCTGTAGCGGAGCGCGGCAAATGGCGATCGTGACGGTAGATCAATCCCAGCTCGCGCCACAAATCCACGTCCTTGATGGGAATCAGCTTGACCCTTCCGGCGCGCACGTCGTCGCTGGCAAATCCCGCGCTGATAAGTGAAACGCCGAGGTTGGCGGCCACAAACCGCTTGATCATCGTAACGCTGGGCAGCTCCATGGCGATGCGCAGATCGGCTATATAGGGACGGAAGAACTTGTCCAGCACCTGGCGAGTGAATCCGGTCTTGGGGAAGATGAGCGGCTGGCCCGCAATGTCTTTGGCCGTCACGCTCTTTTGTTTGGCGAGCGGATTTTTTGGACTGGTCATCAGCATCACCCGGTCGCGGTAAATCGAATGGACCTTTAGACTCGGGGATTTCACGGGAAGCGTAACGATGCCCAGATCGATGGTTCCGTCTTCCACGCGCTGCAAAACCTTATGGCTGAAGTTGCGATAAATGCTGATCTGCACGTCAGGATAAAGGCGCTGGAATTTGGCGAAAACATCCGGGAGCACGTATAGAAAAGTCGCTTCGTTGGCCCCGATGGCCAGAATACCGCGCGGGCTACTCGACTGGTCGGCGACTGCACGCAGCGACTCTTGCCGCAGTTCTAGGAAGCGGCCCGCATACTCGAATAAAACTTCCCCGGCAGGGGTAAGCCGCACCGTCTTTCCTACGCGCGAAAATAATTTCTCCCCGTATTCCTGCTCCAGTTGGCGAATTTGGGCGCTGACCGCCGACTGGGACCGAAAAACCTTTCGGCCCGCCAAGGAAAAACTGCTGTGTTTCGCAACCTCCACGAAAGTATTAATTTGGTCAAAGTCCATGTGCGTGAGCATTCTAGCGGAAAGGGATGCGAATTTCATCTCCAAGCGCGCATACGGTTGCCGAATCGCGCCAGATCGGGAAATAAACCGAGGCCTGGAGCGATTCCCGAAGCGATACCTGGACTGATTCCGGGTCGGCTGTTCCACAACCGTGTTGACCTTTTTTCGAACGCCGCGTCACGATCGGGCCATGACCATAACCGCGCCTTGGGAAGACCCGCGTTTCTCGTGTGGAATGTCTACGCAACTACGAGTTAGACGTGCGCGCCTGGATGCCGGGGAGAAGGCCCTGGGATGGAAGCTCGGTTTCGGCCGCGCCAGCCTCAATGGAGCGGCTGCATACTACCGCGCCGCTCGTGGGTTTCTTGATGCAACGCGGGCTTCTCATGTCCGGAGTGACGCTGCCGGTTTCAGGGTGGGCTCCACCGGTGCTGGAGCCCGAGATCGCGGTGTACCTCGGCGAAGACCTTGCCGCAGGCGCGGATGGCGAAACTGCCCGCGCGGCTATTTCTGGCGTGGGTCCGGCGATTGAGATTGTCGACCTGGATCGACCGCCGACAGCGGATACGGTGGAGGATACTCTGGCGCGTGATATTTTTCAGCGCCATGTCATTTTGGGCGCGAAAGACGCCTCGCGCGCGGGCTGTAATTTGGACGGGCTTATGGGCCACGTCTGGAAAAACGACGTAGAGGTCGCACCGCGCGCCCAACCCGCCACGACTTCAGAAGATTTGGTGGACATCGTGCGCCACGTCGCCAATACGCTAGCGGCCTCGGGGAAGAAGTTGGCCGCCGGACACGTGATTATTACCGGTTCAATCGTTCCGCCGCTGCCCATGCAGGCCGGCAATCGCATGGTTTTTCAGCCCGATCCGATCGATACGATTTCCGTGCAACTGGCGTCCGGCTAGGGGCCTACTGCGCGACCGGCCCTCGAACCACTTGCGCGAATCCATCGGCGCGTATCCATTTCGCGAAAGCCAATCGTACCTGGTCGGCCGTCATGGAATAATATTCTTTCGCGGCGCGCGCCGCTTCATCGAGTGGCAGGCCGATCACAGCGCGGGCGAGCATGCCCCCCGCCACACCGTCTTCGCTCGACTCCGCCAGTGGAATTTGACGTAGCAGCAAGGCCTTGGCTTGCTGTAACTCGGCGGGAGTAACATTTTCTTTTTGCATGGCCAGCAGGTCGCGGATGATTAACTGCCTGGCCTTGCCCACGTTCTGCGGATCGCAACCGTACGTTACGGTAAAAAGCGTCCTCGTCTTCATCGCATTTATCCGCACGTCCACATTGTAAACGTACCCGTTAATTTGCCGCAGATCGTGGTACAAGCGGGTGGCATAAAATCCTCCGCCTAAAACGTGATTGCCAAGCTGCAGCGGGTAATAGTCGGGATCAAACCGCGTGATTCCGACCATCTCGGTCAAATTGACGCTATCCTGCAACTGACTCGGGTCCGGCACGCTGGCCGCTGCCGCGCCATTGGGAGGCACGCGAGGCAGGTCGACTTGGGGTTTCGCGCCCGTGGCTTTCCAGGACCCGAACCATTTCTCGACGGCAGCTTTCGCCTGGTCCGGCGTGATATCGCCGATAACCGTAATCGTGGTGAGATCGGGGCGGAGCGCCTTGGCGTAATACTGCTTTACGTCATCGAGAGTCAGCGACGAAATGGTCTGCGGAGTCGTTTCCCGCAGTTCCGGGTCGTTCGCGGGAAGCAGCGCCGCGTTCAGCGCACGTCCCGCGCGATATCCGGGGCTTTTCAACCGTCCGGCGACAAACTGCGCGGTCTGCTGTTTCACCACGTTGAAGGCTTCCTCAGGAAGCTCCGGATTCAATTCGTTATCCGCCAGCAATTGGACACCGCGCGAGAAATCCTGGGTCAGTACGTGCAGCGAAAAACGGAAGCCTGCCGATTCGTCGGCGGCGATGTCATCGAGCGCTTTCTGGAACGCCAGCCGATCTAGACTCTTCGTGCCATAGGAAAATAAATCTCCGAGAATGTCCGCGGCCCCTTCTTTGCCGGCCGGCGTTTCCATCTGCGGATCTTGCCGTACCTCTCCCAGAACGCTGACGGTGGGGGTGGTCTTTTCTGTCTTTACGATAAGGCGCAGGCCGTTCGGCAAGGTCATGTCCGAGGAAATGGACGGCGCCGGTGGCAACGCCAATGTCAGAAGACGGGACGCGGCCCAGGAAGGCAGCTCCACCGGCTTAGTGGGCGCCGAGGTGAGCTGCTCATCGCCTCCGAAGCCCTTTGCAGCTACGGCGG
Organism: Acidobacteriota bacterium; assembly: GCA_003140295.1. Taxonomy (GTDB): domain Bacteria; phylum Acidobacteriota; class Terriglobia; order Acidiferrales; family UBA7541; genus Palsa-189. The sequence goes on from PLJR01000096.1 coordinate 4,737, forward strand.
CGCCCGAGGGGACCGGCTTCAACTGCGCGGTAATCGAATTTTTGTCGGTCAGAAACTCCTTGGCCACGCGGTTTACATCTTCGGTGGTCACGCGCTTCATCGCCTCGACGTCTTCATCGGGCGAGTTGCGTCCTTCCGCGGCCAGCGATTCCGACCAGGCCGCAGCCAGGCCCGGGATGGAGTTACGCCGAAACTCCACGCCCGCGATTTCTCGCCGCTTGGCCGCTTCCACCAATTCTGCAGGTACGCCGTTTGCCGCATAATCGGCCATGATCTTGCGCATTTCTTCGATCAAGGGCGCGGCATCGCTTCCCGCAGCCAAAACCCCGGCGCTATAGGCCACGCTGGCTTTGGGATGAGCCTCGGCAATCCCGAACCCCGTGTCGATGGCTTTCCCCGCGGGCACCAACTCATACAAGTTTCCGCGCGGGCTGCCCAGCACATCGCCCAAAATCTGCGTGGCCGCAAAATCCGGGCTGCTGCTGCCCGGCATGCGCCAGGCGATAAACGCCAACAGATAAGGAAGGTTGCTGTCCAGAACAATGGACTCGGGCTTTACGGCCTGAAGGTTGATTTCGGGGTGCGGCGGCAGATCTCTCTTGGGGATCTTGCCGTAAAATTCCTTCACCTGCGCAAGCACGGCGTCGGGTTGCACGTCACCCGCAATCACCAGGATGGCATTGTTCGGGGCGTACCAACTCTTGTAGAAGCTGCGCAGCATCTCTCCGGTGGTCGCATCGAACGATTCTTTGGTCCCCAGGGGATCATGGCTGTACGCAGTTCCCGAGAACATGTCCTCATTCAGGCGGGTGATGAATTTGTAAGTGGGGTTGGAAAGATCGCGCGCCACTTCCTGTTCGATCGCGCCCTTCTCGCGGGCCCATTCTTCCTGCGAATCCTGAATGTCCTGCATGCAGTCCGCGTCCACACGCAATGCGATATCCACGTCGGCCGCCGGCACGGTCGAAAAATATTGGGTAATATTTTGTTGCGTATCGGCATTTCCGTTACCGCCCAGTTGCGCGAAAATCGCGGCGATTTGATCCGCGGACACGTCCGAGCACCCGCGAAAGGCCATGTGTTCCTGGGCATGGGCCATACCCGGAAATTCCGGCGGGGTTTCGTCGCCACCCACCAAGAAATTTTCTTCAACGGTTACCACGGGCGCCAAGGCATCGCGTACGATCACCACACGTAACCCGTTATCCAGGGTGGCGCGTGTGACGTTGGCGTCCCCCGCCGGCTTCTGCTGGGCGAATACCAGCGACAGCGATACCGAAATGATTGCGACGGCTGTAATCCTGCGGATCCAAATCACGGTTTTCTCCTCTTAGGCGCGAAAATTCTGGGCGCGCGCGTGAATTCTGGCGCTCATGCTGCGGCGGTCTTCACTTCGTCCGTTTGATTATCGATAAAGATTGTGCCCGCCACGGGTTTCGGATAACCCGTCAGGTATGTGACCGGCACCCGAAACGGCCCACTGTTTTCCACTCCGATATTCCACTCAAATCCCTGGCCGCTCTCCGCGCCATCCTGAGCCCGTGGGCGAACATGCCTCGCCAGTTCGCTGAGCTCCGCCGGCGAGTACACGCGCAGGCATGACAAAATGCCGTCCACCAGCAGGACCAGCGGAATCACCGGAAGCAGGTAAGTCCAAAGCACCCGCGTCCACCGGAAGGGGCGGGTGAATGGCGCCACCGCCAAGTCCGCCAGCGGGATCAGCAGGACCAGTAACAGCGTAATCATGTGCCGCCCAGGCGCTTCGAAGATCCCAATCCCTTCTCCCGAGTCGGCCGCCGCTTGTAGAATGGCCCGCGCATCATCCGGCGCAAAATGATGAAAGGAGTTGAAAATAGTGCGGAATCCCTTGAGTTCACCGGGGATTTTCAGCGCATCGATGGAGTCACCGCGAAAACAAATCCGCTTACCCGCAGCCGCCGTAGTTCGCTCAAATGCCGCGATATTCGGGTATTTGTCTGTGAGCCAAATCTCCGCCAGCGCATTTTTGTCGAACTCCCGCCACAGCCTCCGCCACGGTCCGCCCCCGCCCGAGCACAAATCCACCACCCGGCTCGTCCCGGCATGCCGCAGCGCATTTCGCAGTGGCGGCGCGACCGGCCCATAAACATTTACGAAATTCAAAATCGTTTCCAGGTCATCGGTAATGAAGTCCCGCAGAAACTTCGGAAACCACGGGCGGTCATGCAATTCGATCAAATGCATATCACGACGCACCGAGATACGGCAGGCGAGCAGGGGCTGCCCACCGTGAACGCACCGGGCTCCACAACAAGTCCGTCAAATCGCGCCGTTGCACGCGGCTCGACAGAAATTTCCTTGCCGTGCGGCGCAGCCACGGCTGGCCATAACACAGCTTGAATCCTTCACCGAGCAACGCTTCCAGGCTTCCAGGCTCGCAGTTTGGATGTGCCCAAACCAGATGCTTGGTATCAAACTTGGCCCAATCCCTCTCGAAAATACCGTACTTGGCCTCGAGCTCGCCCCAAAGCTGCGTGCGCGGGTGGGGCGTAACGATCGTGATTTGCGTCACGTCCAGCTCGAGTTCCGCCAGCGTTTTCAAATCCTCTCGAATCGACTCTGGTGTCTCCGACGGGAACCCAATAATGTAATATCCCTGCGCATAACGTCCGGCGCGATTCAGCCGGCTCGCCAGCTCCATCACCGCCTCGACCTTTTCGCCTTTGTGGATCTGCTTGAGAACCTCTTGGTGAAAGCTCTCAATCCCAAAAAGCGCGCCCTCCATCCCCATTTCGAGCCAGGCATCAAAATTTCTTAAAAACAAGTCCACCCGAGACTGCACCAGCCAGCGAATGCCGTAGCGCGCCAGCAATTCGATCACGGCTTCCGCGTGCTCGGGAATGTTTCCGAAATTTTCATCCAGGATCAGGGCGTAGCGTATTCCATGTTGCACGTAAAATCGCACCGCGCGCTCGATAGCCTCCAGCGGAATGGCTTTCGGCCGCGGCGCGAATGCCGTGGTCTGACAGAACGTGCATTGGAAACTGCATCCACGCGTCGTAAACAAAATTCCCACCGGCATCGGCCATCCTCCGGGAAGCCGAAACTCCGCCACCAGCGGCGGATGCTGAACGGATTCGATGGTCTTACCGAGGGTTTGCGCCAGTGCGTCCTCGCTGTACCCGTTGAATACCTGGTCGAAGCTCCCATGCAGCGACGGAGTGAGAGCTCCATAATTGCCCGCCCACAATTGTCGCACTCCCGCGCGACGCGCTTCTTCCGCCATCTCCAGGATGCGGTTGCTCTCCTCCAGATAGAATGAGAATCCCACTGCGTCCCAGCCCCTCTTTAACGCTTTGACGTATTCCGCTCGCGTTGGGTACTCGAGAATTTCAATCTCGGGAACATTTTGCCGCAAAAAACGCAGCCCAAACGAAATCCTGCGCGGCATGTGGAACCGCCATAGGAATCCAGCGGGCGCGTTTTCGCGAAAATAATCGTAGAGTCCCAGGTCCCGGTCGACCGTGGTTAGCAGGATGCGCGTCATGGCAGGGACTCCGTTGAAAGGATGGTGCTAAGATGCGTTTAGGCCGCGCGCGGTTGACTAAGACCTCGCTGCGAAACGTACTCTAACACGTCGCGGCTCCTTGAGGGCGCGACTTCAAATCGAGCAACTAACGATTTTGGTCATGGTCCCATCAGCCTACATGACATGGTATAAACGGTTTAATTTCTGAGCATTACGGCTGCACCCATCCCGGCACCGATCTACGGCTTTCAAGGTATAGCGCGCCTGCAGTCGCCCGTCTATTGTCTAGCCGTAACGATTCAGATCAATCCTGGAGCAAAAAAATGGAAACCAACGCACTGAAGAAGCTGTATATCGACGAATTGAAGGATCTGTTCAGCGCTGAAAATCAACTGGTGAAAGCATTGCCGAAGATGGCTAAGGCGGCCACTTCCGAGGAATTGCGCTCCGCATTTGAGGAGCATCTCGAGCAGACTCGCGAGCATGTTTCCCGCCTGGAAAAGGTGTTTGAGCAGCTGGACGAAAGTCCGCGAGGCAAAACGTGCAAAGGCATGGCGGGATTGATTGAAGAAGGCGGCGAAATGATCGAGGAAGACCCCGAACCGGAAGAACTCGATGCCGGCCTTATCTCCGCCGCGCAGAGGGTGGAGCATTACGAGATCGCTGGTTACGGCTCTGCGCGCACGTACGCCAATCTCCTTGGCGAATCAGAGGCCGTGTCCTTGCTCGAGCAGACCCTTGCTGAAGAAAAGGAAACAGACGAAAAACTCACCGAACTCGCCGAGCAGATCAACGTCGTAGCGAAAGAGGCAGAGGAATCAGAAGAGGAAGAGGCTCCCAAGCCGAGCAGCACGGGCTCCCGCAAGCCGAAGACGCGGGCTGCGCGAGCGTAGTTCTAATCTGAGCGGTGGCCCAGTGAATTGAAAGGTCGAATTCAATCGATAATCTATAAACAGGCAAGGAGGTCAGTGATGCCAGGTGAATCCGCGAAGAAGCAGCGAGAGAAAGAGCCCGACCAACATCAAAAACGCGGTCAGCAGGGAGGGCAAACCCAACCCGAAAACCGGGGCAACGAAGGACGAGGCGAAAATCAGGGCCGCGGTGAGGGACAAGGTCAGCAGAGCACGAACCAGGGCCAGCCAATTCGGCAGCAAGGTTCAAGCTCGGGTGACAATGAGAGCCGCGGAGGCCCACAAAGTCTCGGTCAGAGGGGCACGCGCCAGCAGGGCGATGAGGGCAGCGAACGTGATCAAGGCGATCAAAACAGAGAGGGCCGCGTAAGGTCCCAGGGCACAGGCCGCGGCGAAAACCAGAAGTCGTCCGAGATCGGTGGCCCAGGACCTCACGGCAGTTACGATCCGGAAACCAATGAGCGTAACAAGAATAAGCCTCTGGCCGACGATTGGGGCAAAACCGACAAGCACTAAACGTCCCATTCAAGGTTGCGCGCAGTGCCAGGCGCAAAGCTTCAGTGGCCTAAAGGGGGAAGGCGCAGTGGCCTTCCCCTTTTTGTTTTAGTCCCGTCACCTCTTCTTCTCAAGACAGCTTTCCTGTGCGCCCGAATAAGTTTGCCCCTTGCTGCGGTCCGTTCCACAAACGCGAAACGCGGTATATTTCTTGCGCTATGTCTCAAAATCCTGAAGAGCAACTGGCAATTCTGAATGACGCCATCATCGCCTGCCGCAGATGTCCTCGCCTGGTGACTTATCGGGAGACGGTGGCTCGCGTGAAGCGCCGCGCCTATCTGCATTGGGCTTATTGGGGGCGCCCCGTGCCAGGTTTCGGAGACGCCCGCGCCCAGCTTTTGATCGTAGGTCTCGCGCCCGCCGCTCATGGCGCCAATCGTACGGGCCGGATGTTCACCGGAGACCGCTCCGGAGATTTTCTCTACCGCCAGCTTCACCGCGCCGGCTTTGCCAATCAGCCGGCTTCATCGCACATTGCTGATGGCCTCGCGCTGCAAAATGCCTATATGGCCGCAGCGCTGCATTGCGCGCCCCCGGACAACAAGCCTCTTCCCTCGGAGTTGGCAAATTGCGCCGGGTACCTGGAAAAGGAGTTCGAGGTGCTAAAACCGCGCGCGGTTCTGGCGCTGGGCGCCATCGCCTTCCACGCCTACTTGCGCCTGCTTGTCCATCGCGGAAAAATTGTCTCGCGAGCCCCGTACCGGTTTGCCCATGGCGCGGAATTCACGTTGCCCGCAGATTTGCCGCTTCTTTTCGCCAGCTATCATCCCAGCCAGCAGAACACGCAGACCGGACGCCTTACGGCGCAAATGTTTTACCGAGTTTTGCTGCAAATTCGCCGCGCCGTTGCGGTCTCCTCCTCGCATTGATTGGCACCGCTCGCGCACGTAATCCCGTCGCACGTAGAGCAAAGTCGCCACGCCGCGGCCCCTGCGCAATGATATATTCACGGAATGCCCGCGAAACCGCCTGACAAATCGCCCGACAAAGTAAATGTCGGCCTCGTGCAGCGCCGGTGCTCGCTCGATCCCGAAGAAAATCTCGCCGCAACGCTCACGACGATACGCGGGGCGGCGCGGCAAGGCGCCCAAATCATCTGCTTGCAGGAGCTTTTTCGCTCGCAGTACTTTTGCCGCGAAGAAAATCATGCCTGCTTTGATCTTGCGGAGCCTATCCCCGGCCCTTCCACCGATGCGCTCGGCAAGGCCGCGCGCGAATCAAACGTCGTGATCGTGGCTTCCCTTTTCGAGCGTCGCGCGCCTGGCCTGTACCACAATACCGCAGCGGTCCTCGACGCCGACGGCTCGCTGCTGGGCATCTATCGCAAGATGCATATTCCGGATGATCCGCTCTATTACGAAAAGTTTTATTTCACGCCCGGCGATTTGGGTTTTCCGAATTTTGACACCCTCTACGGCCGCATTGGCGTGCTGGTTTGCTGGGACCAGTGGTATCCCGAAGGCGCGCGCCTCTCCAGCCTCCGGGGAGCCAGCATTTTGTTCTACCCCACCGCCATCGGCTGGCATCCCGCGGAAAAAAATGAATTCGGAGCTGCGCAGCTGGATGCCTGGCGCACCATCCAGCGCTCGCACGCCATCGCCAACGGCATTTTCGTCGCCGCCGTCAATCGAGTGGGCTTCGAGGGTCCCCGTGAAAACGGACCCGGTCAAAACGGCATCGAGTTCTGGGGCTCTTCATTTGTAGCCGATCCGTTCGGACAGTTAATCGCGCAAGCCTCCACCGACAAAGAGGAAACTCTGGTCGTCGAATGTGATCTCCGCCGTATGGAAGAAGTGCGGCGTAGCTGGCCGTTTCTCCGCGATCGCCGCATCGATGCCTATGGCCCGCTGCTCGAGCGGTGGATCGATTGAACTCCTCCGGAGCGAACCTCGCCAAGCCCCGCTCTTCCGCTTCCAGCCGCCAGAAATACCGCATGCCCGCGGAATGGGAGCCGCATGACGCGACGTGGCTGGCCTGGCCGCACGAGCGCACCGACTGGCCGGGAAAATTTGCGACCATCCCCTGGGTTTACGCCGAAATTGTGCGCCACCTGGCGCGCGTCGAACGCGTGCGCGTCCTCGTCGAAAACAGCGAGGAAGAAAACCGCGCCCGCCGGATCCTCAAAAAAAATGGCGTCGCGCTCGACACCGTCCAGTTCTTCATCGTCCCCACCAATCGGGGTTGGATACGCGATTTTGGCCCCATCTTTACCAAGAACGGCGCAGGCCGTGTCGGCGCCACCAATTGGCGCTTCAATGCCTGGGCCAAATATGACGATTGGAAAAAGGACGACGCCGCGACCGGTCTTCTAAAGGTGAAATTGCCAATGCGTGTACGGGAACCCGTGTACCGCGGCCGCCGCATTGTTCTCGAAGGCGGCAGCATTGACGTCAACGGCCTTGGCACCTTGATTACCACGGAAGAATGCCTGCTCAGCCCCGCGCAGGAGCGCAATCCCGGGTTCACCCGCGAAGATTACGAGGCAATCTTTCGCGATTATCTGGGCATTACCGAGGTGTTGTGGCTCGGGCGCGGGATTGCCGGCGATGACACGCACGGCCACGTGGACGATCTCGCACGCTTTGTCGATCCCGCAACCATTGTCACCGTCGTTGAATCGAACGCAAACGATGCGAACTATGCACCGTTACAGGAAAATCTCGCGCGCCTGCGTAGTATGAAAGACCGGCATGGCAGGTCTTTGCTCATCGAAACGCTGCCCATGCCCGAGCCAGTGTACTTCGCCGACCAGCGCCTTCCCGCGAGCTACGCCAATTTCTACATCGCTAATCGCCTGGTCCTGGTCCCGACGTTCAACGATGCGCAGGACCGTGCCGCCCTCGACACGCTGGCCGCGCTGTTTCCCGGTCGTGAGGTCGTTGGCATTCCTTGTCGCGACCTGGTGCTCGGCCTTGGTACTTTGCACTGCATGACCCAGCAGCAGCCCGCGCAGCGCTCCGTCACACCTTAGTTACCGTAGAGTTACATAATTTTTTGCGATCGTGCATTGGCCCTCGCCAGCCGCTGTGGTACATTTGAAATGCAACGATTGCACTCATCCGCTCTTCGTGCGCGTTCCTGTGGGGCTGCAAGGCTGCGCTTGCAGCCCTCGTTTTGTTTGCATATCTGTTGGCAACAGGCGGGAAGCAAATCCCCATGGCGAACGCCCGAACTGAGCAAACCCTGACGGGAAACGTATGACCCAGAACATTCGTAACATCGCCATCATCGCCCACGTCGACCACGGCAAAACTACCCTGGTGGACGCCATGCTGCGCCAAAGCGGCATTTTCCGCATCAACGAAGCCGTCACCGATCGCGTAATGGACTCGAACGAGCTCGAGCGTGAGCGCGGCATCACCATCCTGGCCAAGAATACCGCGCTCTTCTTTCACGACACGCGCATCAACATCGTTGATACGCCCGGCCACAGCGATTTCGGAGGAGAAGTGGAACGCGCCCTCCGCATGGTCGATGGCGTTCTCCTTCTCGTTGATGCCAGCGAGGGACCTCTCCCGCAGACTCGTTATGTTTTGCAGAAAGCCCTGCAAGCCAAGCTGCCGCCTATTGTGGTGCTGAATAAAATCGATCGCCCGGACGCGCGTCCTTCCGCCGTGCTGGATGAAATTTACGGCCTGTTCATCGATCTCGACGCCAACGAGGATCAGATCGACTTCCCGGTGCTTTACACAAACGCCAAAATTGGTGTGGCCCACCGCCGCTGGAGCGAGTCGGGCGGCGATGACTCCACCGATCTGACTCCGCTTTTTGAGACCATCGTTTCCGCGGTCCCTCCGCCGTCGGGCGACCCGGACGCTGTGCTGCAAGTGCAGGTGACCAATCTCGACTACAGCGATTATCTCGGCCGCATCGCGATCGCGCGGGTCTTTCAGGGCACGCTGCACCGCAACGACCTGGTAGGCATCGCCAAGCTCAAAGGTGATCTGCAGACCACGCGCATCACCAAGCTGTATACCTTTCGAGGGCTGGACCGCGATGAGGCGGAGACCGTCTCCGCCGGCGATATTGTCGCCGTCGCCGGCGTCGAAGGCATTCAGATCGGCGAAACCATCACCGATCCCGAGCGGCCAGCGCCTCTTGAGCCTCTGCTCATCGACGAGCCCACGCTCGCGATGGTCTTTACCGTGAACAATTCGCCTCTCTCCGGACGCGAGGGGCAGTGGCTTACTTCCCGCGACTTGCGCGACCGCCTGCAAAAAGAATTGCTCACCAATGTCTCGATTCGCGTTGACAACACCGACACCCCGGAATCGTTTCGCGTTCTCGGCCGCGGCGAACTGCAGCTCGCCATCCTGATTGAAACCATGCGCCGGGAAGGCTACGAATTAATGGTGGGCAAGCCCGAGATCGTCGTCCACACCGAGAATGGCAAGCGCGTCGAGCCGCTCGAAATGCTGGTGATCGATTGCCCGGAATCCTACATCGGAATCATCATGGAAAGCCTGGGCACGCGGCGCGGCGAGCTCGCGCAGATGATCAATCATGGTTCCGGGCGCGTGCGCATGGAATTTCGCATTCCTTCGCGCGGCCTGATCGGCTTGCGCAGCCAGTTGCTTACCGAGACCCGCGGCACCGCGCTGATCAATTCCATTCTGGCGGGCTGGACGGACTACGTGGGCGAGATGGCTTCGCGACCCACCGGAGCCCTGGTGGCCGATCGCTCTGGCGTCAGCACCGCCTTCGCCCTTTGGAATCTGCAAGAGCGCGGCGAACTGTTCATCGGACCCGGCGTCGAGGTTTACGAAGGCATGATCGTCGGCGACAATTCACGCGAGTCCGACATGGACGTCAATATTACCAAGGAAAAGAAGCAGACCAACATGCGCGCTTCATCGGCCGACGAAGCCATCCGCCTGATTCCGCACCGCGACCTTAGCCTCGAACAAGCTATTGAATATATTGCCGATGACGAGTACGTGGAGATCACTCCGAAGTCGCTGCGTTTGCGTAAGAAGGTTCTCGATGCCAAGAAGCGCCCGCGACGCTGGCAGCAGATCCGCGCCAGCACTGAAACTCCGGTCTAGTTCCTGGCGCACTCTTTTTTAACGGTGGTGTTTTTGGGGCTGTTTAGAGATTACGCGGGAACCGGCGTCTCCTTCGTTGTGCTTCCGTCCGATCCGCTGCTCACACCACGCGCAGGCCCGCGCGCAGGCCCGCGCGCCGACCCGCCGCCCGGCCCGCCCCGGGACGATGTCCCAGACTTCTTCTGCAGCGCGTAATCCACCACCCGGTAACCTAAAAGAATCGCCACCACAGCGGCGAAGCGCAGCGGCACCGTCTCATCAATTTTTACCAGCCAATAGTAGTGCACCACCCCGGCAATCGCGGTCACGTAAATTAAGCGATGCAAATTCCTCCAGCGCCGCCCGCCCAGCCGCCGAATCATTCCGCTGGTCGAAGTCACGGCCAGCGGCACCATCAGCACATATGCCGTGAACCCGGCGGTGATGAAAGGCCGCTTGTAGACATCCTTAATCATGTCCTGAAAATTGAAAAACTTGTCCAGCCACACGTAGGTCATCAGGTGCAGCGACCCATAGAAAAACGCAAACAGCCCGAACATACGCCGAAAACGCACCAGGACGTTCTGGTGCAAAAGTTTTCGCAGCGGCGTGACCGTGAGCGTCACGCAAATAAAAGTCAGCGTCCACGTCCCGGTCGAATGCGTGATGGTTTCAATGGGATTGGGCCCCAACCCGTCGTGGAAGCCCTCCCACGCCAGCCTGGCCGCGGGAACCAGGCATAGCAGAAACACGGGTGGCTTAATCCACTTGATGTGGCGCGCTAAGTCCATTTTTGCCGCCTGCTCTTAGAAGTTTTTCCTGAGGTCCATGCCGGTGTAGAGGCTGGCCACTTGATCGTAACCGTTGAACATCAGCGTCTTACGCTTGCTGAATTCGCCCAGCCGCCGCTCGGTCGCCTGGCTCCAGCGCGGATGGTCAACCGTGGGATTCACATTTGAGTAGAAGCCATATTCGGTCGGGTTGGCTTTGTTCCAAGCCGTCGCCGGCTGCTTCTCGGTAAAGCGGACCTTGACCATCGACTTCGTGCATTTGAAGCCGTATTTCCACGGAATCACCGTGCGCAACGGCGCGCCATTCTGGTTCGGCAGCACTTCGCCATACAATCCGAAGCACAGCAGCGTCAGCGGGTGCATGGCTTCGTCCAACCGCAAGCCCTCGGTGTAGGGCCAGTCCAGTCCTCCCTCCCGCAGGCCGGGCATTTGCTTGGGATCGAGATCGGTTGTGAACTCGACAAATTTCGCCTTCGACGTCGGCTGCACGCGGTTGATCAGCACGCTCAGCGAATATCCCACCCACGGCACCACGATCGACCAGCCCTCGACGCACCGATGGCGATAGATGCGCTCCTCGAGCGGCGCCAGCTTCATGAGCGAAGCAATATCAAATTTCTCCGGCTTGGACACCTCGCCTTCCACGCTCACCGTCCACGGATTCGTCTTGAAGTTTTGCGCTTTTACCGCCGGGCCATCCTTGCTGGTGCTGAATTCGTAATAATTGTTGTAATGCGTGATTGCGTCATACGACGTATATTTTTCCGGCGTGGAGAACGGGCTCTTCACTAGGTTTTCGAGCTTCGCCCCGCCCGCCTGCACGCTCCGCGGTTCCAGCCAATCGCCTGCTGACCGGCCCACCAGCGCGGCCGCGCCCGCCGCCGCGGCGGCCCCCGCCAGGAAATTGCGGCGGTTCATATACAGGTACTTGGGCGTAACCTCGGAATAACGCATGTCACTGGGCTTTTTGATCAGCATAAGAAACCTCTCTAATTCCTTATTCTAACGCTTTCCTTCTAATACGTCGCAACCATTCCATCGGATGAGGCCCCTACCTGGCCGCCCATCCCCTGTCGCCATCAGTCCTTTCAGGCCCTAATTCATGGGATTTCAGCCAGCGCGCGCGGCAGCGTCATTTGTTTGCCGTAAAGTTCCCGCACGCGCTCGAGCGTATCGATCTGCCTCTCCGTTTTATCCCGGCGCACCCGCACGATGCGGGGAAATCGCAAGGCAAACCCGCTTTCATGCCGGCCGGATCGCTGGATGTTGTTGAATGCGACCTCCAGCACGACCTTCGGCTCGACCACGCGCCGGTATCCCTCATCCAAGACAGTATGATTGAGAAAATATTCCGTGAATTCGAGAATTTCCGCGTCGGTCAGCCCCGAATACGCTTTGCCTACGTTCAGCAGCCGCTCGCCGTCGCGCACCGCAAAGGTGTAATCGGAAAGTACATGGTGCCGTTTGCCATGGCCGTATTCCACCGCCGTGACCACCACGTCGAGCGTCGCATACGGCTCTTTCAGCTTAAACCACGACTGCCCCCGTCGCCCGGGCGTGTACAACGATCCCGGATCTTTGGCGACAATTCCCTCGTGCCCCGCGGCCAGTGACCCTGTGAAGGCCTGCTGCAAAAGCTCCGCTGTGTCGCACACTTGCACCGCAGCCACGCCCAGCAGCGGCGATTCCTGCCCCGCAAACATCCGCCGCAACCGCTCCCGCAACGGCACATCCAGCAACAGTTCGCCATCCGCGTAAAGCAAATCGAAAACCACGAAGCGCACCGGAATTTCCTGACTTAGCCACAAATCGATCTTCTTGCGCCCCAGCCGCCGCTGCAATTGCGTGAATGGCAGCGGCTGTGCGCCGTGCCACGCCAGGATTTCGCCATCGGCAATGAATTCACCGGGCAGCGCCGCCAGCGGCGCCACCAGTTCCGGAAATTCGCTGACTTCATCGAGCGTCCGCGAAAAAATCCTCACGCGGTTGCCGCTCTTATGGGCCTGTGCGCGAATCCCGTCGTATTTTTCCTCGACGAACATCTCCCCGCTCCGGCCGTCGAAAATTTCCGCCGCCGTCTCCGACGGCGTGGCCAGCATAAAATCGATGGGATGAAACAGCCGAAAGTGTACTCCGGCCAGCTCGTCGGCGACGCTGCGGCGCAGCGTTTCGCCGATATCCCCCAGAAGCATGTTGGCGCGCCGCACCGCCGCCAGCGGACGTCCAAATGCCTGCGCTACGGCTTCCTCGACGAGCGATTCCTTCGAGCCGATGCGCAGGTCGCCGGTGATAATTTTAATGACGTATTTCACGCCTCCGGCGCTCGATTTCTCGAACAGCCGGTGTAGCACGGCGGATTTTTCCGCCTGTACTCGCAACGCGGCGATGGCCGCAAACGCCGCGGCTACTTCTTCCAGGCTGGTATCCGTGACGGTGTTTCGCCCGTGCAGCATCTCCTCCGCGACGTCGCCCAAATCCCCGTGTTTGCGATAGACGCCGCTCAGCTCCGCCGAATCCTGGCCCGCCAACGCCGTCACCAGGCGCGACAGCGTCGCTCCTCCCACTCCGAGCACGCGTTCATCCCACCGCGGAAATGCGCGCCCCGTTAAAAATACCGCGGCATGCGCCGCATCCTCGACCGGCAGCGTTTTCAGATAGCTGCTGACAATGCCAATTTTCTCGGTTTTTTTAGTCGTGGCCGCGACAGCGTCAGCGGCCTGGGCAAACGCGTGCATTTGAGAATGGGGATTCATCGCAGCCGCGAAAGCGCGCCAGAAGTATCCGGAAGTATTCCGCAGCCCGCGCGCGGGGGGCTTAGCGCACGGCGGCGAGCCCGGAGATCACCATGGCCGGCTCTTCTTCGGCGACCAGGCCGTCGCGGAACGTTACGAACTTGCCGGAGTTCGCCGCCACTCGCTCGCCCGGCACCAGGATTCCCGCCATATTCAGAGGGTCCGCCGCGGAAACCGTAACCGTCTCTCCGGAGGGCGGCTGCTGCCGCATCGCTCGCAGCGATTCCACCGCGATTGGGAGCGCGAATTGCTCGCCCAGAAAATCGCTGACGAATCTTCCCCCGCGCACTTCGCCGCGATCTTCCAGCCGACGCAGCGCGCCCAGCACTTCGCGCCACGGCGGCAGGATGCTTTCCCGTGTCAGCATCTCGCGAAACACAATCCCGTAGCGGCGCAGAAGCATGCCGCAGGTCGCTTCGATCGCTCGGTTCCGGTCGATCGCTTCCCCTACGTAGAGCAACGACCACCGGCCAGTGCTGTGCCGTGGCCGCGCGCTTCGGCCGCTTCCATGGCCCGCGCGCCGCTTGGCATCGATCAGTGCGCGCAGATTATCGAACCCGTCCGCCGTCAGCAATCCCGCCGTAACCAGTTCCCAAAGCCCCGCCTCGATCTCCGCCTTCAGCCTGCCGGTTCCCTTCACAATGTCGGCAAAAAAAGAGGCGCCGCGCTGCTGCAAAAATTTGTAAATATCATTCGCCACCGGGCTCAGTTTTTGCGCTTCAGCGGAAGCGCTTCGCGGCATCATCCAGTCCGCATCGTCCCGCACAAAAAACGCAATCGGCGCCACGCTGGTAGGCACAACGCGGCGGCCCGCGGTCCACGTTTCGAGCGTCGCTGGGTGCGGTGACAGCCGGCCCCAGCCCACCGCGCCGGTCAGGCAAAGGCGATCGAGCATTTCAGGCGTGTAGCCCGCGATGCGGCGCGCCAATATGCGCCGCTCCCAGGCATTCGCCGGAGCCTCGAATCCCTGCAATTGCCGCAGCGCTTCGAGCGTTCCGCGCTCGCCCAGCAATTGCGACACCGGCGCCAGGTGCTGCCAACGCAACAACCACCGCATCAGTTGCGACGGCGACACGGGCGCGATTTGCCTCCGCAATTCTCCCAGCGTGAGCCGGTGAATGCGCGCCAGCAGCCGCCGGCGCAGGTCCGCGGCGATTTGCTGGTAGGGCGCGCGCCCCGCAAGATTCACGTGCTGATACGGATCGGCATTGTNNATGCGCGCCAGCAGCCGCCGTTCGCACCACTCGGTTTTCTCCGCCTCTGTCGTTGCTCCGTCATTTGGAGCCGCCCCGTTGGTGGCCGCCACTGCCCCATCGGTGAATTGCCCGCGCAGCACATTTCCCGCAGCTTCTAGCCGCAGCAGCGCCTGCGCGATTTCGGCAGCCGTCAGCCCCAGCACGTTCGCAAGCTCGCTCGCAGTGGTGGGCCCCACGTGGGACATCCAGCCGGTCATCAGGCTCGCTACCGCCTCTTCTCGCGAAGGCGCTGACTTTTCACGTCCGATGGGCTCGCTCAGTAACTCCGGCAAGCCTACAATTGTTGGCGCCCGGAAAATCTGCCGAAAGGCCGCCGCCTTTTCAGCGCACACCCAGTAAGAGCGCTCGCCGAGCGCTACGCGCGCAGCCCGGTGCTGCTCGATCAATTCCGCGAAATACCCGCTCCAATCCGGTATGGAGCGGCGCAGTGTGGCCGACACCGGCGATTCGGCCACCGAATCCCCCTCCCCGCTATCGGGCACCGCGATCAGCGAGCAAAGTGCGTCGTGCAGCTCGTCGGCATCACGAACGTCGGGCCACGCATCCGCGCGCACTTGCGCGATCGCCGGCGGATCAAGCCGCCCGAATTCCGTGGCGACCGCCACCGGCAAAACGCGCCGCATCTCCACGGCGCGGGCGCGCCGTTCCTCGAGAGGCGCATCGTCGAGGTAAGCGTACGGATTAGCATTCAATATTTCGTGCGAAAAAGCGGACGGCACGGGAGTATCCACAGCCACGCTGCGGATGCGCCCTTCATCCAAATCCGCCAGCACGCGCTTCAGGCCCTGCAGGTCCAGCGCCTCCTCCAGCGCATCCTTCATCGTTTCCCGCACCAGCGGATGATCGGGGATAACAATGTCGCCCGCGATATTTTCCGCGCACGCCAGCGCCTGCGGGAAAACGGCGGCGAGCAGATCCTCCGCGCGCATGCGTTGAATCGGCGGAGGCACTTTTTTCCCGCCTTGAAAACGAAGCAGCGCCAGCGCCCGGCCGGCCACCCAGCGCCACCGCACCCCGAAAACCGGCGCCGCCAGCACGGCTTGCTCGAGCACCTCCTGCACTGAAGCGGCATGTAAATAATGAAAAACATCCGCAAGCGGGAAACTGTGCTGTTCGCCCAGCGATATATTCAGGCCATTATCCGTGGCCGCGGCTTGCAGCTCGAAATTGAACGACCGGCAAAATTTCTTGCGCAGCGCCAGTCCCCACGCCTTGTTGATCCGCGCGCCAAACGGCGCGTGAATCACCAGTTGCATCCCTCCACTTTCATCAAAAAACCGCTCGGCGATTACCGTCTGCAGCGTAGGCACTGCGCCCAGCACCGCGCGGCCGGCCAAAACGTAGTTGATGGCCTGCTCTGCGCCGGCATCGTCGAGGCCGTAATCCTCCTTCAGCCAGGCAATCGCGGAATCGCGTTCGGCATCGTCAGCA
>PLJR01000398.1:0-13465 GCA_003140295.1 Acidobacteriota bacterium
AAGCGACATCAGGACGGCCATGGCCAGTAATCGTGGCTTGAGTGTGGCGTGGGAAATCATGTCTTCCCCTCCTATTGGTTCGATCGTGTTGCTACGATCGGGCCTCTCATGCGATGGCTCATACGCGCAGCGGTGAGAGTGTCCGACTTGGGGGCTGTTAAGCCAAAATAGCGCGGGAGGGCGAGAGCAGAAATAGGTCAAAAACTGTATTCTGCGTGGGGCAATAACGCAGTGGAAAAGCCGCGCCGTCAGAGCGGTTGTTGGCGGGTCTCGCTGCGCCAGAATTGCTCGATTTCTTCGAGGGTGCGGCCCTTGGTTTCGGGTACCTGGTAATAGGAAAAAACCCAGGCGGCGATGGCGAAGGCTCCGTAGAGCCAAAATGTGCGCGTGGGGCCCATCATTTGCAGCAGCGTCAAAAACGTCAGCGAAACCAGCAGGTTTGAACCCCAGTTGAAGGCTGCGGCGAGACCTTCGGCGGAGCTGCGAATTTTCAGCGGGTAAATTTCCGAAATCAGCAGCCAGAAAATCGGGCCGAGGCTGATGGCGAAGGAAGCGACGTAGACCATCATGCTGACTACGGCGAGCCACGCGAGGGCTCCCGTCCTTCCGGCCATGTGGAACGCCAAGCCCAAAACGCCGAGGGTGATGACCATGCCCGCGATGCCGGTGAGCAAGAGCGGGCGGCGACCCATGCGGTCGATCAGCCACATGGCCACGATGGTCATCAGGACGTTCACGACGCCGATGCCGGCAGTAGCCAGAATCGCGCCCGAAGCCGAAGAGATGCCGGAGGATTGGATGATCAGCGGGGCGTAATAGATGACCGTGTTGATGCCGGTAACCTGCTGGAAGACGGCGAGGCCGATGCCGACGATCAAGGCTGGGCGAAGCGAGGGCGCAAAAAGATCGGAGAGGCGGCCCCGAGGGCCCTGGCCGCGTTCGATGCCTTCGACGATTTCGCGCATTTCGATATCGACGTCGGAGGTGCCGCGAATGCGCGCGAGCATGGCGCGAGCGCGATCGATTTGGCCGTGCGCGGCGAGCCATCGTGGGCTTTCCGGCAGGAAGACCATGCCGAGCCCGAAAATGGCGGCCGGGACGACCGCGAGTCCAAACATCCAGCGCCATCCCTGAATGGCGGCAAAGGCGTAATCGACGACATAAGCGAGCAAAATGCCGACGGTGATGGCCAGTTGGAAAAGCGAAACCTGCCAGCCGCGCGCGTCGGCGGGCGAGACTTCCGAGATATAAACGGGCACGGTACCGGAGGACAGGCCGATGCCGAGGCCGACGACGATGCGTCCGACAATCAAGATTGCGGTGGAGGCGGCGGCGGCGCAAGCCAAGCCGCCGAGGCCGAAAATAATCGCGGTAACGATCAGCAAGCGGCGGCGGCCAAATAGATCGGCCAGGCGGCCGCCCAGCAAAGCGCCCGCAGCGGCGCCGGCGAGCACGCCGCTGACGATGACTTCGAGGGCGAAGGTGGTGAGCGTGAAATCGTTTTTGAGGAAAAGCTCGGCGCCGGAAATGACGCCGGTATCGTAGCCGAACAGTAATCCGCCGAGGGCGGCAAAGATGGCGGCAATGTAGATGAAAGCGCGGTTAGGCGGCGGCGATTGAACTCGGGCGTTTTGCGTAGGCATCCTGGTACTCACGCTTCGCTCCCCCTTTGCGCGCTGCGACCGTGCTGGGCGCCGCGCGGTCGCTGTTTAATACGCGTCCAATAAACGATTTTCAATACGCGTTCAATCCGCGTGGTCCAGTACGCATTCGTCGTGCAATACGCGTTCAATTATGCGTAAAACCGACATGCCATAGGCGCGCACGATCTTTTCGATATCCCCTCTGCAAGTCGCGTTTACTTGAGACTTAGTCTACGTGCGGTTCCGCCACGCTGCCAGTTATTTCCACGCTGTTTATGAAGTTGTTTGTAGAGATGAGCCGGTTTTGTGGAGAGGAGCGTTGGACCGGCCTCGATCGGCGTGTGGGCGCTATTGGAGGCAGCCACTAATGATTCGGAGGGCTCCCGGCTCGGAGGGCCGGCGGCAGTTGCCGCCACAGTTCGAGGAAGACGCCGTTGGTCCAGCCGAAGCCGATCACGTTCTGCGCGTAGCCGGCACTGATGTGCGTGATTTCGGAGGCGCGGACCACGTCGTATTTTTCGCGGATAGTGCCGTCGGCTTGGAAGTTTCGCAGGACGGTGTTGAGAAATTTGCTGGAAATGCGGGCGGCATCGGCGGCGTAGCCGTAGCGGCGCAGGCCTTCGACAGCGAGCAAATGGACGGGCGCCCAGCCGTAAGGGTAATCCCATTGCGCCTGGGACTCGTGGCGGCTCATGGCCAGACCGCCATTTTGTTCGAAGAGCGCAAGATGGCGGGCTACCGCGGCGGCCTGCTGAGGCGAAGCGAGGCCCGCCCATAAAGGATAAAACGTGGTGGCGTATTCGTAATTTGAGCGAGCGCCGGTGGTGAAATCGTAGTCGAAGAATAGCCCGCGGCGGGCGTCCCACAGATACTTGTTGATGCGGGCCTGCCGTTCGGCCGCCGCGAGGCGCCAGCGCCGGGCATCGTTGGGCTTACCAAGGATGATGCTGATGCGCTCGAGGTCCTTTTCGGTTTTGTAGAGCAGGCTGTTGAGGCAGACGGGCGCGAAGTGGTGGGTATTGGCTCCGAAGGGGCCGAAGCGAAAAGTGACGTCGAAGCCGGATTCGCGGAGGCTGCGGTCGCCGCGGTAAAACTCCGGCGCCAGAGCGACGTTTTGCGGTGGCGCGCAATTTGCGTTTGCGGCAGGCTCGCCGGAGGAGAGCTGCGGCGACGCGGGTTCACATACTTGAACGGGAAAAAGCGGGCCCACGACGGCCGCGGGATTGGAGGTGCCTCCATGAACCATATCCCGATCGACCATCTCCGGATCGACCAAGTAAGGCGCGCCGGCGGCTCCATGCATGAGGAAGTACTGCGCGACGCCGCGATAATAGTGGCTGGGATCATCCATGATCTCGGGCACCGGCCCAGCGCCACGATCGAAATAGCGCGCGAGACCAGTGTCACCCGCGAGGTGAGGCGGCGCGGTCCACTGCCGGTAATCGCGCACGGCGTAGGCGTAAGCCTTCGCCAGCCACTGAAGGTCGCCGGAATCGCGCGCCAGCGGCGGGGCCGGAGCTGCGGATGACTGGCGGGCGCTGTAGACGGCCAAAATCATGGAGGTGAGGAAGGGCGGCTGCGAACGGGTGAGGTAATAGGTGCGGTTGGCATTGAGAACGCCGCCATAGTGCTCGATCTCGAAGAAAAAATTTTCGACCATGCCCTGCGCCAAGGCCAGATTGGCCGGAGCGGGCGGTGAGCCGCTCGGCGAGCCGCTCAACAGGCCGCGGATAATGAAATAGCTGTCCCAGCCATACATCTCATTGAACTGGCCGCCGGGAACGACGTAAGGGTTTTCGAGGTACAGCAGGCCGTTTCTCGGAAGCGCAGCGGGATCGATTTGGCCGGGGCCGGTAATGGTGCGGGGCAAGCGCTCCAACTGAATATGGCAGCGCGTTTGAAGATCGGTTACGGCGGGCGGCGTCGCGGCGCCGGATAGCTCGGCGGGAAGGTACAAAACGGGAGGCTCGGCGGTCTTGGCGTCTTCGAGCGATTGGCATTGGTTCATGGAGCGGGTCAAGTCGGTCCAGGCGTGGGCAATGTAGCGCTGGATATCGTCGATGGCGGCGGGCTGCTGCTGCGTAGACGAGGCAGACACTTGCGCGCGCGCCAGATGGGTTGCGGCACCATGAGGCGAGGCCTGAACGATGGGCGAAAAAGTACAGGCCGCAATCAGGATGGCCTGAGAGAGGAAATGAGCAGGCCGCGGGAGGCAGTTCTTTTTTGAAAATGCCGCGGCAGGCACTCGAGCTCGAGTTGAGATGCCTAAGGTGTGCACAACACCGGTCCGCTATTTAAATTTAGTCCGCTATTTAAATTTAAATCCATTATTTGAATTTGAATCCGGGCTTGAGCTCGCAGCGATAATCTTTCGCCTGGTTCCGTTCGACTCGGACGTTGCAATCGGCCCAGCTCAGCATGGGGGCGGGTCCGAGCGGAAAGACGATGCGCGTGCCGTTTAATTCGGCTTCGATGCTGGGACCCTCAGCGGTATTGGGGAGGGTGAAATTCATGGCCTGGCCGAAAATCACGGGGTAGGACTGACGAGTGGTATTGCCGATGGTGGGGCGATAGACCTCGGCTTGCAACAGGAAGGTCGTGGTATCGGACCAATTCAGGATGGAAACCTTGATGCTGCGGCCGCCTCGCGAGAAGCCGTCCGATTGAATGGCGGTAAAAGGACAAGGGCCGGCGATGCAAGTGACGCGCGCGTTGGCAAACACGTTTCCTTCTCCCGCATCGAGCGATGCGGAGGCCAGCACCGCTTTCCATTTTCCATCGGGGGAGCAGGGCTGCTCCTTCTCGCAGGGCACGTTCCCGGTATTGATAGCTTGAAACGTTTTTACGGCGCTGCCAATATTTTCCGTACTGGTGATCACGGTCGAGTAGCGCACCATGATATTGCCTACCACGGTTCCGGGCTGGCCGGACCCGACCTCGTCCTCGACTTGGCCGTGGAGGGGCGCCAGTTTTACGACGTACAACTGGTCGGTGACATTTTCCTTCACATCGAGCGGCGCGTAGTCGGGATGCCGAAACAGGAGCGTGATGGGCTGGCCGGGCAGGACGCCTTTGCGGAGAGTGATGCGGAAGGCGCCGGCAAAGTCGGATTTCACAGTGCCCGACAATCCGTCGGCGGCGCTGATCTCCGCGTTAGCGATGGGGGATTCGTCGCGGGTGTCGGCGCTTTGTTTGATGACCGCGCCGCGCAAGACGATGGGAACTTCGGCACGCTGGCGAATTCTAAGGACGATAACGGCGGCGGCGACGGCGGCTGCGAGTCCCAGCAGCGCGAGGACGCGAAGAACAGCGGCACCCTTATCGTTCATAACCGTCACTGTTCATAACCCTTTATTACGCGGGCTCCAAGTAGAGCCCGCACCCGTGGGGGTTCATAATCATGGGGCCTGACCACCGGATATGTAACTTAGCGCCCGCGTGGAGCCAAAGCAAGGCGGTCGGCATGGCGTGCCGGGTAGGTGGCCGTCAACTGACTTCATAGACGCGCGTTGGCCCGTGAAATGCTTATAATCGTCGGCATGAGCAGGCGGGATCGCGGCCAGGGCAGAATGTCGCGGCGAGAGCTACTCGTGCGCATGGCCGCGGCTGGAGTTTGCGTTCCGTTGGGCTTTCCATGGGGGCGGTTGGAAGCACTCGGTGCGGACACACACTCTCACAAGCAGGGCGTCCTGCTGCCGCCCGCAGCCGGACCCGCGGGGCTTTCGGAAAGTGATGACGCCCTGCTGCAGGAAGTGGAGAGCGTCACCTTCCGCTACTTCTGGGAAGAAGCCAATCCGGAGACCGGGATGGTTCGCGATCGCTGCCACGCTAAAGTTCCGGATACGAGTGACCTGGGGAGCATTGCCGCGACAGGTTTCGGGCTGACGGCGCTGTGTATCGGTGAAAAGCGCGGGTTTGTTACCCACATCGAGGCCGAGGAACGGGTCCTGAACACGCTGCGGTTTCTTTGGAGAAAGCTGCCCAATCACCGGGGATTTTTTTATCACTGGGCCAATATAACCACGGGCGAGAGAATATGGGACTCGGAAGTCTCCTCGGTGGATACGGCCATTCTGTTGTGCGGCATCCTCACCTGCCGGCAGCATTTTCTGCGCGCGGAAATCGGCGAACTGGCGCTCGAGATTTTTAACCGCGTGGATTGGAACTGGCTTTCGGAAGACACCACTATACTGCCGCATGGCTGGACGCCGGAGAGCGGCTTCCTGCAATACCGCTGGGACGATTACAGCGAAATGATGATGATGTATCTGCTGGGAATCGGATCGTCTTCCCATCCGTTGGCGCCGGCGGCGTGGGACGCATGGAAGCGAACCACCTTTGAATATGACGGAATCCGGTATATCGGCTCGTACGCGCCGCTCTTCGTGCACCAATACTCGCAGGCCTGGTTTGACTTCCGCGCCAAGCGCGACAAGTACACCGACTACTTTCAGAATTCGATTTTGGCTACCGACGTTCATCGCCGGTTTTGCCTGGATCTCTCGAAAGAATTCCCCGACTACAGCGATGACTTGTGGGGCATCACCGCGTCGGATTCAATGCACGGCTACGTGGTGTGGGGCGGGCCGCCGGAAACGGGCCCGGTGGACGGGACGGTAGTTCCCTGCGCGGCGGCGGGCTCGCTGCCATTTCTGCCGGAAGCGTGCATGCGGGTGGTGCGCACGATCAAAGATCGCTACGGAAATGCGTGGGGGCGCTACGGGTTCGTGGACGCGTTCAACCCGCTGAAGAACTGGTACGACATCGACGTGGTGGGAATCGACACCGGAATTACGCTGGTGATGATCGAGAACGCGCGCACGTCCTTTGTGTGGGACACGTTCATGAAAAACCCGGAAGCGCAACGAGGCATGGCGCGCGCGGGTTTCAAACCTTCCCAGCCATCGCCTTTGCTCGAGAGCGAGGGGGATGTCCCCGTGCCGCGGACACCCTCGCAGGATACGGGGGCAAATAGCACCGACCGTACCCGCCCCAACTCGCAGGGTGCCACCCGCCAAGGCGTCACCCGGCAAGGCTCCGCACAGTAGGCATTAGCGAATCTCGATCACAGCCAGGGATTGCGCCGGCAGAGTGAGTTGCAGTTGGCCATTCTGCAGCGCCTGGGTTTCCGGAGCCGGCAGCTCGGCTGCGCGGCGAAGCTGCTCAATTTGCTCGCGGGTGGGAAACGGCGGGCGGCCCATCGCCTGGTAGGCCGGGAGCAGCGATCCATGCGTGGAATCGACACGCGAGATCAGGGCGTGGTGCGGCGTTGGAGTTACTGAAGCGCCTCCCGACGCGGCTTTGCCGCTCGGTGTGGCAGTATCTGCAAGGCCTTTCACCACGACTGTCACGTTCTTGGCAGCGCCGGTTTGCTCGGGGAGAAATAGG
The DNA here is from genome assembly GCA_003140295.1 of Acidobacteriota bacterium. Lineage (GTDB taxonomy): Bacteria > Acidobacteriota > Terriglobia > Acidiferrales > UBA7541 > Palsa-189. The sequence continues at coordinate 7,032 of PLJR01000398.1, forward strand.
TTCCAAACCGCGAGGACCAGCGTGCCGTCGGGTCGGCGCGTGAGCAGCGCAGAATTTGAGGACAGATCGATACGCCGGTCGCCTAGGCCGTGCAGCACCTTGAAGGCATTAAAAGCCGGCTTGGGCAGGCTGTCCGCCGCGATTAGGCCGTACCCGCCATAGAAAGGCCGCTTCACCACACCCTGCTCCTCGAAAACGTCGGAGAAGGCCCAGTAGGCGAGAATGTCCACCAGGCCGTCGCATTGCCGTATGGTGTCCGCGAGCCACGGAGCCATGAAAGGGGCGTCGGTGACGGCCGGCTCATTCTTGTAGCTGGCGTTGTACTCGCTCCAGATCAGGGGAAGCTTGGGGCGGGCGGAAGCGCGCACCTGGTTGCGCACCTTGCGAACGGCGCGGCAGACCATCTGGGTTCTGGGGATCGCTGCGTGGCTGGCAAAAACGTCCTCGGCCGAGTCATTTCCATAGACATGAGTGGAGACGAAGTCAATGGGCACCTTGTCTCGCACGGCGTGGCCGATAAAGCGGTCCACCCAGGCAGCCTGGGCGGTGGCGGGACCACCTACACGCAGCCGGGAATTCGCCTTCTTGAGCGCACGCGCCGTGGCATCGTAGAGCTGGTAGTAGGTTTCTTCGCGCGGATCGCCGGCCCAAAAACTGAGGTTCGGCTCGTTCCAAACTTCGAAATACCACTGGGAGACTTCGTCGATCCCGTAGCGAGCGACAAGATGCTGCGCGAAATGAGTGACCAAAGCGTCCCACTTCGCCCAATCTTTCGGTGGAGACGAGATGGGATGGTACCAAAACTCCTGCGTGATCTGCTGCGCCGCCAGCTTCGCGGGCATGAAACTTATCTCGACAAACGGACGAACGCCGTTTTGCAGCAGGCCGTCGTAGATTTGATCGACGTAGGAAAAATTGTAGACGGGATTTCCGGCGGCGTCTTCGTCGTACAGGCCTACTTCGTCGTGAAAAATTGCATGGAAGCGAATGTAGTCGAAACCGGTGGCTTGCTTCACCATGCGGAGATCGTTGCGGTAGCTTTCGCGCAGCGACAGGATGGCGCGGCCGGAGCCAAACATGCGCTCCCAATAATGGGGAAAAGGATGGCTGGGGGCGTTGACATCGATGGTGACGGTTTCACTTTTAATTGTTGGCGGCGCTTGCGGCGGGGCCGCTTGCGCGGGGGGCGCTTGCGCGACCGGCGATTGGGGCAAAGACGACGCAGGCTGAAGTAAAACGCAGCAAACGGCCAACAGAAGAGCGGAGCCGAACGCACTGATTTTCGAGACCGTTTTCGGCACGGGGACCCCTGCCAGATAAGACGTAAACTTCTATCGCAATCTCAGTTTAGACCATGACGTGGGATGCTTTGCAGGGGAAGTTAGCCGCGCGCAATTTGCGGGCGCGCAATTTTATAAGAGAGTTGAAGGGCCGCCCGCGGCGGCCAGTTGCCGCTGGTTAGCGGTAACTGGCCGCTTGCAGCTCGAACATTTCCGCGTAGCTGCCGCCCGTCTTGATGAGCTGATCGTGATGACCCTGCTCCGCAATCCTGCCATTCTCAAGAACCAGGATGCGGTCGGCCATACGCACGGTCGAAAGGCGGTGCGAGATCAACAGCGACATCTTGCCTTCGGTGAGTTCGGCGAAGCGCTTGAATACTTCATGCTCGGAGCGCGCGTCGAGCGAGGCGGTCGGCTCGTCCAGGATGAGCAGTTGCGCGTCGCGGAGATAGGCGCGAGCCAGCGCCAGCCGCTGCCATTCGCCGCCGGAGAGATCCATGCCGCCCTTGAAATGCGAGCCGAGTAGCTGGTCGTAGCGATGGGGCAGCTTCTTGATCACTTCTTCGGCCTGGCTCTTCATGGCCGCGGAGCGAATGCGGAAGGAGTTGTTCAGCTGATCGATGCGCCCGATGGCGATGTTCTCGGAGGTGGTCATCTCGTAGCGCATGAAATCCTGGAAAATCACCCCGATCTCTTTCCACAGATCGTCGAGGTTGTAATCGCGGATGTCGTTTCCGTCCAGGAGAATTTGGCCGGAGCTGACGTCGTAGAGGCGCGTGAGGAGCTTGACGAGCGTGGTCTTGCCTTGGCCGTTCTTGCCGACCAGCGCCAGCCGCTCGGAGGGATCGAGGCGGAAATTAACGTTGTCGAGGAGCACTCGCGAGCTTCCCGGGTAGGAGAAGCAAACATTCTTGAATTCGAATCCGGCGCGGATGGGACGCGGCGCAGGGATCGCATTGGGCTTCGAGAAGACCTTGGGCTGTACGGCGAAAAATTCGAGCAGGTCGGTCAGGAACAGGGCCTGGTCGGCAATGCCGGAAAAGGTGGTGAAGACCGCTTGAATATTCGCGCTCGCACCCGCGATGGCGCCCGCCAGGAACATCAGCGAGCCCAGGGTGAGGACGCCGATAATCGTCTGGTGAATGGCAAAAGCGTAGGTTCCATAGTAGCCGATGCCGCCCAGCACCGCGAGCGGCAGAACCACGAAGAGCTTGCGAGTGGCCAGGCCCACGGTCTGAGCCTGCATTTTATCGGAGAGCGTGCGATAGCGGCCCACCAGGAACGAGCCCAGCCCGAAAAGCTTCAGCTCCTTGGCGCTTTCTTTGCTTCCTCCGAGGACGCGGAAATACTCCATTTTGCGGCGGGCCGGCGTTTGCTGGAAATTCAGCGAGTAGCCCATGAAGGCGTAATGGGTTTCCGCGAGGAAGCCCGGCACCACGCAAACCACCAGCGCAATCAAAATCCAAGGTGAAAACAGAAAGATGCTGGCTGCCAGGCTCGCCGTGGTGATAATTTCCTGCACGAAGCGCCCCATCGATTGAAGCATGCCGATGCGGTCGGTGCCTTGCACGCGAGCACGTTCGAGCTTGTCGTGAAATTGCGGGTCTTCGTAGGAGGTCAAGTCCAGCTTCGAGGCGTGCTCCATGATCCGGATGCTGATATAGCGGGTGAATTTTTCCGAGAGGACCCGGTCAAAAAAGTCGATGAGGCGCCCGGAAATCATGGCCATGGTGGCCAGCGCGAACTCCAAGGCCACCACCCACCAAAACATGCGTGGAAGGGCGCTCTCGTGTCTGGCAAAATGATTGATGGAATCGATGACGTATTTGGTGACGGCCAAAATCCCGAGCGGCACCAGTGAGGCTACCAAGCGGCAAAGCGCGCTCGAGACGACCACACTCGGAGCAGACTTCCAGACCATCCGGAACACCGGGGGTATGTTCCCGAGACCCTTTAAACGGTCGTGCCACCGTGAACTGGGTGGCTGCTCGAAACCAGGTTGCTGTTCAGTACTATGATTGCCGTCTGTGTCTGTTGCGCCCGTTAACTCGTTTCCCGTTGTCTTCATGGCCCCCGCCCGCCACCCGAATGTCCGCACCCGTTATACTTAGAGCACGTAAAGGCCCACATGAAAGCCCCCGCAAACATTGGAGTTGTGGATAATTGCGGGTGGCGAACCCAATTTTCTTAGCTTTTTTTTCTTGAGGGAAGAAAGTTCTACTCGGCGGCCGGTCGCGCTGCAGAAGGAGGGTGCAACGCCGAGTCGGAAAATACATCGAATACCGGGTGAGGGCTCTACTTGGAGCCCCGAGTAATACGGGTGCGAGCTCAACTCGAACCCCGCGTAATAAACGGGTGCGGGCTCTACTTGGAGCCCGCGTAATAAAAGGAGGCGATATATGCCTTGGCCAAGGATAGTGGTGGTTACTGGCATGGCGGTCGCGCTGCTGGCGGCCATGCCAGGTGCGGAGCGCCTGAGCGCTCAGGAAAAGAACCAAGTCATGGGGGAGCTGCAATTTTCGGGCGCGACGAAAGTCGAGCAGGAGTCGGGCGTTTGGATCGACGGCCAGTACGTTGGCTTTGTGAAAGAGCTCAAAGGGAACAAGAAGATTTTGTTGCTGCCCGGCGAGCACCAGGTTTCCGTCCGGCGGGCGGGGTATAAGAACTTCGAAGACAAGGTCGCCATCCAACCGGGCACGCTCGAGCCCCTGACGGTGAGGATGGAGAAGGACCCCGCCGCGCAGTATCCCGCCAAGAACGCCGCAAACTTAAAACTGGTTGTCGTTCCCGATCGTGCCGCCGTTTTTGTGGACAACGGCTACGTAGGACATGCGAGCGACTTTGGCGGAGCTTTTCGCTCTATGACCGTGGCGCCGGGGAAACACAAGATACGCGTGGCGTTGCCCGGATATCACGACTTTGAGACGGACATCACGCTGGCGGCCAAGCAGAAATCTGAAATCAAGGCGGAACTGGTGAAAGCCAACGTCGAGAATACCGCGCCGATAAATTAACTACGGGTGCGGGCTCTACTTGGAGCCCGCGCAATAACGGGTACGGGCTCTACTTGGAGCCTGCGCAATAGTTAGTCCCGTCGAGCGAAACCGTGCGGCGTGCAGGCTTGCGCGGATCGACTCCGCAGCGCCAACGAAGGCCAGAACGCGGCAGCAACTACCGCAGCAAGTGCCGGGCTACGGGCTAATTCTGTTATTCTCGCTCAGTGCGAAAGACCATTTTTTGCGCCTTACTGCTGTTCGCCGCGCCAACTTTAATATCCGCGCAGCAACAACCTTTGCCCTCACCACCGCCCTCACCACCGGCGGAGACGCCCTCGCCCGCCGCGCCGCAGGCCCCGGCGGCCGGAACTGCACCAAACGTTCCAGCCGTTCCCCCCAAGCCAACTCCCAGCACACCCGCCGTAACAGTGGTCGTCGATCCAGCTCACGGAGGCTCTGACGCGGGCGCACGCGGCGCCGCAGGTGTACTCGAAAGTGACGTCGTGCTGAATTTCGCGCGGGTGCTGCGGCTGGCGCTCGAAGCGCAAGGCGTCCGCGTGCTTCTGACGCGCGAAGGTAATCAGGACCCGTCATTCGACGACCGGTCAATGTTGATTAACGGTTTGCGCGGAGCCATCTTTATTTCCTTGCATGTGGCTTCCACGGGGCCGGTGGGCACAGTGCGCGCTTATTGGTATGGCGGTGTGACGGGCGATCTGCCGGAAGCGCCCGCAACCACCGGGGCACGGGCTGCGGCCGGCCGCCCGGCTGCGGCTACGCGTGCCGGCTTGATACTTTGGAATCGCGCGCAGGAATCGCACCGCGAGGCCAGCCGCCGCCTGGCAGACCTGACGCAGATTCAGTTGGCGCAGAAATTCCGGGGATCGCCGGAGGTTCCAGAGCCCGCGCCAGTGCGCCAGTTGCGCACCATCGCCGGCCCTGCGATTGCCGTGGAAGTTTCCAGCGTCGCGGTTTCCGATCCCGGCCAATTGCAGCAGATGGCCCGGCCGCTGGCCGACAGTATTACGCGAGCCGTAACGGACTTCGCGGCCGCCGGCGTCGCGCCGAGTAGGACCAACTAGTGGCGCGCCATTGGAAAATTGCTATCGCAATTTTGGCGGTGTTCGCCCTGGCCGGCGGATTCACCTTCCCTGCCCTGCTTCGCAACGTCTTGCGGCTGCGGCGCGCAGGTGTTACCGAAGAGCAGGCGCGGCGCGAAATTACCGAGCAGCCCATTTCCACGCCAAGCGACGCGCCCGGTAAGGCCCAGCTGTTTTGGGCTTCGGCAACGTCGGCGGGAGCGCTCGAGGCGACGGAAGTCAATCTTCCGCTTTCGGCGGATCCCACACTGCGCGCAAAGCAATTGATCGCCGCGCTTATCGCGCGCGCGCCCAGTTCCGCACAGCGCACGCTGCCGGCGGAGGCCGAATTGCTCCAACTCTACGTGCTGGCCAACGGCACGGCGGTCGCCGATTTTTCGGAAGCGCTGCCGACGCAAGTACCCTCCGGTATTTTGAGCGAACAACTGGTCGTGGACTCCATCGCGCACACGCTCGGCGCGAATATTCCGGCGATCTCTCGCCTGAAGATCCTTATTCATGGGCAAGAGGCCGAAACGCTTGCGGGACACCTGGACTTGAGCGGTTTTTTTCCCGTGGGGGCGCCAGATGCGGCCGACGCGGCCACACCTTCGGCAGCGAGCGGCCCTCAGCCGGTTGCAGGCGCGCCTCCGTCGGCCTCCGGGATAACGCCGCAGCCAGCTCCAACTTCGCCGCGCTAATTCCAGCATTGAAGTTAACACCAGCGTGGACATAGGCGCGGCGCGTTGACCTGGGCGCGGCGCGTGGGACCTGGCGCCGCGCGTTGACATCAGGCGCGGCCCCCGTCAAACTGGCCGCGGGATTTGTATCACCGCTTCACAATCGATCATTACGTCTCGCGTGGGGAGGCTACTTGCGAAGTGACGGACGCGCCGCCGACCAGATGCGGCCCGTGAAGCTGACGCCGGATTTCGTGCCCGTGGCCGAAGGGAGCGTGCTGATCGAAGTGGGCCAGACGCGCGTGATCTGCACGGCCACGGTGGACGACGGAGTGCCTTCTTTTCTCAAAGGTTCGGGAAAGGGCTGGGTGACCGGCGAGTACGGGATGCTGCCGCGCG
>PLJR01000398.1:13519-14816 GCA_003140295.1 Acidobacteriota bacterium
GGCGGCACGCGGACCGCGTCGATTACCGGGGCTTTCGTGGCCCTGACGATGGCGCTCGAGCGTTTAGTGGCCGCGGGAATGCTCCGCTCGGTGCCGCTGACCGATTCGGTAGCGGCGACCAGCGTGGGACTGGTGCTCGGCGAGCCGCGCCTCGACCTTTGTTACGAAGAAGATTCGCACGCGGAAGTGGATATGAANNGGCCTTGGCTACCGCCGGCATCTGCGAACTTACCGAACATCAGCGCGCCCTCATCCCCATGAACTTCGGTGTGCGGGCCCGTTAAGCAGTGCTCGAGCACTCCTCCGAGCCCGAAATGAAAGCCGCAAAGGATCACGCGGCTCGCCCCGCGGATTTTCCATCGGATCTTCCATCGACCCTTCCATCAACCCTTCCATCCAATCGCCCGCCGGCTCGCCAGCATTTACAAATACTTCTCGCCTCGTCCAACCCCGGCAAACTTCGGGAGTACCGCGAGATGGCGGAAATGCACGGCGCCGGCGCGGTTGCACTTGAGATGTTTCCCCAATTTTTCGAGCGGCCCACGTTTCCCGAGTCCGCGCCCACCTTTGCCGAAAACGCCGCGGGAAAGGCGCTGCATTACAGCCGTTTTACCGAGCTGCCCGTCATGGCGGACGATTCGGGGCTCGAGGTAGCGGCGCTGGGCGGCGCTCCCGGAGTGTACTCGGCGCGCTACGCGGGCGCGGAGGCTTCCCAGGCGCAGCGTAATGCGAAGTTGCAGGAAGAGCTGCGGCGGGTCTCCACGATCGCCGAAGGGGCAAAAAATCGCGCAGTCGACCGGAGCGCGCGATTCGTCTGCGTGATCGCCTTAGCCGCACGAGGACGCGTCGCGGCGGTGCTTTCAAGCGACGTGACGGGAGAAATTGTCGAAGGGCCCCGTGGTGAGGGCGGATTCGGTTACGATCCCCTATTCTTTTTCCCGCCCCTGGGAAAAACGTTCGCGGAGATGAGCCCAGCGGAGAAAAACGTTTACAGCCATCGCGGCAAGGCCTTCCGCAAGATGCTCGAATTTCTGGCCTCCTCCCCCATGCTATAGTTTCGCGGCACCGGCGCGACTACCTTCATGACCTTAATGAAAAGAACCCGAGCCAAATCCACAAAGAAGGCGGCCCAACTCAAACCAGCACGCCAACCAGCGCGCCAAGCCGCGCGGGGCGACGCGGTGAGCACGGCTCCTGCAAATGGAAAAGGCGGGGTGAAAGGACGCGCGGCGGCTCGCAAGGCGGGCCTGCTGATAGATGGCGATCCTGCGCGGCTTCGCGCGATCCTGGCGAAGCT
>PLJR01000038.1:0-143 GCA_003140295.1 Acidobacteriota bacterium
CTGGCGGTGAACCGGATGTTGTTAGTCATGATAAAAAGACGGGCGAATACATTTTTAATGATTGTTCAGCGGAAAGTCCTAAAGGCCGCAGAAGTGTTTGCTACGACCGTGAAGCGCTGGAGTCAAGGAAAGAACATAAACCA
>PLJR01000038.1:182-2645 GCA_003140295.1 Acidobacteriota bacterium
ATTTCGATACGAAAACATCGAGCTGGGTGAAAACACCTTCTGATATCAGAAAACTCGGCGGCGCCCTCTTTTGTGATCGCCGCTACGACGCTGTTTTCGTGTATCACAACGGTGCGGAATCTTACTATGCCGCTAGGGCGTTCCGTGGCTCGCTAAGGGTCTAAATTTTGCATGCCGGCACATCAAACAGTCGATGCCAATCAAGGATGGCTTCCGCTCGCCGTCCGGAAAGCTTCCGGTTGCAAACGCAAGGGTAAACAACCTGCAGAACGTATCGGAAGGTTCTAAGGTCTTGGTGGTGGGATGCTGCTCAACAAAAGGTGTCAACCCGAGAAAAGGATCGTTATCGACATAGACCTGTGATGGCCGTAACTTCCGGATGGTCGGCAACCCGGAAGCAACCTGGAACCTCAAGAAACGCGGCATGCGGCTACGCTGCGAGCCGAATCAGTTCCAACCTAAAAGGCAGCACTAACCGAACTTCGTCACGGGCCCGCGGAATTTTGCGATTTTGGGTGTCGAGGGCAGGACAAGTCTTGGCTTTGCAATCGGGACATTTAGAAAGTTGATGTAGTGCAGACCTACTCTCTTGAAGCCCCCGATAGCTGATGACAAACTCGGCCACGATGTTTTTGCGGCCACATCAGCGCAACAAAGACGGCAAGGATCACACCTACTGGTCGCTAGTGGAGACGGTGCGGACGGCCGACGGTCCGCGCCAAAGAACGCTCTGTTATTTGGGCGAGTTGAACGGTTCGGCCCAAGCCCGCTGGCTGAAGAGCGTGGAGGTATTCAATGAGCAGGGCGAAGCACAGCAACTGAAACTGTTCCCTTCGCACATCGAGCCGCCCGCCGATGATCCGCAGGTAGCACGCGTCTTGGTGAATCGTGTGCGTCTGGAGAGAACCCGCCAGTTCGGCGCCGGCTTCCTGGGCTGGGAGTTGTGGAAGGGCCTGGAATTGGATCGTTTCTTCGAGCAGACAGTGGACAACGATCCGGCGGATGTACCGTGGTCGCGCGTGGTCGCGGTTCTGGCGATTAACCGGCTTTGCGCGCCCGGCAGTGAATTGGCGGTGGAGCAGCGCTGGTATCCAGCAACCGCGCTCGATGATCTGCTGGAGATCGAAGAAGGCAAGATCAACGACACGCGCCTGTACCGGTGCCTGGATCAGATTCTGCCGCATAAGGCGAAGCTGGAACAGCATCTGAAACAGCGTTATGGAGAGTTGTTCGGAGCGGAGTTCGATGTGCTGCTATACGATTTGACCAGCACATACGTCGAAGGCGCGGCGGAGAGGAATCCGATGATGGGCAGGGGTTACTCTCGCGATCATCGCCCGGACTGCGAACAGATGGTGATTGCACTGATCGTCAACAGCGAAGGATTCCCGTTCAGCTACGAGACCTTCGATGGCAACCGCGCCGACGTAACGACGATGGAAACCATACTGCGTATGGTCGAGCGCAAGTACGGCAAGGCGCGGCGCATCTGGGTTATGGATCGCGGCATCGTGAGCGAGGAGAATCTGAAGGCGATTCGCCAACGTGGTGGGCAGTATCTGGTGGGCACGCCACGCAAGCAGATGAAGCGGTTTGAAGCGGAATTGCTCAAGGAAGACTGGACCCAGGTGCGTCCCGACGTGGAGGTGAAACAGGTCGCCATTCCCCAGGGAAACGAGACGTACATCCTGTGCCGCACGACCGGCCGCAAGGAGAAAGAAAAGGCCATTCGCAGTCGGTTTTCCACTCGGATGGAAGATGCTTTGAAACGTCTGGAGAAGACCATCGCCGGGGGGCGGCTGAAGGACCCCAACAAGATGGAGCGGCGGCTGGGAAGAATTCAGGCCCGCCATTCTCAGGTAAACGACCTGTTCGAAGTCACTCTGCGGGACACGCCGGAGGGCCTACGTTTGGTCTGGAAGATAAGAGAAGAACGAAAGGCTTGGAGGGACCTGCGGGAGGGCGCCTACCTGTTGCGCACCAATCTGCAGGCGAACTCGGCCGAGGAGTTGTGGTCCAAGTACATGCAACTGACCGAAGCGGAGGCCTCGTTTCGCGCACTGAAGAGCGAGCTTTCCATCCGGCCTTTGTTCCATCAGAAAGAGCCACGGGTCAAGGCCCATGTCCTAGGAGCGCGTCCGAGATTTAGCATTTGAANNTCCTAGTGGCTTTTCTGGGTTATGCCCTTTGGATTACGCTGAAGCATCTACTGAAGCGCCGACCCACGATCGTTCCCCGGCCATCGGTCAGCGGAGTGGACGACTCTCACCCGTTATCACCGATGAAGGCGCTGACTCTGTTGTCCACACTGCAGAGCGCCGACATCGTCCTCCCGACGACCGATGGGCGCGAGATCCGCCTCCGTCGGATCACCGAACCTACGGCCGAACAGAAATCCCTCCTTCACCAACTAGGCCTCAGCCTTCCGGAGCGGCTGAAGTCTCTCTCAAAATGTAGTGCAGA
>PLJR01000181.1 GCA_003140295.1 Acidobacteriota bacterium
GAGGTACGCATGCCGGAGCCCCCGCACTCTGCCGTGGCGCGTCCAGACCGGCGGCAGTCCCAACGCCGATCGTGTGATTTTGAGATCGACATAGAATGGGGAGCGGCCTCGTTGAAAGGGCGCGTGCGAGAACTTAGCGGCGAGGGGATGTTCATCGAGCTTGCCGATCCGCTGTGGATCGGAGCTAGTTTCGCGGCTACGCTGGCCCTGAAAAATCCGGTGAAGGTCGACTGCGTGGTACGCCGGGTAATCCCGCGCCAGGGCATGGCCGTGTCTTACGAGGTTGCCGAAGGCCAGCCCGCTGCGATCGCAGCGATATTGACGGAACTTAGCGGGCGATGACCAGTTGCCTTTTCTGCGGCGCCGACCGCACATCCGATCAGTGCCTTGCATGCGGACTGACCTCCGCCGCAGCCGAGGTGATGTTGCGGCGGCGGTTGGTGTGGCGTACCGCGTGGTTTTTGGTGGGCGCGGTGGTGTTCGTTCCCGTTTGCCAGGCGTTTCCGCCGGTCGAGCTCGACAGCATTCTGATCTTTGTCGGAGTGCTATTTTTTGTGGTTCTCGGCCTCGGGCTGTGGATGGTAAATCGCGCCCGGCTGCGGCAAGAAATCGAAGTGTTGAAGCGCGTATACTTCGGATTTTTGCCGGTGCCCTGGATTTTAGCGGGCCTGCTGTTTATTAACGGCAAACTGGATACCACGCCGCCGCAACGAGAAACCACTTCAGTGATCGGCAAATTTAGCATGCCCGGCGTCCTGCGCACCCAGAGGCTGGTGGTCGCCTCCTGGCGCGAGGGACGCCGCATTGAGCGCGTGCCCGTCAGCCGCGACGACTACGACCGCTTTCAAGTGGGCAATCCGGTGGTAGTCGAGATCCAGCAGGGCGTAGCCGGCATCCCCTGGATATACGGTGTCTACAGACCTTGAATTGCGCCGCCCGCTGCCAGGACCGCTGCCGGAAAATTCCCTGCATCCCCTGCATCCCTCCATCAACGACCGCGAACCGACCAGTTGTCTTATCGGAACTAATTGCCGGCATTACTCCCCGCGCACCATCCCATGACTAGTGATAATTGACGGGAATTCGATCGTACTGACGAAACAGTCCGCTGACATCGCATATGCGTCTGCCCGAATTTATAACCGCACGCCTGCCCGCCTTTGCGGTTCTCAAAGACGATTGGAAGCCCGCGTCGCGCCTCGCGCTGTGGGCCTGGGTTTCGTTCTACATTGTCCTGCTCTTCGGCGCGGCAATGGGAGGCGGCCTCGCGTCCTGGTTCGACCTCGTATTTGTGCCCATCCATGAAGGAGGGCACCTCCTGTTCGGCTGGCTGGGCAACAAGTGGCTGATGGTGGCGGGTGGCACGCTTCTTCAGCTACTCGTGCCGTTGGCGCTTGCGACGTATTTTGCGTTTCGCCGCGAAGCTATCGGTACGGCCTTCTGCGCGTTTTTTTTCTTCGAGCAGTTTTTGCCCGTCGCCACGTATATGGCCGATGCGCGCAGCCAATCGCTCACCTACGTTACCGTTGGAGATCCAGACCTCGCGGAGCACGACTGGTTCTATCTTTTTTCGCAAGCGGGCGTGCTCGATCACGACGTACAAATTGGCGCGGCCGTTCGCGTGCTCGGATGGATCGGAATGTTAGCCGTCGTCGCGTGGCTCATCTGTGTCGCGTGCCTGCAGCGAAACGCCGCAGCCGCGTCTCGCCCCGAAATTCCCTGAGATTTTTCCGCCTCGGTGTCGATGGAAGCCCATCCGCCGTTTTTGTGGCGTGCTAGAGTTGGCGTATGGGCAAGCGCATCGTCGTGCTCGGTGGCGGGTTTGGCGGCGTGCAAGCCACCGTGGAACTTGAGAAGCGTCTCGGCCGCGAAGCGGAGATCGTGCTGGTCAGCGAAGAAAATTTCCTCCTGTTTACGCCACTTTTGCCGCAAATCGCCTCGAGCAATATTAATCCGCGGCACATCGTGCAGGCCATTCGCGACATCCGCGGCAACAAGCGATTCACTTTCCGCCGCGACATTGTACGCGCCATCGATCCAGCCGCGCGCCGCGTAACCCTGTGCGAGGGCTCGCTCGATTACGACGTGCTGGTGATTGCGCTCGGCAGCCGCAGCGAATATTACGGCACGCCGGGCGCCGCGGAGAACACTTGGGATTTTAAAACTCTCGAGGACGCGGTCGTATTGCGCGAGCGGGTGCTCGACCTGTGTGAGCACGCCGACCATACCGCCGACGCTGCAGCGCGCCAGGCGCTGCTCACCTTCGCGATCGTTGGCGGAGGTTACACGGGAGTGGAATTGGTCGCCGAGCTGAGCGACCTGCTGTTTCGCTACGTCGTGCGGCGCTATCGCCGGATCGCCCCCTCGGAGGTGCGCTTGCTGCTGCTCGAAGCCGCGCCGGAAATTCTGAGGACCATTGCGCCGCGCCTGAAGGCGCACGCGTTGCGGCGCTTGCGCGTCGAGGGCATCGCGGTGCGCACCGGCGCGCGCGTCACGCGCTGCACTGCTGACAGCGTGGAAGTAAACGGCAGCGAAATCATTCCCACCGCGACCATCGTGTGGAGCGCCGGCGTGCGCGCGAATTCCGTGGTGGAGGCGCTGCCGGGCCCGCACGACCGCGCGGGCCGCGCCAAAGTGAATGCGTATCTCCAGCTGCAAGATTATCCAGAAGTATTTGTCACCGGCGATTCGGCCGCCGCGGCGAGCGCGCCGGATGCGGCGCAAGTGGCGCCGCTGGCGATGGCGCAAGGTGAATTGGCGGCGGCCAACGTGGAGCGCTTGCTGCGCGGCGCGCCGCTCGAGGAATTCCGCTACAGCGATAAGGGCATGTTGGTTTCGCTGGGGATGAATTACGCGGTCGTGAGCATCGGGCGATTGCGCTTCAGCGGATATTTTGCCTGGCTTTTCTGGAACGCGGTGCATTTGTACAAACTTGTCGGGTTGAAGAAGCAGTTGCAGGTCGGCATGGACTGGGCGCTGGGAACAATTTTTCCGCGCGATACTTCGATTGTGCGGCGGCAGCGGGACTGCAAAATTTGCGGGCCGCCGGAACGCTGAAGCGCCGCGGCCGGGGAGCGGGCCGCGAGAAAAATCGGTGAGAGGTCGTCAATGGGAGAGTGGGCGGATATCGAGGGGATGGGGAATCTGCAAGTCCATCAGGTGATTTTCGGTGACGAGGCGCGCGCTGATTTTGTAGGCGAGGCCCACATCACGGACGATCCAATCGGAAGTTTCGAGCGCCTTGGCGGAATGGTCGGCGGGATCCCAGGCAAGCTCCGCGCCGCGGTGCGCGATTTTCGCGGGATCGATTTCAAAGATCTGGCGTTCGCGGCCGTCCACGAGTAAGAAGCGCGGGCCCATCTGCAGCAACAGGGGATTAGCCTTTTTTCCCGCTTGATAGATATTCCAATCGCCCTTGACGGGGTGGTCGTCGACGCGCAGCAGGGCTTGATCGGATACTTTCCATAGAATGGCCTTATCGGCGGCGAATGTCGCGGTGCGCTCGGTGTGCGCCAGCATCACGAGTAACACCAATGCGATGGCGCAAGCGAGGACGCTATCTCGACGAGCGCCGTGCGTTGGGCGATGGCTTCGGCGATTTTGGCTGCGTGCGATCGTCATTGGCAATCTTACATGCGGGGTTGGCGATCCTACACGCGTGATTGGCGATTTCAGATGCGCAACCATTCTAGATACGCACCTCGGCGAAAGATTTATCGAGCAGGCGGATGGCTTCATCTACGTCGTCTTTGTCGATATTCAGCATGGGCGAAAGGCGAATCACGTTGCTGTACAGGCCGCCCTTACCGACCAGCAGGCCGTTGTTGCGGGTGCGCTCGAGGAGTTCGGCGGTGGCTTCCGGAGCGGGCTCCTTGGTTTTGCGGTCGCGGACGAGCTCAAGTCCCTGCATCAGGCCTTTGCCGCGAACTTCGCCGATGAGCGCGTGTTTGTCCTGTAATTCTTCGAGTTTGGCGCGGAAATAATTTCCGACCGTGTGGGCGTTTTCGAGCAGGTGTTCTTCTTCAATGACGTCAATGGTGGCGCGCGCCGCGACCGAAGCCACCGGGTTGCCGCCAAAGGTGGAGATGGTCAATCCCTGGTAGCCGCCGGCGATTTCGCTGGTGGTGACGGTGGCGCCGATGGGCGTGCCGTTGCCCATGCCTTTGGCGCAGGTGATGATGTCGGGCACCACTTCCCAGTGCTCGATGCCAAACCA
>PLJR01000399.1 GCA_003140295.1 Acidobacteriota bacterium
CTCTCCACTATTATTGTGGCTGCAAACGCGCAACTGCTTCGTCGATTGAAGCTGCAGCACTCGACTTTGTAATTCGATGGTCGAGGCTTAAAGGGTTCAGGCTCAAAGGTGGTTGAACGACGGAAAAATCGCAGGGCGGTCTTGACTTCACGAGTAGTCCAGCCGCGTTCCCAACGCGCTTTAATTTCCGGCGGCACATACTCGCCAGCGTGGAGCGATTGGCCGCCCTACAGAGCGACCAACCGACACCACTGCCGACACCGGCGTCTTTCTGCCGCCAAAAGTGCAAGTAACTGTGTTGCAGTGAGACCCTCAATAAGATACGTTTGCAGTCGCAGTGCCGGAGTGGCGGAATGGCAGACGCGGCGGACTCAAAATCCGTTGGTCGCAAGGCCGTGTGGGTTCGACTCCCTCCTCCGGCACCACTTTAGCGTTCCGCCCAGGCTTGCCTGTGAAGCCGAGGTTTTCAGTTCCGCTTCTTTCTTGGACGGAGCGCGAACAACGCGGTAGGTATGCAGACCTTCGTGGGTGATTCGAATTCCTTGCATTTTTCGGCGGGCGTCAATCTTTCAGCGCCGCGGCTCGCGATCTTGCCCTCTGGCACTAAGGTAGGTACGTCCATCCTGCGAGCGGCGGTCTGAAGCTTTGGGCAAAGTGAGACCGAGCAGCTTATCTCTCCCTGGCGAGAACCTTGGCCCCAGCCGACGCCACTATATCTGTTTCCTCTTTCTGCCTTGCGCTCGCGGCTGCAATTATTTGATGTTCGGTCGCGCCGGCTTTTCTAGCTTCGTCAGATGCTTTACGGATAGCCTCTATTGCCTGTTCTATGGTCATTGGAATCCTCGCGCTTGCGGTTTAATTGCTGCAACCCGAAGCTAACACGGTTGAAGAGTGGGCGAAGGTTGTTTTCGATTGTGAAGGGCGAAAGGATCACGGCGCACAACGCACGCGGAGATCATACGGCGTCTCGCAGACTGGGACATGGAGTTGCTGAAAGACGCGATTACAAAGAACAAAACATCTTAGGACAGTTGTGAACCAGCGGAGGCCTTTGTCGGGGGTAGGGGGTCAATCCCGACAAAGGCTGCCAGTTCTCCGCACGCCTGATGGCTAGAATCCCAGTCTGTTATTTAGTGGTGACCCTGCTGGTAGCCAGACTCGTACGCCTTCTGGTCGTCATCTTTCTTGAAGTGCCTCTTCTTGGAGTGGTCCCGATTATGCGTTTGGTCATCCTTACCGTCGCGCATACCCGCCCGATAGTTTTTGTTTTTCGAATAATCCTGGTCGTGACCCTGCTGCTGGGATGACGGACGTGCCGCAGCTCGTACCGTGCTTCCGTTTATACCGGTACCCAGCGCCAGCGCCGCCGCCAGAACCCAGACACATTGCTTTAAATTCATTCGCACTCGCATAACACTCTCCATTTTCTCTTTGGTGTCGAACAGCCGATCCTCAACTTACTGCTTACCTGGCGATGATTCTGAAGGAAACAAACACGGTCCGCTGTCCGCTTTTGAACACTCTGGACGCGATTTCATCTTTGCTTCTTTTATATGCGCAATCCGCCAAATAGGTACAACAGAAGAATGATCAGCAGGATCGTCCCGACGATACCCATTCCCCCGCCCGTCCCCCACCTCGAATACCCGTAGTAGCCGCCACCCCCACCGAACAGGAGCACCAGAACAATAATCAGCAGTAACATGGGAATCTCCTTTTCAGCTTCTTCAAGCGACACTCATGTGTAGGAGACATTTACTGCCGCCTACCATGCGACCATCGAATGCAAGCGCGATATTGACGATACCCAGCACCGTTGTCTGTCCGGTTGAGGACACTCTTTAGCTTCTTGATGCCGTTAATGATGCCGCTAAAAGCCAAGCCACGACTGTTCAAAAACGAACAGACTCGAGCGCAGATGCAATTTGAGAATCCCACCGCTTCTAGGACATACCCGCGGGAAGCAGGGGCGGTCCCGCCGTGGCTGCTTCGATTTTGTTTTTGGCAGATCACACGAAAAAAAGATCGGTATCTGCCTGTGCCAAAATGAACAGATTTGCTCCGTCACTCATGTGCTAATGGCACACGCCCTGGCCGGGAGCGTGACATATGCAAGAAGGGCAAATCGCGTGTTCGGGAAACTACTCAACCTGGTTGAACAACCCAGTGTTGCTGCACGTCGTCACGGGAGGATCCCTGACCGCACTAAAGTGCGTAATTGTTGGTGAGTCTAAGGCCGTTCTGCGAGTTCGCATTGCCAACCTAGGGGACACACACCTTTTCAAGGAAATGATCTTGGCCGTTGAGGCGGCTGTAGAAACATGCCTCGTGAACTGAACAACTTCAGGAAATAATCAAACTCAACGCGCAAGCGAAGGTTCTGAAATGAGATAACGGGGCTTTGATTACACAAATTTTCTGCTGCAGTTACAGATAAGCACTGATTGTTCACCTCCAAAGGGTCCTTATAGTCGTGGTATCCGGGTCGTTTTGGGTGGCGGTGGTCTACTGTCTGAAAAGTCAATTTGCGCGATTTAGAAGGAGAACAATATGTCGTTTTTGGCGTGGATCGTGTTGGGACTTATTGCTGGGTTTATTGCCAGCAAGATTGTCAATAAATCGGGGGAGGGAATTTTCCTCGACATTCTGCTGGGAATTGTGGGGGCGGTTATCGGTGGATGGGTTTTTACCAGGTTCGGAGCGGCTGGGGTGACGGGAGTAAACCTTTACAGCATCCTGGTGGCGGTCGTTGGTTCGATTATCTTTTTGCTCGTGTATCACATGATGAGGCGTGCGGCCTGAACTTTTTGGTCTTGCCTTGGGAGATGGCGGCTCGCCTGAACCGTGCACAGGCAACGAATGCCTGTGCTACTAAATGCGTCGCGACGATGGTGGATGGCCGATCGGGAGATCGGCGTGCCCGGGGGCCGATGGCCGCAAAGAGCGCAGGCAGGAGTGCCTGCGCTACCAAATGCTCACGAAGTCAGTTCTGTGCAGCTTTTGTTCAACCTTTTCGTACACGCCTTAATCGGCGGTGGTGGCGTAGGCTTCGAGTAGAGCCCAGACCGTTTCATTGCGTGGGCTCCAAGTAGAGCCCAGACCCGTAATTGCGTGGGCTCGAAGTAAAGCCCGGACTGTTTAATTGCGTCGGCTGCAAGAAGAGCCCAGACTGTTTATTGCGTGAGCTCCGAGTAGGGCCCAGAC
>PLJR01000259.1 GCA_003140295.1 Acidobacteriota bacterium
TATAACCCGCTCGCAACAAAACACTTGTCCAGAGTAGTGTAAGAGGGATAGCCGACTCGCATTGAAAGGACGTTCCCGGCATTGACCGCCAGCCCTCGGACAAGGCCTAGCTTCCGGAAACTCACGCTGTTGCCATTAGTTACGGCTACCTACTTCATGGTTGCGGGAGGCCCTTACGGCCTCGAAGACCTAATCGGCAAGACAGGTTACTCCGCCGCGCTCCTCATCCTCGCCCTGACACCACTGCTCTGGAGCCTCCCTACCGCTCTCATGGTCAGCGAGCTCGCCTCCGCCCTGCCCGAGGAAGGAGGCTTTTACATATGGGTTCAACGCGGCCTGGGCCGCTTCTGGGGTTACCAGGAGGCCTGGCTGACACTCACAGGCAGCATTTTTGAAATGGCCTTATATCCCACGCTTTTCGTCGATTATCTCGGCGGCATCGCGCCCCGCCTGACGGCAGGACATCGCGGACTCGCCCTCGAACTCGCCATGATCGCCACCTGCGCCGCCTGGAACACGGTGGGCGCGCGTGCCGTGGGCGAAGGCTCGGTCTGGCTGAACGTTCTTCTATTCCTCCCGTTCGTCGCCATCGTAATCCTGTCCGCGATCCATGCTCCTTTTGCGGCGATGCCGCTGGCCGCAACGCCCACCGGCCAAGTCCCGCGCATGGACCTCATCGGCGGCATCATGATCGCCATGTGGAACTACATGGGCTGGGACAATCTATCCACGATCGCCGGTGAAGTGGATCGCCCGCAGCGCACCTATCCTTTGGCGATGCTCGTCTCTGTGATCCTGGTCATCGTCAGTTACCTCTTACCCGTCGCGGCCGTGGCGCACGCGCGCCTCGACCTCCACATATGGACCACCGGAGGCTGGGTGGACGCGGGTAGGATGCTGGGCGGTCCCGTGCTCGCCGTTGCGGTGTCCGCGGCGGGCGCGATTGGCGCGGTAGGCACCTTCGCCGCACTGATGCTGTCGTTCACACGGCTGCCTGCAGTGATGGCTGCCGATGGATTCCTGCCGCGCATCTTCACACGCCGCAGTGCCCGCACCGGGGTGCCTTACGTAGCGGTCATAGCGTGCGCCATCGCTTGGGCCGCCTGTTTGCCCCTGGGATTTTTACGCCTGCTGATTCTGGATGTGCTGCTGACCGGCCTCAGCATCCTTCTGGAATTCTGGGCTCTAGTGGCGTTGCGAGTTCGCGAACCAAATCTCCCGCGTCCCTACCGGGTCCCGGGAGGAACGCTGGGTGTGGTGGCCATAGGCGTCCCGCCCCTAACTCTCATGGCGCTGGGCATGGCGAGAAATCACAGCGAACAGATTGGATCGACAAACGAACTGACGGTGGGATTCGCCATCCTGGCGGCGGGCATCCTGTTTTACTTCCTCAGCCCTGGGGCGCGCCGCCGAGCAGGATCTCCCCCGCAGGAAAGTACCCGCAATCTTTAGCCGCAGGACAACGGGCTTTAGGCCTCTTCCCCGGCCCCGCGGAACAGCCGCACCGCGCCGTACACCACCACACAAATCAGAAAATCGAGCGCCAAGCCCCAGTCCACGCGAAACATGCGGTGCCGCATTCCAGCAGGAAGTTGCGGCTCGACGTACATATAAAGAATATTTCCAGCCAGTATCGCGACTAAATATTCCGCCCAGCGCCGCGCGATCGAGACTTCTCCCAGTGACCTCTCATCCACTTGCACTCGTTGCGGCATGCCACCTCCCCCGCTGCTTGGACCAGCCCTACCCTCGACGCTCATCCAAATTTCGGATGCCTTTCGCCCAGGCCGTTTCGCCGTTCAGCTCTGAATGCCGATCAGACGCGCTAGATGTCCAATTATTAGACGCCCCCAAGACAATATTAGATTAGACGCCCATTAGATGATCGGCTCGCCCTCCGGGTGCACTGGGTTTCGTCCTGCGGCTCGCCACTTGAATGACGCCCACGCCGCGAGCATAACGGCTGCCGCTACCACGGTCCAACCATTTGCGCGTAACACGGCATTGGGCTGCTGCAGCAATTCCGCACCCGCCCCCGTGAGCGAAACCAAAAGCGCCACCAGTACATAGCCTAGCAAATTAAGGCTCAGAATGCGCTGCGTTCCCCACCAGATAACTGCTACCTCCAAAAAGCCGATAACCGCCCCCTGAACGAAGTCGCCCCCCGAGCCCGCCCGGGGCCCCGCAAGCAGCACCAACGCCGCCAGCAGCGCACCCTGCACCCATGCCGGGCGCAAGTAGCACGACGCGAATCCCCAGGCCAGCATGAGCACGCCAATGGCGAGCAGGCCGTGCAGCACCGCGCCGGAGACCGCATGCACAGCCGGCCATCGAGTATCCAGCATGTCCGGTACGTTCGCCGGAAACGAAAAGCGCGCCACCGGCCAAAGTCGCGCCGCTATATCCGGCAGGCGCCGCAATCCCAACAAAATTGCGCTTCCGCATACGCCGGCCACCAGCGCATCGCGATAATAAGCCACAGGCATTCCTCCACCGGCCGGCAGACGATGCGCTCCATACCTGCGCGAGAGAAAAATCCATGCCAGCCCAAACAGAAATACGCTTAGCGAATAGAACAGCATCGCACCCAACGACAAGACGATGATCGTCGTGCCTAAAAATGTCCGGAATGGCAGATCGGTTCGATACGCGGCCAGGTATTGCGGCTCGAGCGTCACATAGGTCGCGAGCGAAGCCGCCAAGACCGCCAGGGACCATCGCGCCAGCCGCCTCCAGGGCACCGCCGCCACTTCCCCGGTCTTCAGGCTGCGGAAAAATTGCACCAGCACCGCGATGCCAAATGCCGCGGCGAAAATTCCTAATCCGATAGTTCGGATGGTTTCGCTCAGCGTCGTTCGGGTCTGTTCGCGGCGCCATTCTTCGGGCACGTGCACAAAAATACGATATCCCGAGGTTTCCGCGCCCTGCACCTTGAGCGTCGCGCGCACCCGCGCTCCTTCAGCGGCCCCCGGCCCCTGCACTGTGCCAACCGCAGCCGTTTGCTCCCATACAAATGTATGGTCGGTGCGCGCCGGCAGTTTGTCCGACTGCGATTCGACGAGCTTCCATTGCGTCAGGTCAAAATTTCTCGTGTCGCGCAAAAATGCTTCCGCGCGGGCCAACGCTTCCTCTTTGCTCAAATTGGCGCCGGGAGTTGTCTCCGCAAGGGTGTGGTGCAGCGCATGCAGCGCGCCTCCCGGCATCAGCACAACGAGATACTCCTCCTTCTGTGAATCGCGGAAAAAGCGCGTAGTCCAGAACGCGGACGGCACGCTGTCGCGATAAATACGGTTCGCGCCGGAGATCCCCACGCTGCGGCGTAGGTATTCGTTTGCCAGCGGATCAAAGGTGTACTGAATGGTGGTCGCCCGCCGGTATCCTCCCGGGTCCACGCCGCGCCCGCTTAAAACGCTTGCCGCTACCCCTTCCGCCTGTTGCGCGTCCAGGGGAAATCTCACGAAGTCTCCAATCGCCTGGGGCCGTACGGCGACCAGCAGCGCCACACCGATTGCGGCGCACAGCGCCAATATCC
>PLJR01000147.1:0-9125 GCA_003140295.1 Acidobacteriota bacterium
TAGCCTTGCCGTCATTTTGGCGATATATTCTGCCGCCTGGCCCTCGGTTTTAATCAATTCGATATCGGTCAGCTCAGCGAGCAGCAACTGTTTCTCAATTTCGTGAAAATGTCTCACCTGCATCCGTAGGAGGGTCGAGATCGGCCGGTGTTTGTTAAAGGCGTTATGGCGCGGTTTCGGAATACGAATAACATTCGTTTTCTTTTTCATTCCGAGGACTCCTAAAGGGAAAATACCGGGCAGTCTGAGTCAGGACGCGCTGCGTCCAAGGAAAGCAGATCCAGAAAAGTATCGCAGGTCTTTTCGCGAGGTGCTCCGCTGTCATTATTCCCAATGAAAAATTTGCTTACGGTCGCGGGAATGGACGCGTGTTCAAAGACGCGTCCCTTGGCTGTATCTTCGGTTCCCGGTACAACCGTGGCCTTGGGAATCCAAGGGGACACTAGAATCGCCGGCACGCGCACTCCGAGCCGATCGAATGCAAACGGAAATCCAGTGCCGGTATCCGCAGCCGAGGCCACGAACCCGTCCGGTTTGCAAGCCGGCGGGGGCACGTGGTCGTAGATTCCGCCATGTTCGTCGTAAACGATGAGCAGCGCGGTGTTTCGCCACAGGGCAGGATTCGCATGAATGGCGTTGTATACCGAGGCAATAAAAATTTCGCCGGCTTGAACATTATGATCAGGATGCTGGTCCGATGCCAATTCTTCTCCGCCGCCGGGTCCCTCATGGTCGCTATAGTTGGGTTCCACAAAACTGTAATCGGGTAGAATTCCGGATTTGCAGTCGTCTAGGAATTGATCGTAAGTTGCGAATATCTGTGGTTGGTTCCGGAGTAAATTGACAATTTCAATTGTGGAGCTTTGCTGATCGTAATAATAGATTTTCGCGGTGTGGCCGGCCTGAAGCATGCGCTCGTATATGCTCAGATAGGGACCCTTCCAATAGAAAATGTCCAGGCTTACCTGTCCGAATGAAGTCCCATAATGTGCGAACGCGCGATTACAAGTGGTGGGGCCCGGGATGGAGCAAAACCAGCCGTTAAAGACCGCGAACTGGCGCGCGAGCGTGGTTAACACGGGCAGCTTTTCCGGGCGGAAGTAGTACATAATTTTTTGAGACTGGCCAACATTTCGTTGCTGATCAAAATAACTCTGGACGAAACCCTGCATTGAAGGTGTGCCTGGCGGACCGGCGGCTGGAAAAAACAGCTGCTTATTAACGGCAGGAAAGTGATGATCGGGGTCGGGATCAAGTTGGCCCTGGAACGTTGCCATGGCGCGGACCGGCGCAGGTTTGCCGTTCGTGTCAGGATTTGATTCTTTGCCGCTTAGACCCGCGATGCGAGAATCCTGTGCCCACAGTCCTCCAAGCATATGATCGAACGACCGATTCTCCATCATCAAAACGACGATGTGCTTTAATTCATCTAATCCCGCTGGCATCGAAGTTCCTCACGTTGACTGCAAGAGCCAGAATGCCTGGTTTTGAAGTTTCTGTTGAGGCGTGGATACACCAATCCTCCGACAAATTGAACGGATATCCGGGGCAAATTTTTGACACCAAATCGTCAAGATATTCGAAACGAATACGACACAGTGAGAGCTGGGCGATGAACCTACCGTACGGTAATTGGGGCTGTCAAGCGATTTTCAGGAGCGCGCGTTCGTGCGACTGTTTGCAATTCTGTATCTCCGCTGCGTTCCGCGAGCGGGAGCGACTCCCCCCTCTTGGGGCTTTGAACCAGGACGCGTCGACGGGAAAGGATTGAATCGCAAACGAGGAAAAGTATAATCTGCGCTGACTACAGACCCGGGGAGAGACGAGGGAAAGAGACTCAGCCGAAAGGAAATGACCCTATGTCGCCATCTGATTCGCAGCCCAACGCAGGACCAGGGAATAATGCAAGCGAAAATCACGCCACCGTGGAGGAGGTGAAAGCGATTATCTCCAAGGCCCAAGGTGGCGCAGCCGATCCAATTTTCACGGGAATAATGATTGTAAGTAGTCTTAGCGAGAATTTCACAATATCCGGTGATACCTTGCGGCAGGCATTGGCAGATTCGCACATCGCGCCAGCGGAGCCGTGGGCATCAATTCTTTCCGGCGTACGAGACATCTCGAAAATTGAAAATAAGGTAGTTGTGGCCAGGGCTCAACAACTGGAGACAGATGTTCGCGGCACTCGTATAAGGTTGCAAGAAGTTATAACGTTTGAATTTACCAACGATAGTAGTTTGCCAAGAATAAGTAATATTCAGGGAGTCGCCGCACACAAAGTGATCTGGCTGAATATACAACAACTTGAATTGATCCAAGACCAACAACAGAAAGTTTTACGTGTAATGACCGCCGGCGGTTCCAGGGATTTCGCGTTGCCGCAAGCCTCCGCGTAGCGTCTCTGTGGCAGGGTACATTCGTCTGGCTCAGGAGGGCTAGATGGTAGGATTTGAACTTTTGGACGTTGTAATCGGGATGATCTTTGTTTATTTGCTGCTTAGCCTGCTCTGTTCAGCCATGAATGAAACTATAGAGCACTTTGCAAAAAATCGTGCGAAGGATCTTGAACGCGGCTTGAGAGAACTATTGAATGATTCCACTGGGTCGGGCTTGGTACAAAAACTGTACGATCATGGATTGATAAGTGGGCTCTTTAAAGGACAATATGATCCCAGCGGCAGCAAGGTTAATTTGCCTTCTTACATACCAGCTCGGAATTTCGCGGTCGCTCTTATGGATATTATTCTACCTGGCGACGCGAACGTAACATCCGGGGCCGCTGGAGCGACACTCAATACCTCTCCGGCGGACGCCCTGCAGCCGCTTCGCAGCGCCGTAGGGTCGTTGCGAAATAACAGCGTCGAGCGGGCCTTGACCGCAATCATCGATTCGGCCGGAAACAATGCCACAGAGGTGCGCAACGGTATTGAGGCGTGGTTTAACAGCTCAATGGATCGCGTATCGGGCTGGTACAAGCGCCGGGCGCAGCTAATCATTCTCGTATTAGGGGTCTGTGTGGCCATTTTAATGAACGTCAACTCATTAAGTTTGGCAAATGATTTGTGGGTTCATAAGGCTCAGCGCGATGCGTTGGTGGCTTCCGCTCAGGGTTATTCACAGACTTCTGGCCTGTCCACCGAATCATTGGAGCAATATCGCTTGCAGACTCGAATTGAAGAACTGAGCAAATATAATCTGCCGGTCGGCTGGGGCAGCACTAACTGGGACAGGGTGAAGAAGTTAGACTATCTATTTATTTTACAGTCTATTTGCGGCTGGCTACTAACTGCATTTGCCGTCTCTCTAGGCGCACCATTTTGGTTTGACCTATTAAACAAATTCATCGTGGTTCGTTCAACCGTGAAGCCACGCGAGAAAAGCGCAGAGGAGCCCTCGAAGGACTAACCGCCGACTGTCCGGTCCCTTCAGAGATTCTCGTAGAGAAGGAACTACTCGCATATTTGCCATTTCTAGGAGATATCGGAGACCCAGCTCTCGCTGTTCAGTTGTCTGAACAACAGGCGTAGTTCCATAGTTGAGATCTAGACTCTTTTCTTACGGTGTCAGAATGAGCCGTTCATTCGGCTGAACGCCGGTCAGTTTGTATTTGACAAGCGTGACGTCGGAGTAAGTAGACCCTTTAGTAATATCCTATGGTTCTAGATATCCGTGAGCCGGACTTGGGAGCCAGAGCCCTTGCCAAGGGCACTATGCGCTCACTGACGAGTCGATGCATTGGAGGTCGGAAATGCGGCAATCTGCAATCTATGTAATCGGACTACTCGCGGTGTTCTTAGGAATCCGCATAAGTCCGCAAGTCTGCGCTAACGCTCTGACAACCATCGGACAGGGAAAACAGGAACTCCAGCCCCAGGCATCCGAGAAACCCACTGTTTTGCCTTCCGAATTGGATGCCATCTGCAGGCTCAACCCCGGCTATGACTTGGACTCCCTGACAGCTGCACGAAGTTGGAATGCGCTAAAAGATCAAGCCTTCATTGCGAGCTGTCTAGGCAGCGAAAAATCCGCGATACTTCCGATTATTGCTTCTGTACCTGACCCCATTCATACCCACTTGGGATTTGTCTTGGACCGTACCATCGACGCGATTCAAGCCGCCGCAGCCAACGCTTCTTATTCGCTGCACTCGCAAGCTCTACCTTGGCCGTCATCTCAGTTCAGCGCTTCGCAAAATTCAACGAAAACTCAGCAGCCTCAGGCGACGAAAGAAACATCCGATGCAGCCTATCCCGGTGTCTTGATTTTCAAAAAGACCGAAGGCGGCGACGCCGCGCCCGAGGCCGCGAAATACTTGGTTTTCTTCCTCATTCCAGAGTCGCCCACAACTGGTTTGGATCGACAGGTGTTCTTTAAGGCTCTGGAGATGATGCCCGCGTCCGCAGTTCTCCGCTTTGCCGGGCCTACCTATTCCGGCTCGGTTGCTTCACTGTCCGAGTTAATGTTGGAATTGAAAAAACATACCGAGCCTGGGCCGCGATACATCCACGCGTTTAGTGGGTCAGTCACGAATGCCTCAAGTCATCTCCCTGACTGCCAGGAGGCCGCTTCCGATAGTTCGGACGATTGCCTCTCATTGTTGCAGCTACCCGACAAAGAAGCCATCCAGTATCTCGTGGAAGCACTTAAAACGTACGGGTACAAGCCGCGCGAAATCGCGCTCCTGTCCGAAGAGGGAACGACGTATGGCGCCCAAGGGATACCGACCTTCCCTGAATTGCTGCTTCTCAACTTTCCACGTGAGATCTCGAGGTTGCGTAACGCGTACGGAGCGCAGGTAAGACAGCCCGCAACTGCGGCGACGACGGCGGGACAGATCCAATTAGAATTGGACTGGCAGGATTCACACGACAACAGCGGAGATAGTACTCCAAGCTACGGAGGAGCGCAGACCCCGTTTTCCGAGGATGCGGTTTTGACCAGCCTGGCGGTCGCGATCCAAAGGCACGGTATAAAAGTCCTGGGCATTCTTGCAACGGATCCTTGGGATGTGGCCTTCCTTATTCGTTCCTTCAGACAGTCCGCTCCTGATGTCAGACTCTTCGTTCGGGATCCAGATTTGCTCTTCCTTCGGCTGTCTGACGCGGGCTCCCTTAACGGCATCTTGACCATAAGTAACTATCCCCTGATTCAACAAAACCAGCTATGGACGACGGGACGTTCCGGCGGCCACATGGTCACATTACCTAGCGCGTCCCAGGAGTCCGAATACAATGCTATCGTAAGGGTTCTGGAGGACGCGCAGGTATATCAAGACCGGCCGGCACTGTTGGAAAGCGATTGGCCGGCGGGAACTCCACGACCTAAGGAGCTAGCTTCAAAAGCGAAAGATTCAAAACCGCCACTCTGGGTGGGTGCCACTGGAACAGCGGGCTATTTCCCGGTCACATTACTTGCCCACCAGTTGCCAGTTCCGCAAAACCGATTTGCCCTTCACTCCCTTGACGTCGGAAAGCCTCCTTATCTCAGCATCTTGTTTTGGCTTCTGATTGCCATGATCGGCCTGTACCACGCGGCAGCATCCACGTTTAGCAGCCTAGCTCCTACTCGATTAAAGGACGAATTCGACTTCACTGACAAGACGGACAGCATTACGGCAGTCAAAGGTTTATGCCAAGCATCCGCAATTCTGATGATCACGCTGGCCAGTTTGGTTGCCGGCTCGAGCTTCCTCTTTTTTCGCAGCGTGGACTATACAATCAGTCCTTTTGGAGTTTCGATCAGCACTTACCATCTGCTCGCAATCGGTGTCCTTCTTAACATATTGATCCTGGGAATGGCGGCCGCCTGGCGGCTCTTCGATTCGGTGGTGCGTCCTTCGATCGCATTCAGAAAGGGAGAGAAGTTCGCCCACAATGGAGTGGTCAATATTGGCAAACTTTTGCCCGTGGGCATTCCGTTTGTCGCGATCCTTCTAACTGCCCTTGCTATTTGGACCTGGGTCGTTTTGGAGGCCAATTTCGCCAACGCCTTTTTTCACTTCCGCGATCTCAACCTTGCGAGCGGCGTTGCTCCCTCTGTGCCAATTGTTTTCTTGCTGGGCATCTGCTATTTGGGTATCTGGGTGTATTTGCGGCGACTCGCGCTGTGGGAATACGGGACAGTCGATATTCCAGAATTGACCTTGGACGATACTTTCCCATGCGAGTTCGCGAAGAATGTGAAAGGTATCGATAAATGGATGGTGGACATCCCAGGAACTGTCTGGAGGTACATCGTTTTGTGCGTGGCTACCCTGGCGGTGCTTGCCTTTCGCCCTTGGTCAACGATGGACATGTTAGAAGTGACGCAGGTACATGATTTTGCAGTGGGCTGTTTTATATTCGCTTTCTTTCTGCTGTGGATCAATTGGTTCCGTTTCATTGCGGTCTGGCGTGGATTGCGCAACATCCTTCAAAATCTCGAGAAACTTCCGCTACGCACGGCGTTCAATCGCCTTCCACGCGAAAGTTCGCTACCTATTTGGCGATGGACCATCTCCGATGGTTCGTTCCTGCCCGTTTGTCAGGGGGTGGATACTTTCCGTGCGCTCACCCATATTGACCATAATTTTATCAGTCCGCGCGCACAAGAAAGATTTTTGTCGTGCGTTTCAGCCTGGACGCATTTTGGCGCAGTCGACCGGCAAGAACCGTTACGGGCGGAGTCCCCTCGCGACGCCGTACCGGAAGTGGCCATGGCCCAGGCAGTCGGTGGCAGGGGGTCCGTCACGGTTGGCGTCGTTCCGGATGGCAGTCACCTGACGGGGGATAAAGCCCCGATTCCTACCGAGATCCCGTCTGGAACCATTCCCAGCGAGGACAGAGCAACGTTAAAGCCGAGTACTTCTTCGAAAGATCAAAAGAAACGACTGCATGATTCTAGGGACGCGATGACCGCTATCATTCAAGAACTCGTCACATTTCTTCTTCCCGAATATTGGAAACGTGGCTTTTCAAACTCTCTCGGAAAAGTGGAACAAATTGATCCCGCAGATCGCAAGTTTGTGCTCGCAGAGGATTTGGTCGCACTCCGGTTCTATGCTTACATCCGGTATGTCGTCAGTGAATTGCGTAACCTCCTCTTCTTCATGGTCATTGCATTTTGTCTTCTCTTCGTCGCACTGCACACATATGCCTTCCGCGCCGATAGGGCCATTGATTGGTCGTTTATTGCGCTGATTGCCGTATTGGGAGGAGGTGTAGTTCTTGTCTTAGCCCAGATGGAACGTGATGCGTTGCTTAGTCGGCTGAATGATACTAAGCCAGGAAAGCTTGGGGCAGGGTTCTACTTGAATCTTGTCAAATATGGAATGGTTCCTGTCCTCACGATTCTGGGATCACAAGTGCCCGGAATTTCGAATCTTCTGCTGCGCTGGGTGCAACCCGCGCTACAAGCGTTTCGATGAGGCTGGACTGACATACACGATGGCTGATACATCCGGTCACCGTCGCCCACCGGCGGTGTGACGCCCTTCAATCTATCACAGCCTTTACTTATCAAATGGGTCCGGCAGCCCGATCGGCACCTGGTCACTTGGGAGCCCTGGTCACTTCTACATTCACATTCGCGAGAATTGGTTTCAGCACTCCCGCGATTCCTTCGGCCATCCTCAAGGAACCTGCCTCATTCGGATGGACCTGGTCAATCACCATAAGATAGAGCGATCGTTAATTAGCTTTAAGCCGTCTAGAAAATAGAGGTTGTGATCCCGCTGCTGCCGTTGGTCAACGATTTGCTGAATGGCGTTGCGATAATCTTGAGGCAAGTCCCCACTCTTGTTTTTCTGGTGGAGGATGTCCTGGCGAGTCAGAATCGGGGTAATGCACAGAATCGGATTAGCGGGATGTTTCGCGCGAATGGCATCAAGAAACGCACCGTACTTGTCCCGATACTGCGCTAGCGTCTCCCGATTCCCCGTTGCGTCGCCTCCGCCGAATGAGTTCGTGCCAAGCATCAGGACCAATATATTCCAATCGCCTCGGCTCGCGATGTAGTCCGCGACGGAAACATCCGTCCAGGCAGTCCCGCCAAACCCTAAGTTTAACGGCTCACAATTGGCCCTCTCGCACGTTTGCCATACGTAAGTTTCGCGCGGACTGGTTACACCAGAGGGTCGACGCAGGCAGCCTTGCGAGCGGGCAACAGACAAGCTGCAACGCCGACTACCACAACGACCGCAACAACCACGGCCAAGGTCACAGGATCGGTTGCAGAAACAGCCCAAATCTCGTGGGCCATGAGACGCGTGAGAAGCGCGAAGGAAACGATCAAACCTTAAATTTCGCGAAGCGTCATTCGTGCCGCAAGGCCACCAGAGGATCCACGCGCATGGCGCGGCGCGCGGGGATGTAACAGCCTAGCGTAGCGGCCAATACCAGCATCGCGGTGGCGATCACAAATGTAGCGGGGTCGGCCGGGGAGACTTCGACCAGGGCCGACTTAAGAACGCGCATCATCGCAAATGAGGCAAGCGCACCGATCGCCAGACCAATGGCCACTTGGCGCATGCCAGTCACGAATACGAGACGAAGAAGATTGCGGGCCGTGGCGCCCAGAGCCATGCGAAGGCCCATCTCCTGGGTGCGCTGACCTACCGAGTGGGCCATCACGGCATAGAGCCCTATGGATGCGAGCATTAGAGCAATCCCGGCAAATACCACGAACAACACGCCCATGGCTCGATAGAACCAGTAGTTTCGCTCCAGCCGCTGTTGCATTGTCCAGAGGTTATAGATGGGCAAGTCCGGATCAATCGATTGAATTTCGCGACGGAATGCAGTTCCGAGGGTTACCGGAGGGACTCGGGTGAGGGCCACGACGGCCATGTCCGCCTGGGGCCTTTCGCGATAAGGGAGATAGATTAACGGGTCAATCTGGCGAGGAGCTATATCGTTTTGCACGATGTTGGGCACTACGCCCACAACCGTAAGCCAGGGTTGTGCGGTCGCCCCGCTGAAGAGCCGGAGGCGCTTACCCATCGGATCTTCTCCGGGCCAGAACTTGGCGGCGAAGCGCTGGTTCACGATTGCCACCTGCGGCCCTGCGACGCCATCGGAGTTGGTGAAGAACCGGCCCTGCAATGCGGCCACGCCCATAACGTGGAAATAATCGGCAGTGATCACCAC
>PLJR01000147.1:9136-14502 GCA_003140295.1 Acidobacteriota bacterium
CTGGTCTTCAAGCGTTCATGAAAAAAGACCTGATCGTTCGGATGTGAATACTTTGCTTGCGGAAGGATGAGACGCAAAGTGAGCACGTTTTTGGTGGTGTTTACACCTAGCGAGGCTCGATAGACATTCAGGAAACTGCGAATCATCAGGCCCGCTCCGGCAAGCAGGACAATCGCCAGCGCCATCTCACCAATTACGAGCAGGCTCGACAGGCGCCTAGAATGATGGCCCTCGCTTGAGCCGCGGCCGCCGTCCTTAAGGCCGGACAGCACGTCTAGTTTGGACAAGCGCAGCGCCGGGGCCAAACCGAATAAGAGACTCGAGCCGAACGAGATGGCGGCCAAATAGGCAAATACGCGGTAGTCCATGGAGAAAATCATCCAGCTCGGCTTGCCAAAAGGCGTGGTGACGACGTCAAAGATATGCACACCCCAAAGCCCCAGAAGCCATCCGAGCGCACCGCCAGCAGCGGCGATAATGACGCTCTCGATTAGAAGTTGCCTAATCAGCCGCCAGCGGGTAGCGCCGACCGCTATTCGGATGGAGATCTCGCGCGAACGCGACACCGCGCGCGCCAGCAGCAGATTTGCGACGTTGGCGCACGCGATCAGCAAGACAAAGCTTACGGCGACCAGCATGGCCAGGAATATGGTTGTAATCTCGGTACCGACATAAAATCGATTGTAGGTCCACACAACGGGAGCAAAATTTTGGTTTGTCACCGGATAGGCCATGGCTAAGTTGTGGCCTATCGTCTGCATTTCGGCTCGGGCCGACTCGAGGGTGGCACCATCGGTCAGCCGCCCGAAGGCGATCAGGTCACGCAGTTCCCGTTTCTCCGAGTCGGCAGTGGGAACGAGCGGAAACCACAAATCGCCATCGAATGGGAAAGTGATGCCCTTGGGCATAACTCCAACAATGCTTGTCGGAGTTCCATTCAGCTTGACGATGCGGCCAATGATGTTTGCGTCTTTTCCATAGCGCCTCTCCCAGAGACCGTAGGTGAGGATCATGACCTGAGGCGCGCCGACAGCTTCGTCGGCTGACGTAAAATCGCGGCCGATCAGGGGTTTTTGCCCGATCAGATAGAAGCTGTTGGCGCTCATTTGGGCGGCGCGGTGGGTTTCCGGCAGTCCTTTGTCATCGGTCAAATTGATCTGAGCGCCACTGGTGGCGGCGATTCCTACAAATGATTTTGCCTGGGTTCGCCAGTCGCGAAAGTCGGCATAGGAGACGAGCCCGAACTGATCGCTGCGGGTTACATTGCGCGATCCCAGGTACAAAATGCGATCGTTTTTGTCGAAGGGAAACCCTTTGAGGAGGACCGTGTTCGTGAGCGTGAACACCACGGCATTCGCTCCAATGCCCAGGGACAACGCTATTACTGCGACGAGCGTGAAGACAGGATTCCTGGCGAGGGTCCGAAGTCCGAAACGAACATCGCTGAACAATGACATCGTGGCCTGCAATGATAGGTTGAGTAAGGGGCCAGACGACGCGGCATTATAGCAGGCAAATGTGCCTGGGGTAGTCACAACTACGGGTCGAGTCAGGCGCGCCGATCGCGTGCGGGAATTGGCCAAAATAGCGAGGAGAATAGATGTAAAGGGAGGCTGGCAGGCGCAGTAACGGCGAACCACCGATTGACTTCGTTTTCACGAAAGCCACTACTCGCCACCCATCCGGAGAAATTCCACCTGATTCCGCCCATTTCTCCGCACCAGAGAGAATCGCTCCAGCCTGCAGCATCGCAAAATGCCGCAGTATCCGCGGGAAAAGCGTTGTTTGGACCCAAGGTACTCAGGAGAATAAAAAGCAACAGCCTGGCTGGCGGAGCGGATTGGATTCGAACTGGAGTGGCGTTTCGCTACACTTTCGCGCTTTTTAGGCTGGAAAAGTGCGGATTTCGGCGAAATGCGCAAACAGAGAATCATGACACCGGAGAAAGTGGACAGACTGCGCGCAGAGATGATGAGATTCGAACCGATGGTCTCCGGTCAATTCGATCTTCTCGATCGTGTCCGCAACTGGCGATCCGGCGTTGGAGCAAGTACGGCCCCTAATGCGATCCTGCGAACTCGGGGCGATAGAGGGGATCACCGATATTAATAATCATCCACCTCAGCCAGGCCGTATTACGCAGAAAGGCGTCGCCAACATTGGCGCCGGCCAGGAAATCATGGACGATGCCATCTACGTGTGGCAGCCCCTCAAGATCTGGCTCGTCAAGCGCCCCACTGGTTATCGTGATTCCCTTCTTGATAGCGTTCGCCGCCCAGTTTGCTCCCCCGCGAGGGTCCGCAGCCGAGGCGCTATCGAGGTGTACCCCGATCGCGCCGGGCTTCCACGAGAAGGCGTCGTTGTAGTGGTTTAGCGAGTACCACCCTGCATAAAAGATCGCGCCGTCACAACGTAATGGAGCCGGTGCTGTGCCAAACTCTTCGCCCCCTGCATCCTCCACAACTGGAACACCTGCCCGCTTCAACATTTCAGCGGCTTGATGAAGATCCCAGTCCCCAGCTCCATATCCAATATCTTCAATTGCGTTCATGCCTCCGAAACGCCGATCGATGCAAGCCTGGCCCGCGAGTCCCTCCCTCTCGGCTTGGATCGCTTTGTCCACCAGCCCCATCGCAAGCGAAGCTGATGCTGCGTCCAGCCGCCAGACGGAGTAGAGGAGCTTCGCTGCGGGAACCTTCCGGTAGTCTGCGAGGGAGAGGAATGGCCGATAAATGCCAGCCCGACTTGCCGCCTCAGCGTAATAAGGATTAAGCACACGAGAAGAAGGGCCAAGTTCCTCCCAAATATCTTCAACATATTGATCTACCGATACGCCATAGCCGGAGGGCACGGAGGAGAGCCTGTAAGGGGTCTGAAAGCAGAACACAATATAAAGGATTTCTTCTTGACCGGCTTGCTTCAGACATCTCCGGATGGGATTCTTCACCAAAGAATCGAATTGATCCCAGGGAACGGAAACGAAGCCCGCATCATTCTCAGGCTGTGGTGCGCTGATTCGGCAAAGGTTCGCAGGCGGAATTGCTCTTCTCTGCGCGTAATAGTCGGCGACTTTCTTCGATTCACGGGAATGGGGGTTGTATACAACCAGCACCCGCCTGCTCATTGAGTCTGCTTGAGCGTGAGCAAGCGCCGAGAAAATCAGGGCAAGGCCGGCAAGTCCAATTCGGAAGGACATTCCTACATAATTAGAACACAGCACTAAATCGAAGGCGACAAGGAGCCGTACGGCGCGAGATGATAATCAGCTGAAAAAAAGGGAGGAGAGAATTAAAGACTGGCTGGGCAACGCGCAGTCAATGCGAACCAGCGATTGCTTTCGTGTTCACGAAAGCCACTACTCGCTACCGGGCCGAAGAAAATTGCACCGGTTCCGACTGTTTCTCGGCACCAGAGGGAATCACGCGAGCCTGCAGGATCGCAAATTGCCGCATTGCGCGCGGGAAAAGCGACATTTCGTCCCAATGTACTCGGGGGAATAAAAAGCAACAGACTGGCTGGCGGAGGAGGGGGGATTCGAACCCCCGAGACCCTTGCGGGTCTAACGGTTTTCAAGACCGGCGCCTTCAACCACTCGGCCACTCCTCCGGTTGTAATTGTAGCTCACGCCGGGATTTTGGGATTGATTAGTGAGTGTGCCGTTCGGTGCGGCTGGGAAGGCGGCTGTGCGCTTCGTATTTGGATTCCCAGGTCAATTCCGGTGCGGACGTGCGCTTATCACGGGAAAAGGATTGCCTAGATCGCCGGCGTCCCGAGATTAGACTGCTATCTACCTGCGTGCGTGCGGGCCTTCATGTGCCCTCGCGTCGATAGCCCGGTCGACCGAGAAAGCTCCAGCACCTTTCAGCATCAGGGCGGCGGCGATGGCGATGACGAGAAGGTGAAATTCGAAGCCCTCGCCACCTTGCTTTCCGGTCCAGTTCATGAACATGCCGTTGCGGAAATTAACCGTGGCAATGGCCACGATCATGTTCACAAAGATTCCGAAGGCGGCAACGCGCGTGAGAAAGCCGAGAAGCAGTCCGAGGGCGCCAAAAAACTCCGCCGCGATTGCCAGGAAAGCGAATACCATGGGGATTCCCCGGTGCTCGAAGAAATACATGGTCATGGCAAAGCCGGGACCGCCGTACCATCCCAGCATTTTCTGCGCACCGTGAGGGATAAACACCACTCCCAGCATCACGCGCACGATAGTGAGCGCCATATTCCTATGGGTGTGGAACAGCCAGTGCATGGTCGGTTAATCTGATAGAAAGCGCAGGCGGGCGGCTTGAAAAGCAAGACGGATGCGCCCCGGTCGCAGCCGACTCGCGTTTGCGAAGAACCGCTCGGGCGCCTCGGTTACAGGAGCTCCCATGACGCTAACCCGGGCCCAGGTACTGCACATGCGCATAAGTACCCAGACGGGTGTTATACGCTAAGTACCAGCCGGGATGATCGGGGTCGTCGTAGATGACGATGTCATCGGTATCCCAGAGCCAGTCGCCGACGTAATCGTAATCGTACGGGGCCACACCAAAGTAGAAGCCCCCAAACTCGAACCGGTCCCTATTCCCGCCGTGCAAGCGGTAGACAAAACGCGGGCCAATAGTGCCCGGGAAATGCCCGTGCGCCCACGGTTGATCAAGGTGATAGTTGCCGTCGTTCCGCCCGGTATCGTGGCCCACCCACCGATCGGATCTAGCGTCAACGTGCGGTGCATTTGGGTGGCCCGGCTGCTCCGAGAAATTACGGCGTTGGTCTTGTGACTGCGGCGCTTGACGCCCGGGCGCGCCGCCGCGTGACCCGCCCCCGCCCCCGCTGCCGCCAGCGTTGCCGCCGCCGGCGCTGCCGTTGGTGGTGATGGTGGCGTTGCCGCCAATGGCGTAAAAGCTGTTGAGAGCGTAGACGGCCTGGCCCCCGCCCCCGCCGGCGACGACCAACGGTGTGCTGCCTTGGACAACGAAGCTGCCGCCTCCTCCGCCCCCGCCGTTGTAGTTATACACCGTTGCAGCGGTGTCGCCGCGGCCGCCCACCAGGAGAATGAGGTTCGTGGACGCTGAGAAGTTAAATTCGGCACTCATTTCGGCTCCGAGGCCGCCCAAGACATAGCCCCAGACACCGCCCGTCTCGTAGATGAACCCGCCGCCCGGAGCGCCGTAGGCCGTGATGATGTAAGTGCCGGGCGGCAGAGTGATATTCGTCTCCGACCCGCTGAACAGGTAAATGTTGGTCTGGGCGGAACCGGCCAGCACACCCAATTGCAAGACGATCGCCATGGCAAAACCGCAAAGGGCGTTTTTAGTTTTCATAGGAAAAGTTCTTTAATTGTGATCTGGACTTGGGTTGAACATCAGGCTTTAGGGCGA
>PLJR01000052.1 GCA_003140295.1 Acidobacteriota bacterium
GTGGTTAAGGATTGCACGGTAGTCGAGCGGGGAACCCACGATCAATTAATGGCCGCAGACGGTGTTTACGCGGAGTTCTATGCCGCCAGCGAAGCCGCATCCGAGCCCAAGCCCGCCGATTAGAGGCGGCAGAACCGCGATGGCCTAAAGCGCGTTCAACTGCGCAATTCGCGCCATCACGGCCCGGGTGTACCCTTCGACCTCTTCATCTGAAAACCCCGCGGACCGAAACGCGTCGCCCACCTGCTTCGTGGTCAGGCGCGAAAGTTGCTCACCGATCCACTTGGCATTCACGCGCGGAATATGCTTGGTGACGCCCTCGAGCTTGCTGCGACTCACGTAATTCGGCAGTTCGAAGGGGGCGAACAGCGGCAGGGGCCTCGTGGCCATCACAAAGTCCACATGGTCCACATCTACACGATCGATGAATTTCGCTTCTTCATAGCCTTTGAGGTTTCCCTTCGAGCGTGTGCTGACCCCTCCGGTCCGTCCGAAGCTGGCGCCCTCATCGCTGGCCACATACCGCTTTTCCATGTCCTTCTCAGTATAGATCTTGTTATTATCCGCTTTTAAATCCCAGTTATCGATCAGCGCCATCATCACCCGCAAACCGTCGAGCTCCCTGGTATTCACGAAAGGGTTGTCAAACCAGCTCCAGTTCCCGATTTTTTTCTCGCCCTTGTCCTGGCGCTTTAAGCGCACTGAGGCAATAGTTCCGTCGGCGGGAATCTCTTTATTGCCGCGCTTCAGATGAGGAATATCCGTCACGTGTATCTGCGGCAAGTAATAGTCCTCATCGGTCAGGTAGCCCATGGACCACACGAGGTGCGTCGCAGCGGTTTCGGGCTTGGCCTCCTCGCCTATTTTCAGCAGCCACTGCACGCCCTGGCTGTCCTCTATGTAAAATTTCGTCGAAGTCCCATTCAAGTCCTCTTTGACGAATTTGTATTGCGCGTTTTCTGCCGGCGCATGCTCTTTTCCGCCCATGCCATATATCAAGTCGCGCGCTGCAATATCGCCCGGATCGCGCCATAACACAGCCGGCAGATCGGCCGCGGCGGCCGCCCTTTCCTTTTTTTTGGAGGCCTTGCTTTTCGTGGGCTTGTCGTCTTGAGCGCGCGATGCTGCTCCGCCAAGAATGCCCGTGGTCAAACCTAGAGACAGCAGAAACAGGGCGGCACGCCGCATCAACCCTCCCTTTTTCACCTGAAACAACCTAATACGGGACGATGGGCAAAGCAATCCAAGGTTGACAGTGAGGTGCTATAGACGGTTTCGCCCGATTGATTTTTGCCGCTGGACACCGTAGGCTCGTGACATCGTTGCAGTTTGGATTCGGCACGGGGCGGCGCTCGCCGAATCAGGGCCACAGGCCAGAGCCGACTGAATTGAAACTACTCATCCAACCGGACGATCACATTACCCCGATTGTATCCGCCATCAAGGGCGCCAAAAAAAGCATCGAAATCGTTATTTTTCGTTTTGATCGAAAGGAAATCGAAGCGGCCTTGAAGGCCGCCGTCGGCCGCGGAGTTTTTGTTCACGCGCTAATCGCTTGCGCCAATCGCGGCGGCGAGCAGAACCTGCGGCAATTGGAGATGCGGTTTCTCGACGCCGGTGTGACGGTGGCACGCACGTCAAACGATCTGGTGCGCTATCACGACAAGATGATGATCATCGATCGCCACGTTTTGTATGTCCTCTCTTTTAATTACACCGCCCTCGATATGGAACATAGCCGCGGTTTCGGCATAGTGACTCGCAACCACCGGTTCGTTCAGGAAGCTGTGAAGCTTTTCGAAGCCGACACCACCCGCCAGCCTTATACCGCCGGGCTGCCCACCTTCATAGTGAGCCCCGCGAACGCCCGCAAGGAACTCGGATCGTTCATCAAGAAAGCGAAAAAGGAGCTGCTCATTTACGACCCCGAAATTGCCGATACCGAAATGCTGCGCGTCTTGAACGAGCGCGCGAAGGCTGGCGTGGACATCAAAATTATTGGCCGAGTGAGTCAACGCGGAAAAGGGCTCGCTTCGCAAAAGCTCTCGACTATGAGGCTTCATACCCGCACGATTATCCGCGACCGCCATCAGGCTTTCGTGGGCAGTCAAAGCCTGCGCAAGCTGGAGCTGGATTCGCGGCGGGAAGTCGGCTTGATCGTGCGCGACCCAGCCGTTATTCGCCGGCTGATAGCGACGTTTGAGCTCGATTGGATTCCTTCAGAGTCTAGCGTGGAGCGGGTCGAGACCTCCCCCGATGGCAACCGAAACATGCAAAAGGCCGTTAAGCTGGCCATTAAAGAAATGCCCCCTTTGGCGACGAGCGTGAAAAAAGCAGTGAAAAAGGCGGTCGCGGCGGCTGGTCAAGAGGCTTTTGCCGACAAGAGAGTGAAGCAAGCGGTCAAAAAAGTGGTCAAAAAAGCGGTTAAGGAAGCCATGAAAGAGGTCGTCGAAACTTCGCCGTCTGACGATGCTGTCTGACGTACGCTCCCCGCAGTGGGGTAATAGAAAGCAGTGGGATAACAAAGGTAGCAATGGGTCAAGAACGGCAGCCACATTGGTTTCAGGGCAAGCGGATCATATGCGCCGCCGCACTCCTGACGATCTTCCCGGCTCGTGGTGGGGCAAGGCTAACGGCGACGCCCCGGGCACCGGGAGCGCAGACTCAGACCACTGACGCTGGCACAAAAGCCGCCTTCGAAGACTTCCTGGGGCGTGTAAACGCCTATATTAAGCTGCGGTCCGGCCTCGAAGCTACGCTTCCCAAGCTCAAGCCTACAGATCAGCCCGAGAAGTTGGCCGACCATGAGAAGAGCCTGTCCGCCAAAATTTTGGATGCGCGGAAGAATGCCAGGCAAGGTGACATCTTCACCAAAGAGATCAGTGCTCAGTTCCTGCAGCAAATCCGCGAGGAGTTTCGTGGCCCACAGGGCCATGAGGCCCGCCAAACAATTCGGCAGGGGGAGCCGGTCGACCTGCCGGTGCACGTCAATCAAGTGTACCCGCGGGCCCTCCCGCATACGACCGTTCCTCCCACCTTGTTACTGAAATTGCCGAAGCTGCCGCAGGGAATTGAGTACCGAATTATCGGTCGGGCTTTCGTCTTATACGATGTTAGAGCTCGAATGGTGATCGATTTTATACCCAGCGCGCTGCCGGCGGCGGGTCCCGCTGCATGAGGTCAGACATGCGAAAAGCGCTACTTGCTGCGATCATCGTCACACTCTTCTCGCTGGCAGGCCCGTTGTGGGCCCAGAATTCCACGCTCCCACTGAAGTCGGGGTCCGTCCGTTTTGCAGTAATCGGAGACATGGGCACGGGCGACCCGGCCCAATATGAAGTTGCGGAAACCATGGCCCGCCTTCGCCAGAAATTTCCTTTCGATTTCGTTATTACCCTGGGGGATAACATTTACGGTGGTAAGTCACCCAAGGATTTTGATCGAAAGTTTGGGACGCCTTACAAATCGTTGATCGACGCCGGCGTAAAATTTTATGCCTCACTCGGGAACCACGATGAGACCGCCGAAACCTTCTACAAGCCGTTTAACATGAATGGCCATCGTTACTACAC
>PLJR01000113.1:0-12274 GCA_003140295.1 Acidobacteriota bacterium
TTCAGCGATTCGATCATCTGGTTACAAGCCATTTCATAATCCCGGAGCGGAACAATTCCCTGCGCCTCGCGTCCCGCGACATTGAATCGAATGCGGCCATCGTAAAACGCCGGAAGCGCGAAGGCCGGCATTCGAGACCAAAATTGGGAGTAGCGCGCCGCCGGCATCCACTCGATTGCCGATGAGTTTGAGCGGCCCCCGTTGAAAATATGGCGCCCGGTGAATTTAGCGATCCCGTTCCGCAGATGGTCCGAAAATCTGGCCGGCGGCTGGTATTTGGGTACGGCACCCAGCATAACGGTGTCCCAAAAAGCGTTTTCGTCGAGAAGCGGCGTACCGTCGGGCATGGAACTTGGATACGAAAGGCCGCGCATGTACGGACCGCCGAAGGCGGAGCGGTAGAGGAACTCAGGTAGGAGCGCCATGGCTGCGACATCACTATCGTTTGGCCCCATGCCGTGCATGGCCACAGCCATCATAGTGGCGTCGGGAAACGCTTCCGCCAGATCTCCGATCAGCCGGTCTATGGCTTCGTAGACCTTTAGCAATCCGGCTGCCGCCGCAACTGCGGATTCAATCGTGTGAAGAGGATGATCGGGATCGACGCCGTGCCAGAGCGGCTCGATAGTTGAATGACCTTCGCTGACCACTACAACACCCAGATCCCAATCCGGCAAGCGCTCGCCCAGAAGCCAGCGTGCCGCGCGTCCTCGGACCTCCACTGCCTGCGAGAGCGCTTCACTGGCAGCGCGAGTCTTTTCGGCGGACGGCCAGCAGAAACCGTAAATCCATTCTTTGGCAGGATAGGGTCCGAACCTGCTCAACAATTCCTTATGAAGGCCGCCGGGGCGCGAAGCCGCCTCCACGCCAGGATCATGCGCGCCCCAGTTCGTTACTCCCCGGACGTGCGGCGCTTGAGAAAGATCGCAATAAGGAAGATCAAAGGCGACGCTTCGTGCTGCAAGATCGGCCAGGAATGGGCGTTCTGAGGTCGAATCCTGGCTAACCGCGTACGTCTGGGGATCGAAAGTCACAGCCGACCAGCGAGCCCCGTCACGGGGAGCCCGGCCCGTGCTGAAGTGCTCCCAGGCCAGTCCCGAGAATTTGTCTCGGCCGTGATCGAGTGTGTAGCGTGAACTTTGGCTCTGAAGCCGCTCCAAATTAGGGAGCGCGCCCTGCTGCATAAAGCGCGCAGCCAACGCCAGATCGAAGCCGTCAAGGCCAATCACCAACACACGCTGCCGCGCACGACTCATTTGTTTAATGTGTCATAGCGGGGCCGCCAGACACAGATCATTTTTCAGGAACCGTTCTGAGGTGGAACGCGGACACGAAACCCAACTTTAATTGCGGTCGGGACATGCAGCTGAGCAAGTCTGTAAGCCAACCCCGTTATTGCGGGCCGCGTACCGTGACTGGAGGTTGCGCGACCAATCTCGCTGTTGACTTTAGCCGTCGAGGATCCGAAAACGGCGTTATCATACACCGCCAATCTGTGAATCCGCATGCTCGCGCGTATACCCTACGAATTTCGCGTGGCCGTCACGGGCCATCGTAATATTCCCGACGAACTGGCGGTGGAGCGGGCTATCGAGCGGGTGCTCGATCGTATTACGAGCACGCTTGACAAGGTCGACGTCGACGCTACCTCAATTGCCTGGACGATCGTTTCGCCGCTGGCACGCGGCGCCGATCAGCTCGCGGCGAAGACGCTGCTCGAACGGGTAGGCGCCCGGCTCGAGGTGGTCACGCCGTTTCCCCTGGCGGAGTACCGCAAGGATTTTTCCTCCGATGGCGAACTGGCGCAATTCGAGGGCTTGCTGGCACGCGCTGCCGCCGTGAACGAACTGGCTTGCACTGGTCAGTTCGGAGAACTTCCGTGCGACCAGGGCGATGGCGAGGCGCTGAAGGCGCTGAAGGCGCTCCGCGATGCCGCCTATCTTCGCGCGGGGGAGCGCGTGGTCGAGACCTCCGAAGTCCTGCTTGCAATCTGGAACGGGCGCCAGGCCGCCGGCGCTGGCGGCACTGCGGAAATCGTTGAATACGCGCTCGAACGCGACCGTATGGTTCTATGGATCAACGCCGAGCACCCGGAGGAGCCGCCGCGGCGAATTCGCGCCGTAAAGTATGCGGGCAATTCTTCCGACCAGGCCGCTATCGTCACCGCTGAAGAATTTCAGCTTACGTTGAAACAATTGTCGCCAGGTTATTGCCAGCAACTGGCGTACTTCCGCGATTCTGCGCTGGTGCTCGAGGACTATGAAGTCGAAATGCGGCGGACTAAGGACCATCTCACCAATGCGGCAGTCCACGCGGGGCTCCCCGCCACGGCCCTTGACGGGGTTCTCAACCTGATCGTGCCGCAGTTCGCGCGCGCCGATGCGCTGGCGCTGCTTTATCACCGCAAGCATGCCCGCGGCGTGAGCGGTGTACTCTATCTCGCCGCGCTGGCCGTCACCATTGCGGTGGGACAAGTGCTGTTCTTTCCCGAACGGCTGTGGCTGATTCTTTTTGAAATAGGGGCAATGCTAGTCGTGCTGGGCCTGTGGGCTTCGGCCGGCTCGAGCGGCTGGCACGAAAAATGGCTCTACGCCAGGTATCTCGCAGAGCAACTGCGCATCGCCATGTTTACGGGGCTCCTGCAATCGCAATCGCGCCACGAGCGGGGGGATCCCCTGCCGTTTTACCGTGGCCCGCAACAGTGGCTGGTGCAGGCGGTCCGTAATATCGTTTCCGAAGCCGGCCGTACAATTCCTCCGCTGCCTCTCGAAGCGCTCAAGAGGTTTCTGATAGAGGCGTGGCTCGAAGATCAGCGGCGGTTTCACGATCGCTGCGCCGAACGCAAAGCGCACGCCGCGCACCGCAGGCACTGGCTCGGATTTACGCTGTTCGGGGCGACGCTGCTGATGGCTCTGCTGCATTTCATCGGCGTAGGCCACCATGCTCGAGGGGCCGAATGGCCAGTTCTGACGCCTAGCGTGTGGATCACGTTTCTGGCGCTGGTGTTGCCCGCCTGGGCGGGCGCGGTGCACGCGGTGAGCTCCCAGCTGGAGCTCGAGCGAATTGCCGAGCGCTCGCACCGCATGGCGATGGCGCTCGAATGGCTGGTGCATCGCGCCACGCGCGCGACGACGGCCGACGATCTTCGCCAAACGGTGAATGAGACGGCCGAACTGATGATGGTGGAAAACCACGAGTGGTGGGTACTGCTCAGCTTCCAAGGCGCGCGACTTCACGTGTGAGCGGCGCTCTGCAGCGGCTGTCGGCCCGGCGCCAGCCGACTTGAAGGGGGAACGGCAGCAGGGACGGCGCGGTGAGGCCGCGCCGAGCAATGCCGCCTGCCCCCCGGGAACAACCTGGCGGCGCGTCACTTCCATGTACGTCGCCCCCGCTAGTTTGGAGTATCATGCGCTTTG
Source organism: Acidobacteriota bacterium (assembly GCA_003140295.1). Classification (GTDB taxonomy): domain Bacteria; phylum Acidobacteriota; class Terriglobia; order Acidiferrales; family UBA7541; genus Palsa-189. Next base: position 3,417 of record PLJR01000113.1, read on the forward strand.
TGCTTGTGGGGAGTCTGTAGGTCACCTGTTCCCACCGCGGCGCGCGTTCCCGAATTTCAAAATGGTTAGAAAGGGCTATTAGAACGAGCTATGAGCGATCCGCTGGCTAGTGTAAAAAAGAAGCTGAAAGAAGAAATCGACACGCTCGAGCACGAACTCAATCTAGAGTTGCCAAAGGAATTGATGAAGGCCCGGGCGCACGGAGATCTCTCCGAGAATGCGGAGTACAAGTACGCCAAGGAGCGGCAAGGATTTGTTTCGGCGCGGCTGGGCCAGCTCAAGAAGCGACTGGGCGATATCGGAATGCTCAACCTGGATCACATTCCCCACGACCGCGCGGGCTACGGCTCGCGCGTGTGGCTGCGTGATGTGGTGAAATCGGTGGAGGTGGAGTACAAACTGGTGACCACCGAAGAAGCCGACGCCACCAAGGGACTCATCTCGACCACTTCTCCCATTGGGAAGGCGCTTCTCGGGCGGCGCCCGGGAGACGAAGTACAAGTGCAAATTCCTTCGGGAACCAAGGAGTTCGAAGTCATACGCCTGCAGACCATTTACGACCAGGAATAAGGCAGAGACGTGCAAGGCCTTGGGAGCCGCTGGTTTTCAGTGCTGACATCCGGAACCAAGCTCTGGGCGCAGAATCCGCAGACCGTTGTCCCCATTTAATAAGGGCCTCTTACGAGGCCAGTTGGCCACCCTGTACTGAGGGCCCTTTACCGTGCGGCCACTTGAACAACGACACCCCCAAATGACCCGCAGGATCGGTACGTTTTTGCGCCGCGGATAACGCGGCAAAAAATTGCCCGGCTCCGCGACAACGTGCTAGCATCCCGGCATTCACAGCAAACGGCGCCGCAGCCACCCTTGGCTTCTGTTTTTTGACGCGAGGGAGGGCCCATCCGGCGGGATAGGGGACCATCGATGAAATCCTACACGACTCCCTTCATACGTAACGTGGGCATTGTGGGTCACGGCGATACCGGGAAGACGCAACTGGTGTCGTCGTTGCTGTACACGGCGGGGATGACGCCGCGCCTAGGCAAGGTAGCCGAGGGCAATACGGTGACCGACTGGGAAGATGAGGAAATTGCGCGCAAGATTTCCATTCAGACTGGACTGGCGTATGCGGAATGGGCGCCGGGTGGCGCGGTGGAGAAGACCAAGATCAATTTTCTGGACACGCCCGGCTACAGCACGTTTGTGAATGAGACGCGCACTACGCTGATCGCGGCGGACGCGGCGCTGGTGGTAGTGGACGCGCTGGCCGGCGTCCAGGTGGTTACCGAAAAAGTGTGGGACTACTGCACCGAGTACGAATTGCCGCGCGCCATTGTGATCAATTGGATGGACCGGGAGCTGGCGAATTTCGAGCGGGCGCTGGAATCAGTGGAGCACGTGTTCGGCCGCAATGTGGTGCCGATTCAGTTGCCCATTGGCCGCGAGAAAAACTTTCGGGGCGTGGTCGATCTGGTGACTATGAAAGCGCTGGTGTACGCGCCGGACGGTGACGGGCGCGCGAAAGTGGAGGAAATTCCCGGCGAGCTGGCCGCCGCAGCCCAAGCGGCGCACGAGAAATTAGTGGAGATGGTGGCCGAGGGCGACGACAAGCTCATGGAGGAGTTCTTCGAAAAGGGCACGCTCCCCGCGGACGATCTCATGGTGGGCCTGAGGCTGGCCTTTCAGACCGGGCGCATCTTTCCGGTGCTGCTGAGCTCGGCGCTGCATAACGTAGGCAGCGATGCCATTCTGAACGCCCTGGTGGATATTTTTCCCAATCCGGCCTCGCGTTCAAGCGCGAGCGGTTTTACCGAACCCTGCGGGAAAGGCAAGCCCGTCGCGCGGGTGATCGCGGATAAGGAACCGGTGTCTTTGTTCGTGTTCAAGACCCTTTCCGATACCTTTGCCGGGCGCATCAGCTATTTCAAGGTCATGTCCGGGATACTCCGAGACGACGCGACGGTACAGAACTTCACGCGCGGATCGGCCGAGCGTTTTCAGCACGTGCAGTGGATGCAGGGGAAAACCGGCGCGGCCGTAGCGGAGTTGCACGCTGGCGACTTGGGCGCTATTGCCAAGCTCCGCGACACGCTAACCGGCGATACGCTGGGGGATAAGGGTTCGCCGATTCACTATCCTGTGGCGCGGGTGCCCGAGCCCGCGATTACCTTCGCGATCGAACCCAAGACCCGCGCCGACGAAGATCGCATTGGGCAGGGAATTCACCGCATCCTCGAGGAGGACCTGGCGCTGCGCTTTTCACGCGATCCGCAGACCAAGGAGTTTTTGCTGGCGGGCGCCGGGCAGCAGCACATCGAGGTGGTGGTGGCCAAGCTGCGCAAGCGCTTCAAGGTGGACGTAGCTCTCAAGCCGCCCAAGGTGCCGTACCGCGAAACGATTCGGGGCAAGGGCGATGCGGAAGGCAAGCACAAGAAGCAGACGGGCGGGCACGGACAGTATGGCGTGTGCCGCGTGCGCTTTGAGCCTTTGGCGCGCGGGGCAGGCTTCGAGTTCGTGGATGACGTGTTTGGCGGCGCGATTCCGCGCAATTTCATTCCCTCGGTGGAAAAGGGTATTCGCGCCTCGGCCGAGCGCGGGTACCTGGCGGGATTTCCAATGGTGGACTTTCGCGCCGTGCTCTACGACGGGAAATATCACGACGTGGATTCATCGGACATGGCCTTTAAGATCGCCGGCTCGCTGGCGTTCAAGGAGGCCATGAAGCAGGCCAAACCGACGCTGCTCGAGCCGGTGATGCACGTCGAAGTGTACGCGCCGGACCAATACTCCGGCGACATCATGGGCAATCTAAGCTCGCGGCGGGGCCGGATCAGCGGCAGCGAAGCGCGGGGAACGAACGTGGTGGTAAAAGCGCAGGTGCCCTTTTCAGAGATGCTGAGTTACGCCACCGATTTGACCTCCATGACCCAGGGACGCGCAAGTTACTCGATGGAATTTTCGCATTACGATTTCGTTCCGAGTGAAATAGCCGAGAAAGTGATCGCCCACGCGAAGGCCGCCAGGCTGGCCGAACACGGCGAAGGAATGGAGATCGAAGATCAGGAAGTGGCTTGAAGGCGCGCGGGAAGCACGCCGAGGGCGGCAAAGCGCCAGGGAAAAGGAGTCTCGTCCCTTTGGATTTGAAAAGTTAAGGACTCAGTTGAGCGCTTCGACCGCCACTTTCATAGTGCCCTGCTGGATACTCCCGGCGTCGCTTTAAGGTTAACCGTGTGGTTCCACATTTATTGCTTCCGCAGGGCGGGCGAGCGTAGCATAGGCAAGGTGACTCCGTGCCTCTGATGAGCCTCTATCGGCAGAGGAAGCGGCCTGAAGATAAAATGAACGTAGAATGAACTGACGATAAGCCGCGGGCATTTATCCGATGATACGCCAGCCCATGATCCGCCAGCCGATGCTTCGCCAGCCGATGATTTGCTTTTTCCAGAATGATGGGCCGGACCATTTCGCGATAGAAACGGGTGTGGACGCGCGTTCCGGCTCGCGCCGTTCATTTACAGCGGCCGCGGGCCGGCTCATCATCCTGATGGTTGCCGCAGCGGCCCTATTTGGCCTTGCCGGATGCGAGGATGCTGCCCGGCACACCGCTGTCTACCATCCCGTTCCGCCGCCCGCGGCCGCTCCCACGCGGAATGCACCAGCGCGGAGTGCTCCGGCGCGAGCGATTGTTCGTGTCGATCTGCTGCCACTGCACCCGGTAGGACGCGCCCGAGTATTACTTTTTCCCCTCCGACCGCCGGACGGAGCGCAGCGCGTCGAGCAACAAGTGCGCGAGGAATTGGCTGCCGCGCAGCAGGATTATCAAGCCGGGAATGTAGAAACCGCGCGCCAGGAGTTCGAGCGGGCGCTCGAGTTGCTCGTTGAGAGCGGGTTTGACCTGCGGGTCAATCCCCGGCTGGCCGCATTGCAGCAGCAGATTGTAGAGGCGGAACGCAACGCGCAAACCGTCGCCGCAAACAGCGATTCGTTCAGCGCGCCCAAGACCGCGCCGGCACCCATGGATGAAATTGCGGCGAGTGCGGCGGCCCCCGGAGCGCCGGCGGAGGCCCCGGTAGATCCATTGTTGCGCACGCGCGCCGAAGGTGAATTGGTGGCCGTGCCCCACGACCTTCCGCTGGTGGTAAACGACGTAGTGCTTTCCTTCCTGAACTTTTTTCAGACCACGCATGGACGAGCCATCGTGGAAACGGGGCTGCGGCGCGCAGGCCGCTACCGCCCGATGATCGAGCGCGTGCTGCGAGAAGAAGGCCTGCCCAGCGATCTGATGTACATGGCCCAGGCTGAGAGCGCGTTCCAGCCTCAGGCCCTTTCGCGCGAAGGCGCCCGAGGGTTGTGGCAGTTCATGTCCTTTCGCGGCAAGGAATACGGGCTCGAACATAGCTGGTGGGTGGACGACCGGCAGGACCCGGAGAAGGCCACGCGGGCGGCCGCGCATCACCTGCGGGACCTCTACAAGATGTTCGGCGATTGGTACCTGGCGATGGCCGCATACGATTCGGGGCCCGGGACAGTGCAGCATGCCGTCGAGCACACCGGATACGCTGATTTCTGGCAGCTTTACAAGATGAACGCGCTGCCGAAAGAGACGCGCAACTATGTGCCCATCATCGTGGCCCTCACCTTGATCGCGAAAGATCCCGCCCGGTACGGAATGGACGTCGATCCCGAAGAACCCCTGCGGACGGACAATGTTTTGCCCGGCCATCCCGTGGATTTGCGTTTGGTAGCGGAAACCCTCGATGTCGACGTGGAAGCTTTGCGCATGCTGAATCCGCAGTTACTGCGGCTGGTCACGCCTGCGGATCCTGCGTTTGTGCTGCACCTTCCGCAAGGTACGGGCGACCGTTTCTACGTGGAAATGTCGGCGATTCCCGAGGACAAATGGGCGAGCTGGCGCCGGCACGTGGTAGCCGAGGGTGAAACGCTGCCGGAAATCGCGCAGCAATATCACGTGAGTGCCACGGCCATCGCGGCCGTGAATGGCCTGGAGACTCGGGCGCCCCTGGAGCCGGGAGCAAAGCTCGTCATTCCCGTGCCCCCGCAATCGCAAGCATCGCCTGGAAAGCTGCTGCGCTATCGCGGCCGGTTGAACGACACGGTGGAATCGGTCGCGGATGAGTTCGATGTGAACGCCGCGGACTTGAGGAAGTGGAATCACCTGCGCGGTAACCAGGCAGTTCACAATTTGCGGCTGAAGATTTACCTGGGCGGATCGGGTGCTCCGGGCACTACCGCCCGTGACAATTCAAATGCCAAAGGAAATGGCGAGGTCACGACGGCAGGAGCCCGCCCCGCAGGTGTGTCGGCGACCGTCCGCAAAGCTACGCCTTTGACCGAATCTTCCGAGCATGCGGCGAATTCGAGTAACGGGCTCGGGCGCGCCGCATCGGCAACGAAGCTGGCGGCGAGCAGCTCTACAAGCGCTCCGCGAACCAGCGCGGCACGGCCCGCCGAAACGGTCGAAAAGGGGGAGCAACAAAACCCGGTAGTGCCGCGGGCCAGCGTTCATGCGGCCAGCGGGCGTCCGGTCGTCCACCACGTCAAGCCGGGTGAGACCCTGTACTCGATTGCGCGAAATTATCAAACTACCGTCGAGGCCTTGCGCAGCGGCAACCGCTTCCTGCTCAACCGGTCGCTCGAGGCCGGCGATACACTCAGGATCCCCGCTACTCCGTAACCGCCTTATTTCCCGCAGCTTCTGGGGAAACAGTCGCACTTCGCGCCCATTCCGGTCCTACGCCCCGGGCCCCGGGCTTCGCTTTTCGACGCTAATTTTCCTCCAAGCACACGCCCGCCTTGACAAATTCGTGAGATTTCGATTTTATGAATCGCGGAGTGTGCACGGCGAAATCGGCCCAGGGTAATAACGGCCGAATGGACGGAGGAGCGATGGCGTGGCTACACGATAACGGTGACGACAACGAACTTTCACAGATGGAAGAAGATGAAGGCGAAAAAGAAGGTGCGATCGAAGAGACCGAAGAGGAAGTAATCGTGACCGAGCGACCTGGCGGCTCCTCTGCGCCTTCGCCTTCGCGAGCATCCCGGTCGAAGCCCGCAAAAAAGTCTAAATCCAAACCAGCGCCCCGGGCGAAGGCGAAGTCCAAGAAAACGAGCGCGGCGAAAAAGTCTTCCGCCAGGACGGCCGGACGTGCAAAACCGAAGAAAGCGGCGAAGAGCGGAAAGCGACGCGGAAGACGCTGACGCAGGGAGCATAGATCGGCGGCGGACGCTGCATGCGCGTTTTGGCGTGCAGCGTCCGCCGCTTTCTTTCATGCGCTGGGGCTGTGCGCTGCGGCCCTGGCCGCAATCAGCGGATCCCCCGAATTCCTGCGTAGCTATGCAGGTCCTAGATTTCGACGGGCAAGACTCAACCCGCCGGCCGAGGGCGACCATAAGCTCGCGCCCCTGTCAGTAAGTGCCCCGCCTATAAGTTCCACGCGCCAAAACGAAATCAATTTATGCCCACTTCGGCGCAGCTATGCCCCGGCGTGATTTTCGGACGAGCTAAGATGGGCCGCGACCATTTTTGATGGTCTTTAATGGAACCGAAGACCGGCCCACGGGCACAATGTTCTTGCCGACGGTGAGTGCACTGGCTAGCATGGCATGCCCATGGTGCTCTCGGTCGAGCAAGTCCGCCGCATGCGAGGCGGCGCACAGGCGCACCTGATGCGCTGCGATGACGGCGGTTACTATGTCGTAAAGTTCCAAAATAATCCGCAGCATCTTCGCATCTTGGCGAACGAAATGCTCGGAACACGTCTAGCGGCTCTCCTGGGTTTGCCCGTGCCGCGGACCGAAGTGGTCGAAGTTCCGCGCGGCCTGATCGAGCTGACCGCTGATCTGGTAATACAGCTGGGCGTGGGCAGGACGCCGTGCCGCGCCGGCAAGCAGTTCGGTTCGCGTTTCCCCGGTGATCCGGCGCGGTTGACGGTGCAGGATTTCCTGCCCGACGAGCAATTGCGCGAGGTGGAAAACCTCGGGGACTTCGCAGGCATGCTGGTGTACGACAAGTGGACCTGCAACACGAACGGCCGGCAGGCCATCTTTTTTCGCGAGTCCGGCGATCGCGCGGAGGCGGGCGGCTCCAGCGAGGCCGGTGATTCGGCGTCGGGTTACACGGCAATGATGATTGACTTCGGATTCTGCTTCAATGCCGGGGAGTGGGATTTTCCGGACGCGCCGCTGCGCGGGTTGTACTCGCGCCACCGCGTCTACGAGCGCGTGGCCGGGATGGAGGCGTTCGAGCCGTGGATTGCGCGCCTCGAAAATCAGATCACCGAGCGCGTCCTGGGCGAGGAGGCCGCGCAGATCCCGCCGGAGTGGTACGACGGCGACTGGAACGCCCTCGAACGATTGCTCGAGCGCCTCTACCGCCGCCGCGAACGCGTGCGCGAACTGATCCTCTCGGCCCGCAATTCCGGCCGCGAACCTATTCCCAACTGGAAGGTGAAACATGCCTGAAGAAACGTTGCAACCCTGCGCCTATCACGTGGTGCGCTACCAGCCCAACCTCATTCGCGACGAATGGGTCAACATCGGCGTCCTGCTCTTCATTCCCGGAGCTGGGCCCGGAGCTGGGCCCGGACAAGGGCCCGCGCAAGGGCGCGTCCGCCAGCGCTGGCTCGACGAGCCCGCCGACCTCGCGCGTCTGCGGCGCCTGCACCCGGCCGCAGACGAGGAACTCCTGCTGCGCCTGCCCGCCGAATTCGACCGGCAGTTTGCCGGACGCGAGATGGAGGCCGTGGCCATTCTCGAAAAATTCGACGAGACGCTCTCGAACGCGGTGCAACTCGCTCCCCGCAAAGGGCTGCTCGCCCGCGACCCGGACGCCGAACTCGACCGCCTCTTTCGCGAACAGGTCGAGCCGTTGCGCGAAGCGCGGCGCGGGGTGGTGGAAATCCGCACGCGCGGCGACGTGCGCGCCCGGGCCGCGGATTATTTCCGCAGCGAAAAAATTCTGCGCCTCATGCAGCGGGGAGTGCGCGTCGAGCAGTTCACGGCTCCGGGCGACCCGATGCGCATCGATTTTTCCTACCGCCGCAACGGCACGCGAGGCTTCGTGCATTCCGTGGCGCTCGGCCGCGATCCGGGACAGGCGAAACTCCTTGCGTACACGGCGGGCGCGATCCGGGAACGCGCCCCCCACTCGGAATTCCTGGCCGTCACCGAACGCGAGCCCGCGCGCGGAAACGTGCGGGACCAGTTTGTTTCGGAGATTCTTGCGGAAAGCGATATTCGCGTGGTGCCGCTCGGGGAGCTGCGCAAGTGGGCGCATGAGGTGGCGCCGGTGTTGAGAGCGGAGGGCGCGTGATTCGTGATTTGCGTGCGGGGCGGCGTCTGGCGGAAGACAAGCAAAGTTGAGAGTTGACAGTTAGGAGTTGAAAGCTAGAGCGTTTTCGATTCAAGTATTAACACTTGATAGTGCTTTTTCTCAATGCAGGCTTGGTTAGATGCGGCGTCCTTTATAGATGTAAACAGAAAATGCTCTAGCCTAACCTGAATCCCGGTCCGCCCCATTGAGATCTCGACTCTTACCTGTAAACTCTTCACGAATCACGATTTACAAATCTCAAATCACGACTCCCTACAGAATTTCCTCGCTCCACCCCTCCAGATATCCCTTCACCTTGCCGACGAACTGGTGCGCGACGGCGCCGTCCACGACACGATGATCGCTGGATAGGGTCAAGGTCATCATGGGGCGGATGGCGGGATGTCCATCGAACGGTACGACTCGTTCGGTAATTGCTCCTACGGCAAGAATTGCGGCCTGGGGCGGAATGATGATGGCGGTGAAAGCGTCGACGCCGAACATGCCGAGATTGCTGATGGTG
>PLJR01000113.1:12338-12544 GCA_003140295.1 Acidobacteriota bacterium
AGTGCGAATGCCTTTATTGTCCCAACTTGCGTTCATTCGCGGGTGGCTTTGGAGCACGCGCGCAACGATGGCTACCAGCAGATCACTGTGCGTGATTTTAAGTCCGTGCGACTTTTCTATTTCTGGTGCGAGCTTTTGCCGGGCTTCATTCAGCGCGCTGGCATCCACGTCGCGCGTGACGAAGAAATGCGGGACTGGGGTCCAGC
>PLJR01000056.1:0-4331 GCA_003140295.1 Acidobacteriota bacterium
CTATTGTCGATCGCAATCATGGCGGCTTGCGGACCAGGGTACTGCTCGAGTTCGAGCTTGACGGCGCTGCCGGAAATGTCACGGATCAGGAACTGCGCCACGTCGCCTGGGTGAAGCAGTTCGCTTGCCGCCTTGTGTCCCGTCCAGGTGAAATCGGGTTCCGTAAGGATCGAGCGGTAAGGCCCAATCTTGATCAGTGCGGACTTAGCGTCCACCGTGAGCACCAGTCCGTTGACGTAGTCGCCCTTTTCAATCGCGCCGTGCCAGTCTTCGTCGTCATAATTCTCAAGCGTGCCGTGGTGATCGCGTAAGATATTGGTGAGATTGCCGCGCCAGCCGTGACGCCGGTCGTAGGTGTGCAGGCCGTCGCGCACCGCGCGGTCGGCAGCGCGCTGCGCAACGATGTTCAGCGTGGTGTAGACGCGCAGCCCGCGCTCGTGCACCGCTTCGGTGCCGTAAGTGCTCTCGAGGTATTTGCGAATTTCCTCAACGAAGTAAGGCGCGAGATCGTTGCGCGCCGACTGGATGCTGAGCCCCAGCGGCTGCGCCTGCGCCTGGCGCTCCTGCTGCGCGGTTATCTTGCCGTCGCGCTCCATCAGTTGCAGCACGAGATTGCGCCGCGCCAGTGCCTGCTTGGGGTTGAGCAATGGCGAATATCCGGGCCCGCGAATCAGCGCCGCGAGCATGGCGGCCTGCGGAAGCGTGAGCTGCCCCACCGGCCTGCTGAAATAATATTCCGCGGCGGCTTCAAAGCCGTAGTTGCCGTGCGCCAGATACACCTGGTTGGAATACATCGTAAAGATTTGCTGCTTGGTGTAGTTACGCTCGATCTGCATGGCCAGCAAAGCTTCCTGGCTTTTCCTGCGGAAGCTGCGGTCCGAGCGGTCGAGAAAAAGGCCGCCGGCAAGCTGCATCGTGATGGTGCTGGCGCCCTCCTGGATACGGCGGCGGACCACGTTCCTCCAAGCGGCTTCGATCACGCGCGGCAAGTCGACGCCCCAGTGTTCGAAGAAATGCTGGTCCTCGGTCGAGGTGATGGCATCTTTCAGGACGGGCGGAATCTGTTCCCAGGTCAGCAAGATGCGCCGTTGCAACGCGAACGTCCCGATTTGCCGGCCATCGTCCGCATAAAGCTCGGTGACCACGTTGGGGCGGTAATCTTCGAGCGCGCGAATTTCGGGCAATTCGCTGGCGTACACGAAGAGCAGCCCGGCGCCCGCGCCAAGCACGATCACCAGCATCAGCAGAAGGGTGAATGCCAGGCGGCCGGCAAACTTGCCCCCTCGGAGGCGCAACGAAATGGGTGGCAGACTCAGCATGCAGGATTGATTCTAAGCCTGCTGGTGCGACGGGGGCATGATGAAAGGCAGAATGGCAATTCCGCGGATCCTAAACCGTTACTCGCCGCGGCCGGCGGACCAGGAAAGCGCCGGCGGTGACCGCCAGGGCCAGCAACAGCAAGCTGCTGTCGCGCAGCAGGGTTAGCGTGCCGAGCTTCTCATTATTGCCGAAGCAGCCGCAGTTAATCTCCAGGCCCAGCATTTTCGCGCGCCACATCGCACCGATGAACACCAGTAGCAGGGCGCTGGTGGCCGCGCCTGCCCAGCGCAGTCCCGCGCCCAGAATCAGCCATACCCCCAGCGCCAGTTCCATCCACGGCAAGATGCGCGCCATCCATTCCACCATCCAAAGCGGCAGCAGGCGATAGGAATCGATCGCCATGGCGAACAGAAAATAATAATCCCGCAGATGCCAGGCGCCGTCGAAATGCAGCTTGGCATAGGCGGCATAGAGGAAAATAATCCCCAGCGCTACGCGGCCCAGCATAAGGAGCGTCCCGAAAGGGCGTCTGCTGCGCGGTGAATCTGTCGCGTTGGAAATTGTCGAGTTGGAGATGGTGTCAGCCATGGCCTAACGCTGCTGGCCGAGCATGTCGAGATACTGCTTCAGCAGAACGTAATTTACACCGCCAGCCGGCAGCGGCGTGATTTGCCCGTGATGGATTACGAAGATGCTGGGTGTGCCGGTCACCTGGCGCGAATTTCCGAGGTCAATATCGCGCTGAATCGCGGCATCTATCTGCGGCGTCTCGGTAGTCTCGATGGTGTGAATCTTTTTCATGTCTCCCGGAGCCAGGGCCGCTGCCAGCGTCGCCTCGATCTTGCCGGTGCTGCCCCAATCGTCCTGCTTGTTGTAAAGCGCGCGTTCGGCGGCCTCAAACTGCCCCGCCTCGGCCGCCGCATTCGCCCAGCGCGCGGCCTCGTGGGAATAGCTGTGCATAGGCAACGGGAAATCGCGGTGAACTAGAAACACCTTGCCGGCAGCCACGTAATTGTCCATCAGCTGCTGGGTGGTGGTCATAAAAAATTGGCGGCATTGCGGGCACTGATAATCGCTGAATATTTCAATGGTGATGGGCGCTTGTCGCGAGCCAAAAGATTTCATCGACGTTAAATCCATCGACGGCGTCTTGGCCTGGGCCAATGGCGCCTTGGTCTGCGCCACCTGCGCCCCGATGAGCGAGGGGAGCGCGGCTGCCAGCCACATTACGAGGGCCACCGTCAATACCGCATTTCGTTGCAGGCGAGTCAATTCTCCTCCTCATAATGACGCAACGTGGATGTAATCGTTACGATGTCGCCGCCATTGTAATGGTTTGCGGCCTTGGGTAGAAGTATTGGCCTGCACAATTACGCTCGGCGCAGGTTGAACGCGAAACGAGAGTTGGTCTCCGGCGGAGGGCGGGCAGTGGCAGCGAGACGTGTCGGGAGACGCCCCCTGAAAGGTGTGAGGGTTGATAGAGGAGGCGGCGAAAAGGTTTTGGGAGGGCGCAGGGCGAGGCAAACGCCGGCTTTTCATATATCTAGACAAAGTTATCAAATTACTTGACAACGATGCGCTCAAGTCGTAGAATCCCTCTTGCCGCCGTATTCAGCATTCTCAGTCTCTCAATAGTTTCTGAATAAATGACCCGTGCGGCAGGCGTTATAAACCAAGGTTGCCCGGCGAGCAAGCGCCAGCGGAGGATCAACTAGAATGAGCAAGATTATTGGTATCGACCTGGGAACAACAAATTCCGTAGTCGCGGTTATGCAAGGCGGCGAACCCGTAGTCATTCCGAACCAGGAAGGGGCGCGCACGACGCCTTCGGTGGTGGCCATCACCAAGTCCGGGGAGCGTCTGGTGGGGCAGGTGGCCAAGCGCCAAGCTGTCACGAACCCCGAGAACACCGTTTTCTCCATCAAGCGTTTCATGGGGCGTCGGTACGATGAAGTGTCGGAGGAGGCGCGCCGAGTCCCTTACAAGGTCACCAAAGGGCCGCACGACGATGCCCGCGTTGACATTTTTGGCAAGGCGTACAGTCCGCCCGAAATCTCCGCCATCATTCTGCAGAAGCTCAAGAGTGCAGCCGAAGATTTTCTGGGCGAAAAGGTGACCAAAGCCGTAATTACCGTACCGGCTTATTTTAACGACAGCCAGAGACAGGCGACCAAGCAGGCCGGAGAGATCGCCGGACTCGAGGTGCTGCGCATCATTAACGAGCCTACGGCCGCAGCATTGGCCTATGGGCTCGACAAGAAAAAGGATGAAACGATCGCCGTCTATGACCTCGGAGGCGGCACCTTCGACATCTCCGTGCTCGAAGTGGGCGAAGGGGTGGTCGAGGTAAAGGCGACAGCGGGCGATACGCACCTGGGCGGTGACGATATAGACCACAAGATCGTGGAGTGGCTGACCGCCGAATTCAAGAAAGACCAAGGCATTGATGTCAGCGGCGATCGCATGGCTTTGCAGCGGCTGAAAGAAGCCGCCGAAAAGGCCAAGATCGAGTTGTCGCAGGTACAAGAAACCGACATCAACCTTCCGTTCCTGACGGCGAATGCGTCAGGCCCGAAGCATTTGCAGCAGAAGCTGACGCGCTCGAAGCTCGAGCAGTTAATGGGAGACCTGCTGCAGCGCACCGTTGGACCGGTGAAGCAGGCGCTCTCCGATGCGGGCCTTACGCCGGACAAGGTGGACGAAATTGTACTTGTGGGCGGTTCGACCCGTATCCCACGCGTGGTGCAGATCGTCAAGGACCTGTTCAACGGCAAGGAACCGCACAAGGGCGTGAACCCCGATGAAGTGGTAGCCGTTGGGGCTGCGATCCAGGGTGGCGTGCTCGGTGGCGAAGTGAAGGACATCCTGCTGCTGGATGTGACTCCTTTGTCTCTGGGTGTCGAGACCCTCGGCGGAGTCATGACCGTGCTGATTCCGCGCAACACCACGATTCCGACGCGGAAGTCCGAAACCTTTTCGACTGCCTCGGACAACCAGCCTTCGGTGGAGAT
>PLJR01000056.1:4370-4891 GCA_003140295.1 Acidobacteriota bacterium
AAGGAAGAAGCGGAAAAGATGCGTAACGAAGCGGATGCGCACGCTGAAGATGACCGGCAGAAAGTTGCCGAGGTCGAGGCCCGCAACGCGCTCGATACCCGCGTGTATCAGATGGAGAAACTGATCCGCGAAAATCGCGACAAGCTCTCCGAGGGCGATATCAAGCCCGTCGAAGCAGCTATCGAGAAGGCTAAAAGCGCTCTGGCCGGCAGTAACGTAGAAGCCATCAAGGCGGCTACGCAGGAGCTGGAAGGCGTCTCGCACAAGGTCGCCGAAGTGCTCTACCGCTCGACCACGTCGGCGAATGCGGCGGGAGCTGGAGGCGAAACGCCAGGTGCGCCTGGCGCGGACGGCGGTCCCAGTGCCGACCGGCAGCCCGGAAAGAAGCCGAACGAGGGTGAAGTGATCGACGCCGAGTACGTGGACGTCGACGAATCGAAGAAACCAAACTAGATACCGCAGCGGCGCCGTTCACGGTCAAAGTGAACCAAACTTGATCCGCGAGCGGCGCCGGCTGCGCA
>PLJR01000156.1 GCA_003140295.1 Acidobacteriota bacterium
GCTGGAGAGAACCCAGGTGTCTTTGCTGCCACCGCCGCGCTGCATGGAAACTACAGGCGTGTCCGGAGACGGGGAAACCCGGGTCAGTCCCCCCGGCATCACGATCCAGGAGTCTCCAGAGGCGGCGATATAGACGCGCAAGACAACGCGGCGCGGCATCAGGCCATTGTCTGACCATACCGGGACGCTCGACAGGTTGAGCAGCTCCTGCCCTACAAATTCCTGGGGCCGCTCCTCCAGCCGGGTCAGCAACTGCGCACGTTCGTTGGGGGCGAGTCTGCCCCCGAAGACCGGCTCCATGCCCTTGGCTGGGAAAGCCGGCTTGATTACCAGAAAATCCAGGTTTTTGCGTACATNNCTGGCCGCACCACCAGGTGGCGACCGATGGGAGTGCCAAGCGCTCGCCCAGTAAGCGCCGGCTGAGGCCGGGCAGAAAGGGAATAAACGCCGAGGTCTCCAGCAGTCCACTGCCCAAGGCATTGGCCACCGCTACATTCCCGGCGCGGACCGCTTCAACCAGGCCAGGGACTCCAAGATAGGAGTCAGAGCGCAACTCAAGAGGATCGCAGAAGCCATCGTCCATGCGCCGCAAGACCACGTCCACTGGCTTGAGCCCTTCCAGCGACTTGAGAAAGACCCGGTTCTCACGCACCGTCAGATCTCCCCCCTGGACTAAGGTGAAGCCGAGATAACGCGCCAGGTAGGAATGCTCGAAGTAAGTCTCATTAAAAGGCCCGGGCGTCAGCACGACCACGCGCGGATTGTCACGAGCGACGGGCGAAAGGCGGAGCAGGGTTTCGCGAAACGACCGAAAAAAAGAAGCCAGCCGCTTGACCCGGAACTCCCGAAATAAGTCCGGGAAGCTTTGCGCCATGACAATGCGATTTTCAAGCGAATATCCCGCGCCGGAAGGCGCCTGGGTGCGGTCGGAAATTACCCACCAGTCGCCATCCGGGCCTCGCGCCAGGTCCACCGCCAGCAAATGCAGATAGGTGCCGCCAGGGACGGGCAACTCGTGACATGGCCGCCAAAAGCCCGGGTTCGCGAACACCAGCTCCGGAGGGATCAACCCGCCGCGAAGCAACTGCTGCGGACCGTAAAGATCGGCCAGAATCAGGTTCAGCAGCCGGGCGCGCTGGATCAAGCCTGCCTCCAGCAGGCGCCATTCCTGCGGCGAAATCATCAGCGGAATGGCATCGAGAGTCCAGGGGCGGTCCATTCCCTGCGGATCGCCATAAACGTTGTAGGTGACGCCGTTTTCGCGGATTCGCCGCCTCGCGGTCTGCCAGCGGCGGGCCAGCTCCAGATGGCCCATTGCGGATAGCGAATCCATGAGCGCGTCCCAATGGGGACGCAGAACTCCGGGCGCTGCGGACATTTCATCGTAAACGCCGGCCGTCTGAAGATAGCCGTTGCTGAGCAACGGCCCTCTGGTTATGTCCGCAGCAACTTTCATTCGGGGACTCGCGGTGCTTCGTGGGACGTCCGCCGCAAATCAAGGGTCAGCGGGAACGCCGGATTGTGCTCTTCGGCGGGGATCGCTATGGTCCCCGGTGTGTGCCCTGTGGTGGTGAACCGGGCCAGGCGCCGGCTCTCGGCCTCGAACGCGTTAACGGGAAACCGTTCGTGAGCTAGCCCGCCAGGATGGGTAACGTGATACGTGCAGCCCCCGATCGATCGTGCCGACCATGTATCCACGATATCAAACACCAGCGGCGTGTGCACCGGGATGTTCGGATGTAGGCACGAGGGAGGCTGCCAGGCCCGGTAACGAATGCCCGCCACGAACTCGCCTTCTCCGCCTGTGCCGTGCAGAGGTACCGCACGGCCGTTGCACAAAATAACGAAACGCGAATCGATCATCCCCGACACTTTTATCTGCAACCGCTCCACCGAAGAATCCACATTCCGCACATTTTGGCCGGCCGAATCTTCCTCCCCGAGCACGTGCCACGGTTCCAAGGCGTGGCGCAATTCCAGACCTATCCCCCGCCTGGTCACCGAACCTATTATTGGAAAGCGAAACTCGAAATGCGGCGCGAACCATTCTTTCTGAAAT
This sequence comes from Acidobacteriota bacterium, assembly GCA_003140295.1. Taxonomy (GTDB): domain Bacteria; phylum Acidobacteriota; class Terriglobia; order Acidiferrales; family UBA7541; genus Palsa-189. Next base: position 2,060 of record PLJR01000156.1, read on the forward strand.
TCGAAACCCGCTTCGTGCAGGTCGGCCAGCACGTCTTCCCAGTCGAGTGCGGTGAAGTGCGGCAGCATGAAGCGGTCGTGCAGCATCGTTCCCCACCACACCAGCTTGCGGCGATATGGTGTTTGCCAGAAATCTGCGATCAGCGCTCGCACCAGCAGTTGCTGCAGAAGGCTCATGCGTGCGTGTGGAGGCATTTCAAATGCCCGCAATTCCACCAGGCCCCGGCGTGATTCCGCAGCCTCGGGCGCATAGAGTTTGTCGATGCAGAACTCAGCCCGGTGGGTGTTGCCCGACATATCCGTTAGCAGGTGCCGGAACACCCGGTCGGCGTCCCACGGCAAGACTTCGGAGGAACCCTTGTCGGGAATTTGATCGAACGCAATCTCGAGCTCATAAATCGAGTCGGTGCGCGCCTCATCCACGCGGGGATGCTGGCTCGTCGGTCCGATGAACATCCCGGAAAATAAGTACGACAGCGATGGATGGTTGTGCCAGTAACCGATCAGGCTGCGCAGCAGATCGGGCCGGCGGAAAAACGCGCTGTCCTCTGGGGTAGGCCCCCCAAGGACGATGTGATTGCCCCCGCCCGTGCCGGCATGTTGTCCGTCGAGCATGAATTTTTCCGTTCCCAGGCGGGTCTCGCGCGCTAGCGCGTAAATCGCCTCGGTGGTCCGCACCAATTCGTCCCAGGATGACGAGGGGTGCACGTTGACTTCGATCACGCCCGGGTCCGGGGTTACCTTAAGTACCCGGATGCGCGGATCAAAGGGCAGCGCATAACCCTCCAGCATTACGGGCATGCGGAGATAAGCCGCCGTCTCTTCAATTGCGGCCACCAAGTCTAAATAATCAGCGACATATTCCACCGGCGGCATGAATACGAATAGCTTGCCGTCTCGCGGCTCCAGGCACAATGCGGGTCGCGCAACCCACACTGCGGACTCATTTTTCTCCGGGGGTTTAGCGCGATCCTCCGGCGCCTGCCGATCGTCCGCCACCAGAGCAGCGTTGAAAAGCTCCGGTTTGCGTGCCGGCCGTTCGGGTAGCTCGTCGCGTTTCGTAAACGGGTCGGGGTCGAACGAATACATCACATCTTCCGGTTTGGTCCAGGGAAGAGATTCCAGCGGCAAGCGGTATCCTATCGGGGAATCGCCTGGAATCAGAAAGATATGTTCCGACGCGAGGAACCAGGGTTGGCTCGTCCACCGGGGCTGGCCTTGCCGGGTGGCGATCCGCCGGAGCGGAAGCACGTAGCCAACTAATTTACCTAAGCCTGCTTCGAAAATGCGCGCGACGCGCTTCCGTTCGGCGGGATTCTCGATCTTGGAATCGAGCGGATCGACGTTCACAGGCAGGCGGCGCTCTTTCCACAAATAGTAGAAGCTGTCTTCATATGCCGGCATTGCCGTCGACGTGTCCACTTGCAGGCGGCGGGTCAGTGCGTCGAGAAACCTGCGCGCATCGTCGCTCGTGTAGCCGTAATCTTTCCCGTCCTCTGCGAGCAGGCTGTCGTTCTCCCAGATGGCCACTCCATCCCTGCGCCAATAGCAGGAGAACGCCCATCGCGGCAGCGGTTCCCCCGGGTACCACTTGCCTTGTCCATAGTGGAGCAGCGCCCCGCGCGCAAAATGGTCGCGCAACTTGTTCAGCAACTCGACCGCGAGCTTGCGTTTTGCCGGCCCCAGCGCCTCGCGTGTCCACTCCTCCCCATCGGCGTCATCAAGGGAAATAAACGTGGGCTCCCCACCCATGGTCAGTCGTACGTCGCCGGCTCGCAATTTAGCGTCCACCAAGTGGCCGAGCACCTGAATCTTTTTCCATTGCTCTTCGCGATATGGCAAGGTCACACGCGGCGATTCATAAATCCGCTGAATCGTCATCTCGTGGTGGAATTCCGTGTTGCACGAGTCCAGCATGCCCGTGATCGGCGCGGCGCTGCTGGCGTCCGAGGTGCACGCCAGCGGAATATGGCCTTCTCCCGCAAGCAGCCCGGACGTGGGATCGAAACCAATCCAGCCGGCGCCGGGCAGGTACGCCTCAGCCCAGGCATGCAAATCCGTGAAATCGGAGCTGGGCCCGGGCGGCCCCTCCAGAGGCTTCACATCCGCCTGAAGTTGAATCAAATAGCCGGAGACAAAGCGCGACGCCAAGCCCAGGTGGCGCATCATCTCCACCAACAGCCAGGCGGAATCGCGGCATGACCCTGTTTTTGCGCGCAGGGTTTCCTCGCACGTTTGTACGCCGGGCTCCATGCGGATCACGTACTGAACCTCATCTTTCACTAACTGATTGAGGCCCACCAGGAAATCAATCGTGCGCATCGGTCCTCGCGGCACGCGAGCCAGCAACGCGGACAGCGTGGGCCCGGCCGCTTCGGTCTCCAGATACGGGCGCAATTCCCGCGCCAGCGCGGCGTCGTAGAAAAAAGGAAATTGTTCCGCGGAAGGTTGCAGGAAGAAGTCGAATGGGTTGAACACGCCCATCTCGGCAACCAGGTCCACCTCCACAAAGAATTCTCGGGTCTGCTCCGGGAACATCAATCGCGCCAGAAAATTGCTTTGGGGGTCCTGCTGCCAGTTAATGAAGTGGTTCTCCGGACGAACCTTCAGGGAATACGACAGTATCGGCGTGCGACAGTGCGGCGCAGGTCGCAGGCGCACGGTTTGCGGTCCGAGGGAAACCCAACGATCGTAACGGTAGTGCGTTCTGTGGGTGAGCGCGACGTTAATGGCCATAATTGATCGAGCGCGACCGAAACACGGACTGGCAACGCAGAATGGCGGCTTCGTGGCGACGGGCGAATTGTCCCCGAAGATCCACTAATCGTCCCTGAGTCTTCTTGCCCCGCTCCGGGAGCGTCGTTACTGGCACTGCCTCCACACCCATCCTGCCGCAGTCGCATGCCGCGCGGCAGGCAAGCGTTTGCGGTTTCCGTCAGACTACAGCGCAGTCGCCGGTTTTCCCTCTATCACTTCGTCGCTTACGACGGTAAAGTTCGTCAGCCAAGTGGTCCCAAACGAAGTGGTTATCGCCACATCCGCCGCATCGCGCCCCGTAGCCATCAGCACTCGTCCGATGCGCGGCTTGTTGTTGCGCGCATCGAATGTCCACCAGCGATCCCCGAGGTAAACCTCGAACCAGGCGCTGAAGTCCATCGGCGGCACAAAAGGGACTCCGATATCACCCATGTATCCGGTGGCGTACCGGGCAGGGATGTTCAAACAGCGGCAAAACGTGATGGCGAGATGCTGAAAATCGCGGCAAACGCCCTTGTGATCCGCGTACACATCAAGAGCCGTCTTTGTCGGACTGGCGAAGGGGTAGCCGAAAGTAACGTTGGCCTGCACCCAATCGCATATCGCCTGCACCCGCGCCCACCCCGGCTCTGTGTGGCCAAACAGTTGTGCAGCGACGTCGAGCAGGCGGTCAACTTCGCAATACCTGGAGGCCAGCAGATACCGCAGCACCTCGGGAGGCAGATCTTCCACCGGCAACTGGCGCGCCGCAAGGTTCACCGGATCAGGTTCACCTGAGTCTTCGATCAGGGTTGAGTTATAAAGCTGCAGCCTGCCCGCCGGCGCCACGAACCGGGTACACACATTCCTAAAGGAATCTTCATATTCCTGAAGAGCGACCGGCGGCGTGATCCGTGGCTCATCGGGTTCCCGCAGATCCGCACGCCGCGACGGATGCACGTGGTATACGGCGATCATCACGACCGGCGACGGAATCTCGAATTGAATGTCAAAACCTAGGCGGATCAGCATTCAGTCCATCCTCAGCAGTAGCTTTACTCGGTCTCATCATTCTGAGGCAGGACAGGCTTCAGCGTGCATTCAGAAAAGCTATCGGCCTGATTCGCAATTTTGATCGAACAATACGCGCTAGTTTAGCAGATTAGCCCAGGTTGCGTCGGCGCCCGCTCTGAAGGAATCCGGGAATCTAAAACGAATCATAGAAGAGCCATCGCGGTTCGGGCGGAAAAATCAGCTGGGTCGCCAACACCTTTACTTTGCCTTCAGGGGAAATTTCCAAATCCCATTGGTGCAGTTCGGGATGTTTCCCGTCGGGGGTGACCAATTCGTTTAAGGAAATGTCGTACAAGCCATTGACATTAAGTTTTACGGCAGGCTGCAGAGAAGAAGAAGTCTTTTGGAAGCCGGGCCACCACCAGGTATAGGCGCTGAGGGTTCTCCAGACGTCGCCGCCTAGAGACGCGAAATAGTAATTTTCTACCGCGCTTCTTAACCCGTCCTCGTCGTAAATAATTTGTCCCACGCCCCCCGCGTCACACGAGCCCAAGTACAGCCTCGCGAAGCCCGCCACGCTCGGCTCGGAAATAGAAAGCTCCAGATTCGACATCAGGCGGTTGAATTCCTGCGAAGAATCACTGGAAACGTTTGATTTTTGGAAATCATAGAGTTCGTAGACCTCTCGGCTCACGGGCGCCACCGCTATCACGCGAGCGTTCGGACCGTCAAGAACCGTTTGCGCGGGCCGCTGCATTTCATAAAAGTACACATTCTTGGCCGGCTTCTTTTCATTACTGGAAAGGAGCGTCTCCAGATCTCGGCGGCGGTCTATATTCATCGGTTCTTCACCGGCATCGATGGTCTTGGCGGCCAGTTCTGCCGCCCTCTCAACCTGCGCGTCAGTCGCAGTATCGGTTCGCTGCGCCCGGACACGCATAGAGACACCGCAAAACAACAGCAGCATGGCCGGAATCGCAAGCGCTGCGAGGCCCTCCCGTACTTTTATGTGTAGAAGGATATGCATTTTTGACCTTGGGCCCCCTTAAAGCCACCGTGTCGTCGCTTCGATTCTTCTAGAATTGATTCTGATGCGCCGGAATCTAGTGTTGCTGCGTTAAAATTCAAAAAATGAACGCCTCTGTCCTCAGTGCTAGTATCGCAGATAATTTTTGATCGCGATTACAAGACTCTCAAGACGGTTCCATATGCGGGCGCCGGACCGGCTCGACCGCAGCGTTACTGATAAGCTCAAGAATCACGGGTGCGGGCTCTACTTGGAGCCCGCACTAATAGTCACTGTAACCCACAGAGTTAATTTGATTTTCATCTACCATACGGTGCCAACGTCTCGACCACTCAGAGTGTGTGCGCTAAAGCACGCTCACGCTGCCCCGAGGTCGAAGAATATGCGCCGGAAAATAATTTTGCTTCACTCGCCAGCGCCTCGAGCGTATAACCATACCCGCTCGGGCGATCACCACGAAAAATCCTGGTCAATGTAACAATTCCCGCCGTCGCCGGTATGCAATCGGCTTCCACTCGTCAC
>PLJR01000008.1 GCA_003140295.1 Acidobacteriota bacterium
ATAGAACCAGCGTTGGCAAAGCCCGAGTTCGCCGCGGCCAACAACCGTGGCGAACTCGTCTGTTAGCGAGGGGAGCTATGCGAAAGCAGGTCCTGCGAATCCTGGCGATGGTGTTTGCGGTATGTCCGATAATCGCCTTGGCTCAAGCACCCAAGGATGGCGTGTACATCAGCGATCAGGACATCAAGGCTGTGTTGAAGCAAGCGGCCGATACACACCGCACGATTCCTGACAATTCGATCCGGGTGATCGATATGGATAAGTACCAGCTTGGCGTCGCTGTCGTGAACCGTGGAGCGATGGGAAGCGCGGCGCCTGCGAACGCGAATGCCGCCGGCGGCGGAAACGCTGCTCCGACGGCGCCGTGCGGCGAGCAGCGGCCTGGTGCGACGGGTCCCAATGGAATCTTCCACGACGATACCGCCGAGAGCTATGTGGTCATATCGGGAGGCGGAACTCTGATTACCGGAGGCACGATCGTGAATGGAAAACGTTCCGGTCCGACCGACGAAGTAACCACGGTTCTCAACGGTCCGTCCTGCAGCGGCACCATGGTGGGATACACAAGCCGCCAAATAAAAGTAGGAGACGTGATCATTATCCCCGAGCATGTGCCGCACGGATTTTCAGCTATCCCCGATCATATTACCTACCTGAGCATTCGGCCGGACTTGAAAAAGGTTCTGAAGCATGGGTACGTGAATCCGGCGCTAAAGTAGACGGACTAGCGCAGGAGTTTACAAAATGCGCAATCGTCTTATGAGCGTGCCCGTAGTGCTGTTGGCGGCTGCCACAGTAACGTCTTGGCCGGCGCTCGCACAGGGTCCGGCAGCCATCGCGCCGATGCACGTTCATCACGTTCACCTCAATTCGGTGAACACCGCTGCCGCCGCCTACTACCCGAAAAGCGTTCCCTATCTCAGCAACGAAGACGACTTTCAACGGGTACGAAGCGGTCAAGACGGGGAACGTCTATTTGCTCTTCACGAAAGTCAACACGCCGCCCCAAACTGAGCTCAACGGGCCGCAAACATCCGTGTGGCATTTCGGCTGGAATACGCCGGATTCGCGCAAATACGACCAGGAATTCCGCGCGAAACGCTTGAAAATCGCGCAGATGTGGGACGCCGCAGACGGCAAGCTCGTCGATATGTCGAGCGACACTTAGCCTGGTCTCCCGACGCAAGAGCAAATCCTGGAAATGCGAGCCAAGGGCGTGCAGCCAACGCGAGAGGGCGGCTTCGGTTATCTCCTCGGCCCGGACGACGCGCTGATCGAGAACGCCCAAGCCGGCAAGGTGGCTTTAGCTTGACCGCCATGGCGATGCATTCGTTTCCGTTGGCAGTTTCGCCCACAATAGAAATACCGTCCTGGCCTTCAAGGAGCTTANNAGGACGCGGATCGCCTGTTTTGTTTTACCCATAAATCAGCCAGAACCTCAGTCAAATCATGACTCGCTGGGCACTCTGGTTGTACCGCGTTCTCTACGGAGTGTTCCAACGATGAACGAGGATCGCTGGTGCCTCCGCATGTTTGGTGAGGAGCGGGACACCCACTGGGAGCTACGCGTTTTACTCGCGTTCAAGCACGCTAACCAGATAGAACGGTCGGCGATGCTGGCTCACTAATCGCAGGCCGTGAGCCCAGCGGAAGCAATCGTGAATTCTGCGCGTCATACGGGACTGCGAATCAAGGCAAAAGAAGTAGTGATTGACAAGCAGCAGAGTACCTTTGGGCGCAAGCGTTTTCAAGACTTGCTCCCGAGCCGCTTGCAAGCCTTGATCGGACAAATCTGAAAGGTAGTAAACCACGTCTGCCAACACGACAAGGTCAAACCGCCCTAAGGATGCCGAGCTTAGCTGTAGAAAGTCTGCCTGCCTGAACTCGACGTTAGGAATTGTAGAAGATGCTCGCGCGGCATAATCCACGGCAGATTGCGCAATATCGACTCCTATCACCTGGTCAACCTGTTGGGCTAGCAAGCGTGAAACAACGCCTACGCCGGAACCAATATCCAGCGCGCGGTGGTATCCATGGCGTGGAAGCAGAGACAGCACCGTCTTGTACTTCAACGGCTGGTAACGATAATGGGAAACCCCCGCACACCAAGGGTCATGTCGAATTTGGTAAAGCCGATTGAATGCTTTCTCATTGCTGTATTTGTGTCGGAGTTTCTTCAGGAGGGCATCAGTTTTGGCGCTTCGAATCCAGAACGAAATATCACGGAGAGACATGAAGAACTTCGAGGGCGTCCGCAATTTTCTAAATTGCTCCCTGATCTAAACAAATCGACACGCAGTGTAAATCTAACCATTCACGTCATTAACAAAGGCTTAATTTATTAGGGTGTGAATTGTTGAAGGACGACAAAAATGGGAGCAGCTGCGGGAGTCGGGTTAGACCGCAGCTGCTTCCCAAACTGGTGACTTAACCATTGGACTCGCTGCCAAGCCCCGGAGTTTCTCATATTATGGTAGAAAGCTGGTGTTAGAGAAGATGCCTGATCTCTTGCACTAACTTGCTTCCACCTTGTGCTTTGGAAACATCTCTTCGTGCCTGCTGCCATGGGAGGGCGTCCACAAACTCATCTATCGTGCACAGGCGCTCTTCGGCCTTGTTTGACGTTCGTTTTCGCTGGCTGGAATGTCCAACGCAAATCTGCTAAATCAATATAGACTTAGATAGATACAATCGATGGGCCTGTAGCTCAGATGGATAGAGCAGCGGTTTCCTAATACAAGCGACGGTTTGACGGCTTTTGAAAATTTTGGATTTTGCTATATTCCTCAGCCATTTACAAGATTGGTGAGTTGAGCCGTTTGTACTCAATCTGACGGGTTCTGAACCAATAACCATTACAAATTTATGACAGTGGGTTGATGTCGGCTTAGGGCATCCCCAAATTCTTCACCCACAGATTGCCCCGTGAGTTGGGATCAGACTAGAATTGGTGCACTTTTCGAGGAGGCTTACCCCATGCATGCGACAAACGGCTTCGTTGTACTCGCTGTCGCCACTCTTGTTTTCGCTATCACCGCAGTGCCTTCGGCCGGTGCGGCCACAACCGACGACGCCTGCGCGCTCGTCACCCAGGCCCAAATGAGCGCCGCTGTGGGCGTCTCCATGGGCGCCGGCACGCACGTGACTCCAACGTACGTGAAAACATGCACGTGGACTCCGTCTGGCGGCGCCACGAAGGACGTCAAATCCGTCACCGTCAGTTACCAGGATGCAGGTTCGTACGACGCTGGAAAGCGGCTCATGCAGCAAACGCAGGCAGCAGTGGCCGTGAAAGAGGGGACCGGCAAGATGACTGACGAGTCGGCCACCGGCATTGGCGACGATGCCTACTACACAACCATGGGCGCGGGCTACACCGGCCTCATGCTCAAGAAGGGCAATGTCGCATTGAAGGTCGCCGTCTACGGCGACATGCCTGCGGACAAGAAGAAAGCCGTGGAGAAGACTCTCGCCTTGCAAGCCCTCTCGAAGCTCTGACGAATTGGCCGATCCTGCGGTGTTTTCGGGGCTCCCTGTCATCAAGATACTTGGATTTGATGTGTGGCGGGGAGGCAAAGTGCCTAGGTGTCCATTCGCTATTTGAAGGTGCAGCCTGCCAGGTCTTGAGATCTGCTCCGGACTAGACGAGACCCCGTTTTCAACTAAGGCTTTGTGCTTAGTCATTCGTGCGAATTCTTGTTTACGGGTCTCGTTGTCCTGATACGATGGCGACCAGGTTTATCACGGCAGCAGTGGCCTCGGCGCAGAGTGCCGCGTGACGAAATGTGGCCGTTCGCTTGTGCTGCAGTTCATTCGTAAGGTCAAGAGCTGCTCTCGCGTGTTGGCGCGCCACCTTCATCTCCTGTCCGGCAAGTTCGGCTGCCAGATATGCCTCCAGCATGCGCTTTGCATCTGATGAACTCACATCGACGCCATCTAGGATTCTATGGCGATTGGGGTCGAAGACGGTCTGCGCAAGTGAGATAAGAGCCTCTCGGCAAAGCAAGCCCACAGCTTGCAATTGCTCTTCACTCGAAGCTCGCTCGAGTTGCCGTCTGATTTCGGTTGTAGTGCGGTCAATTTTCGCTCAGCCAGTAGGTTCTTTGAATATTCCGGAAGCCTTCGTAGGGGTTCCTCTTTTTAATTGGCTGATCAACGGCTCATAGAGCTCGGATATAAATCTCCTCCTGGATTGATAAGACGGTAGGTCTCCGCTGCTCCATTTTCCGTACCACGCCCACAGATCGCTGAACGGATTGGGATCGGGTATATCCAAATCCGCAAGCATCGCGGCCAATCCTTCACGCTGTTCCTGGTACTCCGTGTTGACGGTCTGAATGCGAGGCCCGCCAGTTGCGACCGCAATCATCAGGTTTCGTTGTGCTTCAATCCTTTTAATTAGGTCCTCGTGAGTGGGAGTTGGACCCCATCGGATACAAGACCTACGTGGCGGAACGAGAGCAGACTTTCCGGTTGGAATTAGCCAAGCAGGCGGCAGCCGCGAGATAAACGCCCTGCAAGATTGAATACTCCCCTGAGCATGGTCCGGGAAGATCGCGCGTTTCTGGTAGCCAAGTCCCGAGAACGGTGTCGGCTCAACCGGTCGATGCAACACCATCTAATCAGTTGATCCGACCATACTTCCTCTAGGGAGTCGACCTATAAGGCTGTACTCAATCAGAACCTAAACA
>PLJR01000408.1:0-1496 GCA_003140295.1 Acidobacteriota bacterium
GGATTGGCCGCCGGGCTCGCATGCCTCAACGTTTGGGGGGAACCCGGTGTGTGTAGCCGCCGCGCTGGTCACCCTGCGCCTGCTCGAAACCGAATACATCGCCAACGCTCGCCGCATGGGCGAATACATTTTCGCGCGCCTGGCCGGCTGGCGCGGCAAATTCCAAATCGTGGGCGACATTCGTGGCCGCGGTTTGATGATCGGCATTGAAATCGTTCAGCATCAGGACACCAAGGAGCGCGCGCAAGGCCTGCGCGATGCGATCGTCGATGCCGCGTTTCGACAGGGCCTCCTGATATTGGGATCGGGAGAAAATACCCTGCGGCTGTGTCCGCCCCTGGTGATCGATGAGCAACAGGCTGACTTCGCGATCCGCACCCTTGAGAATTGCATCGCCCTCGTTGAAACACAGNNCGAAAAACCGATCTAATTTCCTATGCCCATCCTGGCACGAATCATCTTCGGTTGTATCCAGTGGGCTTCGCGCCGCGGCTTTACGCCTCCGCGGGAACCCGGCGCGGCCCCTGGTGTCACGAAATCACCACGCTTAGCACGTCGCCGCACCGGTGTCCGCGGCGAAACATTCGCCTATTGGTACTTGCGCCGCCACGGCTACACGATCATCGCGCGCAACTTCACCGTGCCCGGCGTCAAGGGCGAAATCGATCTGGTCGGTTACGACGGCGACGTCCTGGCCTTCATCGAGGTGAAGACCCGCACCGGCGAACCCGGCGCCTTTGGCTTGCCCGAAGACGCCGTCACGCCGGACAAGCGGCGCCACCTTTCGCGCATGGCGGGCCAATTTCGCGCCCAATGGTGCCTGCGCGAACGTCCCTTTCGCTTCGACGTGGTGGCCATCGAATCGCATCTCGGCGCCAGGCCCGCTGTCCGCCTGCACAAAGGGGCTTTCCATTAGACGATTCCCCAGCCGGCGCCTGCTAACGGATATAGCGCGGGCGCGCACGTGCCTCTTTCCTGACGCGCTCGGGCGCGTTAGATTAGAGAAGACATTTCCGCCCCATCCATGGGACGTTGAGCTTTTTAAGGGGGAACTCTTTGCCTGAATTGAGGAAAGATCCAGTTACCGGCCGCTGGGTCATCATTTCTACCGATCGCGCCAAGAGGCCGTCCGACTTTCTGCGTGAAAGCGTGAAAATCCAGGGTACCGCGTTTTGCCCCTTCTGCTACGGCAACGAGTCGAAGACTCCGCCCGAAATTCTGGCGTACGGGCGCACGGGCGGCGGCCCCAACACGCCCGGCTGGAACGTTCGCGTGGTCCCCAATAAATATCCCGCGTTGGGAATCGAAGGTGACCTCAACCGCGAAGGCGAAGGCATGTTTGACCGCATGAACGGGGTGGGCGCCCATGAAATCATCATCGAAACGCCCAATCACCTGGCCACGCTCGCGACGCTCCCGGAGCGCGCCATTGAGGATGTGCTGTGGGCCTACCGTGACCGCGTTCTCGATCTTAAGAATGACAAACGCCTGCGCTA
>PLJR01000408.1:1541-10881 GCA_003140295.1 Acidobacteriota bacterium
GAACGGTGTATTTTTTGCGACATTATTCGGCAGGAAATTGAATCCGGTGTTCGCGTGATCGGCGAGAATGATCACTTCATCACGCTCGCGCCCTACGCTCCCCGCTTCCCGTTCGAAATGTGGATCGCTCCCAAGCAGCACGGTTCCGCGTTTGAAAATAACCAAAGCCCCGTGTATGCCAGCCTGGCGAAGATTCTAAAGGACAATCTCACCCGCATGGACGCTGTCTTGAACTACCCCGCCTACAATTTTATGCTGCACTCCTCGCCGGTCGGCGAAGAAGTGAACGAATATTATCACTGGCACTTCGAAATCATTCCCAAACTCACCAGGGTTGCGGGATTTGAATGGGGGACCGGCTTTTACATCTGCCCGACGCCCCCCGAGGAGTCCGCCCGCTACATGCGCGAGGCCGAAGTGGACGCCACCGCATAAATCGCCGGCGAAAAGCGCGCTTAGCTGGTCACGCTTCGCTGCTCTGGCTGCGCCGTCATGATGGAATTAGCTTTTTGCGCGGCGCTGTCCATTCCGAGCGCAGCGAGGAATCTCTCCGTCCTATCGGTCCATGCGTCGGCCATGAATTTTTCTCTGCCGCTCTCACGCTGACATGGCCCGCCGATTTTCGATATACTGGCGCACGTTAGGCGCGGTACCCAAGAGGCCCAAGGGAGAGGTCTGCAAAACCTCCATTCGTGGGTTCGAATCCCACCCGCGCCTCCAAACTCTTCGACCGCTTAAGCCACGTCGAGGTTCACCCCTTCGCGGCCATAGGCAAATCGACGCATCACGTCTAAACGAGGATCTTCAGTTCGTCGACAACTGTGAACTGTTGCATAAGTTCGCCACTCGGCTTGTGTCTGATCGATCGTAACGTGCACTACAGTGCCTATGGCGAAAGTAGAGCGAACATCGTTGAATTTAGCACAACGATGCACACGGTTCAGCCACTTTTTGCCGCTAATGGACATCCAGGTGGACTAAAGCGGTAAACAATTTCGCATTCAAACCCAGTAACAGCCTGTGAATGCACCAAAATGGAACGGCTTGCAAATTGCTCCTCTTGGGACAGTGCGCTGGGGGGCGCTTCCTGTGAGAAACCTGTTATTGCTCGTCTTGGGTCTGCTTTTCGTCGCCGCTTTGCCCGCTCACGCCGATTCCTTCGATATTTCTGGTGATGTTATCTTCACCCGTGGCTCATTCAACGGCATGGGCGGATTCAATCCCGGCCCAACCGTCGAGTTCTTCGACACGAATTTCATTTGGGACTCGGTAGCGAATTCGGTCATTGACGTGACCTTCACCGTCGGTGGCCGGCTGGGCAGACATTTCATTTTCGTGGGTGATTCCCAATCCAATGGCTTCACGGATTTCATTTGGGAAAACCGGCGCGCGGTTATCGACCTCCACCTGCCCCCCGGCAACCTTGGTCCCAATGGCCAGTTCGGTGGCACCAAAGGAATCACCTTGCAGTGCCTCACCGACAAATGCTCCGATGACTTCGGCCCAACCGGATTCATGATCCCCGATATAGAGAGCCGCACGTTTGCCACGCTTGTGTCATCCCCGGTATCGCCCGTCCCTGAGCCCACCTCGCTGGTTCTGCTCGCGGTCGCTTTGTGCGGGATGAGTCTCGTCATGCGCCGGTGGGTTGTAAAAGTGCCCCGCTAAGCCGCGCTGACCTATCGTTAAAAATGTCCGGTAATGTTGGGGTTTACCGGCCCTCGATCGGAAATTCGCATCAGTCGTGCGCCGCGCGCCGGGTCCCCGCTTCCGCGTCGAGGAGCTGCATGCGCTGCACTCCCCCCAGTTCAATGCCTCGTTCGCTCAACCCCGTCTGAATGCGCCGCCGCAATTCGCGAGCGACGTCGTCCTGACGATTAGGCGCGGTCCGGATCTGAATGCGCAACGTCGTGCCATTCCCCGCCAGCGCTTCGACGCCCAGCAGCCTCGGCCCATCCACCAGCATCGGCGACCACGTTGGATCTGCGCGAAAAGCCGTCGCCACCGCTTCGAGCGCAGCCATCGCCACATCGAGCGGCTGATCGAATGCCACCACCGTATCGAGGAATAGCTGCCCCCAATCGCGGCTCAGATTAGCTACTTTGCCGATATCACCGTTAGGGATACTGACCAGCGCGCCGGCCCCATCTCGCACCACCGTGCGCCGCAGAGTGAGGTGCTCGACTCGCCCCACCACGTCTCCGACGCGGATGATGTCTCCGACTACGTATTGGTCTTCAAATACGGTGAAAAATCCATTGATAAAATCGCGAACCAGGTGCTGCGCGCCGAATCCCACCGCCAGGCTGGCCAGCCCTGCTGCGGCCGCCACCGGCGTAATGTTGAATCCAAATTCCGGCAGCGCCGTGAGCACCGCCACGATTACGATAATCGCCGTTCCCGCGCTATACAGGACCCCGGCGATCGTGCGCGATTGCTGCTCGCGCATGCGCGCGACTCGGCCCATCGACTCGGCATCGCTCGAGCGCACTAGCCGTCGCGTTAAGGCCCGCAGCGCACGGTTGACGATTAACGCTAGCAGCACGATGACCACCAGCCGCGCTCCGTGCCCTAGCGCAAATTCTGTCCATTTGAAAATGTGGTCTGTCATAATGGAGGAAGGAACGATAGTATAGCATCGCGAAGTGCCTGGGCCAGCTTCTCCAGCTGAAGACGGCCTTTGTCAGGAGGCTCCTTATGCACCCATCGCGCAGAACGTTTCTGGGTTTGACCGCGGGCCTGGCCCTGGCGACTGCCGTAGGTGCGCAGAATAGAACGCCGCAACCCACGCCGATGCCCCGGTCCGCGCCCACCTGGGGACCCGATCCTCCTCCATTCTCCCGGACTCCCTCGCCTTTCCCGACTGAAGCTCCCCCAAAGTCGGATCCGCGACAAGTCCTGAAAGCCAATCAAGAGGACATCAAGAAAGATGTGGACCGCCTGTCCGAGCTCGTTTCCGAATTACGCAAGGGCCTCGATGACGGTGACACCAAGGACGTCCTGTCTCTCGACGTCATCCATAAAACGGAAGAAATCGAGAAGCTCGCTAAACAAATTCGAGGCCTAGTCCGCGGCTGAATCGTCGGGAAGATCTGCAGCCAAATCGTTGCGAAAATCCGGCGCTCCTCATAGCTCACGGCCGGCATAGCCCTCCTGGGTGCCTCGTCCCCCCGTACAGGAAGTCCCCAAGTTCACATAGCAGATACCCTGATCGACTCCCGCAGGGCCTTCCTTCAGCATGGGTCGGCACAGTGACCAGTGCCAAGCTGCGTATCTCGATTTCAAAAGGAGACTTCGCATGTTGCTCCTGATTATCCTGCTGGTACTTTTGTTCGGCGGTGGTGGAGGGTATTACGGATATTCGCGCTGGGGCGCGGGCGGAGGCATGGGAATCGTCGGTACCGTTCTTCTCATCGTATTGCTGTTGTACCTGTTTGGCGGATTGCGTCTGTAAAGCAGGCTCGCGACTGCCAGTCGAACCCGGAATTCACAGGGAAGGGGCGCCATCTTCGCTTGCGCCCCTGCTTTTTTTGCGCTCGTTCTAGCGCCAACCTCGCTCCGCCCTTCCTCAAAATCCGTAGAAGTTTCTGAGCGGCTAGCCGAACCCTGACCGGAACGGCGGCCACGCGCCTCGCCTCGTCAGATATCTATGGCATCCCACGCCACGGGCCGCGAGCCCGGCATTATTGGGCGCACAACGCTGTTCGTCCGAACCGGACAGGTCGCGTCCCCGGCCCTCAATTGGTCTTTGGACCAGTAGCAATGCCCACAGCCAAGCGGGATGATGAATTGTTGCCAGACGTATGGAGGAACTTCGATGCATAAGATTTCTTTGACTGTGTTGCTCGCCGCAGCCGTTTTGCTCTCCGGCTGCTACACCAAGGCCTATGTTCGCGCAATGCAAGCTCAGCAAGCTCAGTCCTTTCAAAACAATTCCAACCAAGTCGCGGACCAAGCCAACAAGTAAGAAGTGCAGCTTTATCAGCGAGTACAGAATGCGTCCGGGCGCCGGACACGGCTGTTCGGCCATGTCTGACGCATCGGTCAGGTTTGACGCATTCGATGGTATTCCTGCCAGTTTCGACTCGTCCAGCGAAAACGTGGCTTACTGAAGACCGCCACTCCTATTTCGGCATCCGACAACAATTCTGGACCGAATGCGGGCCAGAAATTCGCAGGCAGTGGAACTCTGACCCACCTGGCCATCCCCAATCCCGTATTCCGGTCAACCGAGGTCTTTTCCTATAGACAGCCAGAGCGCGGCCTTCGAGCCGAGCCAATTTGCGCGGTTCACTCGGACGCGCGGCGGGTGTATAAGTGCCCCTGTCCGGCCGATCAAGGCGCAACTTCCAGTCAAAACGAACGATGTGCCTGCCCATTTCGTTTAACACGCAGAAGCTGCCGGGCACGTCCCCGGCCGGAACTTCACTGCCAGGAGGAAAGTTCACCAAATGAAACGCTCTTACATACGGTATTCGTTTTTTGCGCTGGGCGTGGTGCTGGTCGCGGGCCTGCTCTCGCCGCCAGCCAACGCCCAGATTTCCACGCCTGATCAGATTGCCAAACAAAAGGAGCTGGAGAAAACCCTTCCCAAGATGGAGATCACCGACGAATTCTTGCAGCTCAGCATTCCCGACCAGACCATGGGTGAAACGGTGGGGGTTTCGTCAAATTCCAAGGGTCACCTGTTCGTCTACTCGCGCACCAATCCGCAGGGAATTTCGCGCGGAGGCACGGCGGCCATGCTTTTTGAGTTCGATCAAAACGGAAAATACCTGAAGCAATGGGGCCCGCATAACTATGCCGCGTCCTTCGCCCACTCCGTGCGCGTCGATAAACACGATAACGTGTGGATGGTTGACGAAGGTTCCGGCATGATCATCATGTTCGACCCGCAAGGCATCCCTCAAAAACAGTTTGGCCGGACGCCCGAGGCCATCGATTACCTCGAGGAATTTGTCGAACGCGGTGGCACCGGTTTTAACAATGCCGGCGGCAGGGAAAGGGACCCTCATCCGAAGGGCACGATTGGCACGTTCAACCGGCCAACCGATGTGACCTGGGATTCCCAGGACAATGTCTACGTCTCCGATGGCTATGGCAACTCGCGCGTTGTCAAGATCACGCCCGGCGGACATTGGCTGAAGCAAGTCGGAACCTACGGCACCGGCCAGGATCAATTCAGAATACCGCATAGCATTACTGCGGATGCCCAGGACACCATTTACGTCGGCGACCGCAATAACAGCCGCATCCAGGTGTACGACAAGGACCTCACCTATAAAACAACCTACACGGGCATGGGTTCGCCATGGGGCGTCTGTGTCACGCCCGGCTCACCCCAATATCTATTCAGTGCTGACGGCACTACCGGCAAACTCTACAAGATGGATCTAACTGGAAAGGTGCTCGGCTGGGCGCAAACCAGTCTGGGTCGCGGCGAGGACGACAACGGCCGCCTGGTGCACGAAATCTCCTGCGCGTCGGCCAATGTCGTCTATCTGGGCTCGGCCGTCCTGTGGAATGTGCAGAAGGTCACAATCAAGTAGGGCGCCGGCATCAGGCACTGTTCCGTTTTTCGCCCACTTTTCGATCATCCGTTCTTCAGGAGTTGCTCCGTGGCAGCCCCGACACGTTGCCCCAACTCCGCTGAATAACAGGGCGCAATATCCTCAACGGCTATTGCGTCCGCAACCTTTTCGGGTCGTTTAGCTTAGCCCACCTCTGCAGTACTCAGTCTCCGGTTAGCCGACAACTCGGGATCTTCCGGCTTGGGGCCCAGAGCCGCCCGCCGCGTTTCTCTGTATAATGGGCGCTGTAGTGTTCTTGTTTCCTCCGGGGCGTCAAAATTGGCGGACACAAGACATTTTGGAGGACTCGCGGGTACCGCCATCGTTGTTCTGGCCGTTGCCGGAGCATTTCTATATTTGGGTGGCTGGTTCAATCCTGAAGCGTTGACGCCCCCACGTTTCGCCGACGGCTTTGAGCGCGTCGACGGAATCTATTCCGGTTTTCGCCTCAATCATGCCAAGGGCGCTTGCGTCAGCGGCTCTTTCGAGAGCAACGGCCGGGGCACGCGCCTTTCAAAGGCCGTAGTCTTCAAAGCTGGACGTGTGCCAATCATCGGCCGCTTCTCTCTGGCAGGCGGCAATCCCTATGTTGCCGACGAGCCCGAAATGGTCCGTGGTCTCGGACTTTTGTTCAAGCTGCCCGACGGTGAAGAATGGCGCACGCCATGCTCAACACGCCGGTATTTGCGGTTAATACCCCACAAGCTTTTTACGACAGATTACTTGCGGCGCAGCCGAACCCCACGACAGGCAAACCCGATCCGCAGAAAATGGCCGCTTTTTTGGCGAGTCATCCGGAAACCGTGCAGGCCACCAAGATCATTCAAAGCCATCCCGCGTCATCTGGCTTCGAAAACAGCACCTACTACGGTCTGAATGCTTTCTGGTTCATGGACGCGAGCGGAAGATCGATACCCGTCCGCTGGTCGTTGGCGCCAGTGCAACCGTTTGCACCCGCGAATACCACCGGACCTGCCCGACCGGACAAAAATTACCTGTTCGATGCGTTGATCGCGGGCATCCTTCAGCAGCCGCTGCAGTGGCACCTGATCATCACGACCGGCCAGGCCAACGATCCGACCAACGATGCCACCATCCCTTGGCCCGACGCGCGAGAACAGGTGGATGTGGGGACCCTGACGCTCGATCACGCGGAGAGCGAGGACACCAGCCCCTGCCGCGACATTAATTTCGATCCGTTGGTTTTGCCGGAAGGAATGGCGCCGTCCGATGATCCTCTGCCTAGCGCTCGTTCAGCGGTCTATTCCCAGTCGTTCACCCGACGCGCAGGCGAGAAGAAGCTACCGAGCACGGTCACCCCTTCCGAGGTGCGCAAGTGAGCGTGAGCGTGGCCACCGAGCAGCGGCAATTCACACCTCTCATGCGGTTGTTTCACTGGCTCACGGCCGCGCTGGTGCTGACGATACTCGGCATTGGTGTCGCGATGGTGGCATCGCTCGCCGACTATCATCGGTTGGTGTCCATTCACCGGCCGTTGGGTATTCTCATACTGATTGTGGTGGTGATTCGCTTCGTCAACCGTCACTACTCCACACTGCCGCCGTTTCCCGCCACTATGTCGCCTCGAGAGCGCTCGGTGGCCCCGACCTCTGAACTCTTTTTGTATGCTCTGCTGGTTGTACAGCCGCTGGTCGGTTGGGGAATGTTGTCAGCAGCGAGCTATCCCATCACGCTGTACGGGTCGATTCACCTCTTCCCCATACTTCCCCACAACGTAATGTTGTACGCAGTCTTGCGCAGGGCCCATACCGTATTGGCTTACCTCTTGTTCTTGACGTTCCTCGCCCATTTGGGGGCCGTTTTGTTTCACACCTGGGTCATGCGAGATGGAACCTTCAGCCGTATGGCGCCGTGGAAGGTTCGTGCCCAGTAGCGACCTACCCAACAGTTGGCCCGCGGCTGCTCCCTCAAACGGGCCTGAAAAGCGGTATCTCCGGCCGGCGCTTAAAGCTAAGCCAGAGGGGGCCTTCGTGGCTGTGATGGTCAATTGATGGCAAAACAGTAAAAAAGTCCAGCCCCTCCTGTGCTTTCGAGCGCGGTCTGGCTGCATCCTTTGGTGGCGTTCGATGAATTCCAGGACGAGCCGTTTCCGATGCGATCGGAATGGCCGACCTGCGCAGAACCAGTCGTGCTGCTGGTCCAGTTATTGCACGTGTGCTCGGCGTTATCGTCGTACGCGCGGCCGTCCCACTTGGATCCGGTGAGAATCTCATGCTGAATCGGCGGCGTATCGCCGACGCCGTTAATGAGCTGTCCATGCTCGTTGCGTGTGGACTGCTTGAACAGATTGCTGCCGCGTTGCGCCTGAACCAGAGTATCGCCGTGAAGCTCGCCCAGATTCGCCGAGATAACCGCGTTTTGCGGCGCCCCCAGTTGCGCGAACGACCAGTTGAACCAGGGTCCGGTGCCAATACGATCACGCGCGTTGACGGCGGGCTGTCCGGGGCGAGCCTGGGTGCTGAGATAGGCGTGCCAGGTGTGACCGCCCGCGCCGACAGCCGCCGCAAGTGCCTGGCAGTGCGCGTCGGCGCCCGCAAGTCCACCAAGGTTTCCGCCTTTGCCCATACCGACGCTGGTGACGAAAAAGGTCATTCGGGCAGGAGTCGGATTGCTACCGGGCGGCGGCGTGACGCCCTGAGTGTTGAACGGAGCAGTCGGCTGGTTTTGTTGAGCCAGCAGCAGGCACGACGCGAGCATGAAGACAGACACGACAGAAACGTAGGCATATCGTCGGGTCATAGATTCATTCGCCATCCTAGTTAATCGCGAAACAGTAAAACAGGCCCATGCCGTGCGTTTTCGGCAAATCCACTTGGGCACAGCCCCGCGTTCCGTGAGCGGAGTTCCAGGAACCGCTGCCGCCGCCATTGCGGTCGGGAAAACCGATCTGGGCGTTGCGCCTGCCATCGGCGGCATTGAGGTCGCCGTTGGCTCCGCCCGGGGCTGGACTCTCGTTGCTGGTCCAGTTGTTGCACGTGTGATCTTGAGCATCGGTGAACGCGGTGCCATCGGTCTGCGTACCGGTGAGCATTTCGTGCCGAGTCGAAAACCGGGTGGTTTTGGAGTAATTCCAGTCGTTGTCGAGCGGATCGGAATAGTCATATAAACCAGGCACGATCTGGCCTTTTTCCGTCAACCCGGTCAGCTTATTCAGATTATTTCCCTGATGTGCCAGCTCCATGGTGTCGCCGTGCAGGTGCGCGAGATCCTGCGCAATCATCTCGCCTTTAAAGTTGTACCAGGGGCCTTTGCCGATGCGGTCGCGCGCGTTCACTGCCGGCTGGCCGGGCCGCGCCTGCGTGCTCAAATAGGCGTGCCAGGTTCGATTTCCGGCTCCTGCGGCCGTTGCGAGCGCTTGGCAATGTGCGTCGGCGCCCGCCAATCCGCCGAGGTTGCCGCCGTCGCCGACCGGTTCGCTCGTCACGAAAAAATTCATCATCGCCGAAGGCTTCACGCCGCGCGGATATTCGCCCGGCCTCTGGACCTGAGCGAACAACAGGCTGTAGCCGAGCACCACCGTGCCAGAAAGCATCAGGGCTGAAGACTTAATCTTCGTCATATAAACTCCAGATTTTCACCGCATCGCGCCGCTTCGCAGTTGCTCACAACATCCCAGCTCATGCTGTCTTTCTGCAAATCACCCCCGCAGCTTACGCGCCACGGCGCAGTTTGCCAACTCCCGAAAAACGGTGCCAGCTCAACCGGTCGATGCAACACCATTTAATCAGTTGATCCGACAATACTTCCTC
>PLJR01000408.1:10889-12105 GCA_003140295.1 Acidobacteriota bacterium
ACCCGACTTCACGGGACTTGGCATGGGCCGGTACGCAATGCCGTCAATTCGGTGAAGGCTCCTCGATGTGGTCTATGACGAGGATGTCTACCGGGCTGGTCGTCGATTTAAGCTTGAGGCCAAGCTGATCCTGAAGTGCTTCCAGAAATGTTGGACCGTTGGGGTCTGGCGGGATGGCCGGTTGCGCCGGTCCGTTGAACTGCGGCACCATCTCCATCCAAAAATCGTATTCCCCATCGAGTCCGGTCCCATTCACGACCAACAGATCGGAGCTCACGCCCTGCAGGCCCGTACCGTTCAGGAACGCTGCAATATAGTCCATGGATACGTCGCGCCCACCGCCTCTGACGCGACCAGGGACACTGGAAGGGGCAGGGCCGATCATGATCATGCCACACGGGAATGGCGACAAATCACCCGGCTCCGGCGGAGCATCCGGTCGCCCTACCGCGCCACACTTGGCGTCGTCAACATGATGTGTAAGTTGCGGTCCCGTCTTACCGGGTTTCGACAGGACCAGCTCAAGGATAGGAAGCTGCCGCGTTGCGTGGTGCATCGCCAGCTTGAAGCGATCGGCGAGCAACGACTGCACCATCAGGCGGAATTGGTCCTTTGTGGGATTATCGATCGCGGCGCGAGCGTTGATGTCGAAACGCATTTCATCGACCCAGGACGGCAAGCCAGGCATCAGGAAGCGCGTTTGGCCAACCGAAAGCTTGTACGCGAAGCCGATGAGCATCCGCAGCGGAGCGTTCGTGACGGAGAAGAGGTTGCCTACAACGGCAAAATTCAGTCCCAGAGTGAGAGGGAAATTCGCGTTCATCCCTCTGTCATCCGATTTGTTCACCTTGACCGAGGCGACGTCGAACGCCATCTTGCCGCCAGCATCTATCTGCCACTGGGGTATAGGCGGCGAGGCGACCGGCGCTTGAGCCTGTAACCGTGGCGCTTCAACTAACCCCAGAAAGACTGGCATGGTCAGGGCCATGAGTGCGGCTGTCGCAAGAGCGAGATTTCTCCAACCACTCGGTGTTTCCGTCGTATGGTTTTTCATGCCCGTTCCATCTTTTCTTGAATCGGAGCCTGTGACGCCTGTTATCCGAAATGTGCGATTAGGACCTCCTTCTCGCGGATCGTACCCTCCGTTCGGTTTGGGCACAACACCACTCCCATCAGGGCCAACTCCTGTGAAAGGGCCACATGACGATAAGCCGAC
>PLJR01000226.1:0-2926 GCA_003140295.1 Acidobacteriota bacterium
TATGCCGGCGACCTGAGGCTTTTTCCTGCTCGCGAGGCTTCTCGCTCCCACCGCCAAAAACCTCCGGCTGCCGCTCTTTCCTCCCTATCTCCCCGATCGCCTGTACAATGAATTGCCAAATCACATGCTGCCCCAATCGCCTTTCCACAATGACGACAACCCTCCCGTGCCGCCCAAACGCGTGCTCTTTTTGTGTATCGGCAACGCCTGCCGCAGCCCCATGGCCGAGGCCCTGGCGCGCAAACTGGCCCCGGACGTAATTACCGCCACGAGCGCGGGCATCTACCCGCTCGGCTACATCGCGGCTCCCACCCTCGCCGTGCTCGCTGAAATTGATGCCCCGTGCCACGGGCAAGCCTCGAAGCCTCTGCGCGCCGCCGACCTCTACGCCGCCGATCTCATCGTCAACATGACCGGGCAGCCCGCCAAAAACCTCTTTGACGACCGCACGCTGCCGGTAGAAGATTGGGACGTCGGCGATCCGTTTGGCTCCGATCTTGAGGTCTATCGCCGTATCCGCGACGAGATCGAGCAGCGCGTCGTGGCGCTCGCCTCGCGTCTGCGTGCCGCCACCGTGCCCCAAGGAAGCTGATGCCTCGCGAAACCACCAGCGTATCCCGCGAAGACTACCTCAAAGTCATTTGGGAGTTTGTGCAGGACGAGCAGGTGCCCATCAGCGCGCGCCTCGCCGAGGAACTAGGTGTCACTCCCCCCGCCGTCACCGCGGCCCTCAAGCGCATGACCCGCGACGGCCTGCTGCGCGTCGGACGCGGTGGCGAAATCCGCCTCACCCGCAAAGGCCGCAGCGCCGCCGCACACCTCGAATTGCGCCACCAGCTCGCCGAAAAATTGCTTACCGACGTCATCGGCCTCGATTGGACCCGCGCCCACGATGCCGCCGAGCGCCTCGAACACGGCATTTCGCCCGAGGTCGAGGCCCTGCTCCTGCGCCGCTTTGGCAAGGACAGCTCCTGCCCGCATGGCCTGCCGCTCCGGGGAGGCTTGGCGCGCTTGCGGCGCACCCGCGGCGCGGTTTCGCTCTCCGAGGTTCCTCCCGGCCGCACCGTTGAAATTCTCTGCGTCTACGAAAAAGACCCGAAGTTCCTGCAATTTCTCGACGGCCGCGAGCTGCGCCCCGGCGCCCGCGTCCGCGTATTGCACCGCGAATATGACGAGACCACCACCGTGTCGGTCTCCGGCCGCAAGGTGTACCTGGGCAAGCCCGCCACCAGCCGCATCTGGGGAAGGGAAGTCACCTCATGAGCCGGCCAGCTCATGCGAAGACGGCGAAGGGCCACCAGGTGAACGCCGGAAGCAGCGGATAAGAATGTTCAATGCGCTGCGCTACTATTGGATCGCCGCCAAAGGCTACCGCCTTCGTCCCTGGCATAGCCCGTACATACGCTGGCGCATGGAAACGTTCCTCGGCCCTGAGGCTGCCTCCCTCACCGCCGGGCTCTTTTTTCACTTGGTATGGCGCGAGCGCGCGCGCCTGCGCGAATTTATGCGCTGGACCAGCGAATATCGGCGCATGATTCTTTAAGGTTCGCGATGACCGATTCACTCACAGCCCATGTAGAAAAGCAGCCGACCGGCCAAACGCAGCAGCCGCCCGTGCACACACAGCAGCCGCCGGTGCACACACAGCCAACGGACGCCCACGAGAATCACCTCACCACGTGGCAACTCTGGGTGCGCCGTCCTCAGCGTTTGTGGCTCCGCCGGGCGTTGTTTCAGGTGCACCTCTGGGTCGGCATTGGCCTCGGGCTCTACGTCCTGGTCATCAGCATTTCCGGCAGCCTGGTCGTTTACCGCCCGCAGCTCTCAAAGAAATTTTCGCGCGCCGTAATCATTCTGACGCCCTCCGCCGCCCGGCTCACTTCCGCGCAACAGGAGGAAAATGCGCGGCGTCTATATTCCGGCTACCAGGTGGACTCCGTTTTTGAATCCAGGCGCTCCGACCGTCCGTCCACCATCGTCCTTGAACGCGGCCACAATCGCATTGCGCGCCTGTTCAATCCCTACACCGGCGCCGATCTGGGCGATCCTTTATCGCGCGCCCAGCGCATCGTCGAATGGCTCGTGGACCTCCACGACAATCTCCTCTTGGGAACCACCGGCCGCCTGCTGAATGGCCTCGCCGCGATTTTAGTCACCCTGCTCGCGCTCACGGGAGTCGTCCTCTGGTGGCCGGGAATCAAAAACTGGCGCCGCAGCTTGGTCATCAATTGGAAAACGAATCTCTCCCGCGTTAACTGGGACCTGCACAGCGCCGTGGGTATTTGGTGTGTATTGTTCGTCCTGCTGTGGGGAGTCTCCGGAATCTATTTCACATTCCCCCAGACCGTCACCAGGGTACTCGGCGACGGCGTGGTAGCCTCGCTGGTCCGCTATCACTTCGGCAGGATGGGTTGGGCCTCGCGCCCAATCTGGACCATCCTCGGCCTCGCCCCCGCCTTCTTGTTCGTCACCGGCGCCCTGATGTGGTGGAATCGCGTACTCCGCAAGCATTTTCCGCCTCGCGCGACGCGAGCCCGCTGATCCCGACGTGCACAGCGCGCGGAATTATCCAAAATACTCACCACGGATGGGCAACAGGAGGGTGGCCCATGTTTCGCTCTGGAAACGTGGGGCTTTTTCCTGACGCTCGTTGGATTTCGCATAAAACAAATCGGCGGCCACGCCCTCAGATGAACGATCAAGTCGCGTCCACCGGGTTCATGTGCGTGTAGCGCCTATGCTCAGGTGCCAGGAATTTTGCAGGCTGATATTACAATGCGCGGGCCCCATGCATCGAATACCCCCGGGAGGAAACCAACATGCAAGCTGCTGTCGTACCCGCTGTGAGTGGTTCCTGGCAAGTGAAAGACGTTCCACAGCCCCAACCCGGCCCCAACCAAGTCCTGGTGAAGATGCATGCCAGCGG
>PLJR01000226.1:3005-7290 GCA_003140295.1 Acidobacteriota bacterium
TGTACCAGGCGGTCACGCCGAGTCCATGTTGATGAATGCCGATGCCACCTACCTCATTCCTGACAAGGTTTCCTATGAGCAAGCGGCCCCGATCTTCTGCGCTGGTTACACCGTCTATAGCGGGCTTCGCTGGGCCGATCCTAAGCCGCATGAGCGCGTGGCCGTGCTCGGAATCGGCGGGCTGGGGCACCTGGCGGTGCAATACGCGAAGGCTGCGGGCTTCGAAACCATCGCGATCTCACACTCTCCCGATAAAGACAAGATGATCCGCGATCTCGGCGCGGATGAAATTGTCCGCGATGGAAAGAGCCTGGCTGCGGCGGGCGGCGCAGACGTGATCCTCAGTACTTCCAATTCGACCAAGTCGATGGTCGACAGCATTCAGGGACTGCGCCCGGACGGCCGCCTGGTCACCATGGGCGCCGGCGCGGAGCCGCTTTCAATCTCGCTGCTGGACCTCATCTCGAAGCGCATTCGCATAATTGGCAGCCAGCAAAACGGCCCTGAATATCTCTACGAAGCCCTTGATTTCGTAGCGCAAGGCAAAGTTAAAACGATAGTCGAGACCTACCCATTGGCCGACGCTCCGAAGGCGTACCAGCGCGTCGTCGACGGCCAGGCGCGCTTCCGCGCCGTCCTGACGATGTAACGACCGAGCTCGGATTGACACAAAGGAACCGTAGCTAAGGCTTCGCGGGTGGCGCAGCCTTGGAGCCCTGAATTTTCGGGTGGCCCATGTTTCGCTCTGGAAACGTGGGGCTTTTCCTCAGGCTCGTTGGGATTTCGCATGAAATAAAAGCTGGACGTGTGGTGCACTTCTCTGCCCGCCGGATAAAACGATAGGCCGCTCACTCGAGGGGTCTCATTTTGAAAGAATGTCCCTCTTGCATTTCACACTGGCCGGGTGTACAAAAAAATCAGCTCTAGAGCCCCGGAGGAGGTATGACTCCACCGAACTTAGAGCATTAGCAAATTGCAAGCACCGCTGCTGCGGTGCTGCCTGGCATCCTCAGCGATGCCGGCACAAAAACAAAGTAGCGCAATAGGGGAGCCGCCCGGCTCCCCTTTGCGTTTTTAAGCGTCCCTTTTGCATTTCACCGCAGGTTGAACGCCACCACCGGTCGCCTCCAGTAGCACAGCCTTGGCTGCGCATCTTTGCAGTAGCACCGCGAAGCGCCACCACCGCGTCGCCCAGCAGCACAGCCATTCCAGTGTTCAGTCTCATGACATCCTTTACAACCGTGCTATCAGGACATCTGGGCACTCCCGCTCGAGCGCAGCG
The DNA here is from genome assembly GCA_003140295.1 of Acidobacteriota bacterium. Lineage (GTDB taxonomy): Bacteria > Acidobacteriota > Terriglobia > Acidiferrales > UBA7541 > Palsa-189. Next base: position 4,288 of record PLJR01000226.1, read on the forward strand.
TAAGGGCAAAGGATAAAACAGGCCCGCATCGCCCCCAGTACCACAGCCACTATGATTGCTTCAGGCCTCTCGTGATCGTAAACGCCTGGATTCGCTGGCAGTGCAACCCGTCACCCCAACGTCCGCTTGACAATAGTCGTTGTAACGACTATATTCGAACCCGTGACCGCCAAACGCTCACCCGCCGCTCGCCCATCGTCTCCTAGCCGCCGTGCGCCCCAACCGCACCTCGAAGAGCAGGTCTTCCTCGCTCTCTGGCGCACCGCCGATGCTCTCACCCGCGGACCCGAGGCCCTCCTCAAGACTGCGGGCTTGTCCGGCACCCAATATAACGTCCTGCGTATCCTGCGCGGCGCGGGCGCCACAGGCCTGGCCTGCCGCGAAGTCGGCTGTCGCCTGATCTCGCGCGATCCCGACATCACGCGCCTGCTCGATCGCCTGGAAACGCGCGGCCTAATCACGCGAACCCGCGAACAAAAAGATCGCCGCGTCGTGAAAACCTATATCACCGACAAGGGCCTGCAGATCCTTGCGAAGCTGGACGCGCCCGTACAGGAAATGCATCGCCGCCAGTTGCGCCACCTGCCCCCGGCAAAATTACGGCAGCTTTCGCGCCTGCTGGAGCTGGCCCGCACCCCGGAGGGGGCGCCGCCCCCGCACGGCTGATTTTTTTGCGTAAAAACATGTTGTAACGATAGTCGTGATGTAGACAATGCGCCCCAGGCCGCATCTAACACCCAAAGCCCGGAAACCCAGGGCCGAAAGCCAACAGCCAGAGGCCGACGGCCCGAAAGCCAAAAGGAGGAACCACACGATGAACGCAACACCAGGAACAACAGGAGCAGCAAGTACCGCCCAGTCCGCCAAGCCCCAATCCACCAAGCCGGTCGAATGGCAAATCGATCCCGCTCACTCCGCCGCCCATTTCAGCGTCCGGCATTTGATGATCTCGAACGTCCGCGGTGAATTCGGCAAACTCAGCGGCACAGTAGTGATCGATCCCGCCGACGTGACGAAATCCACCGTCGAAGTGGGCCTCGAAGCTGCATCCATCAACACTCGCGAACCCCAGCGCGACGAGCACCTGCGCTCGGCCGACTTCTTCGAGGTCGACAAGTATCCGGAGATCGACTTTCGCTCGACCGCGATCAGGCCGACCGGCGAGGACGAGCTGGAGATCGACGGCGAGCTGACGATCCACGGTGTCACGCGAGGCATCACGTTGAAGGCCGAGATCGAGGGCACCGAGACCGACCTGCAGGGCAACGACCGTGTGGGACTGTCCGCGAGCGCGCAGATCAACCGCTCGGATTACGAGATGAAGTTCAACGCCGCGCTGGGCTCGGGCAACGTGGTGGTCAGCGACAAGGTGAAGATCCTCGTCGACATCTCCGCGGTCAAGTCAGCCTAAAAGCGGTCTAGCACCTAGCGGCCCGATGGCCAAGCCAGGCAAGACCGTATGGGTTGTGTCGGCCTGGTCTGGCGGTAGGGATTGTCGGCACCCCGCGCATGAATATGCGGGGACTGGGCTGGAGGATGGTCCTCCGGCTGACACCCTGAGTCATGGGAGGTGCCGACATGTCGAACGATAGGACGATTGTGGGGTTGGATGTGCACGCGAAGGCGACGCAGGCCGCGGTGTTGGAGATGACGACTGGCGAGCTGTCGTTTCGTCGGGTGAGCGGGCCACCGAGCGAGATCGTGGGGTACCTCCAAGGGCTCGGAGGGAGCGTGCTCGCGACCTATGAGGCTGGCCCCATGGGATACGGCCTCGCGCGGGCTGCCGCCGAGCGGGGACTGGACGTTCGTGTGTGTGCGCCAGGCTCGATCCTTCGCCGTCCACATGAGCGGATCAAGACTGACCGTCGTGACGCGGAGCGCCTCGCTCGACTCTTGATCGCGGGTGAGCTGTCCTTCGTGCGGGTACCCAGCGTGCAGGAAGAGAGCTTTCGTGACCTCGCGCGCTGCCGCGAGGCCGCGCGTGGTGATCTGATGCGCGCCCGTCACCGCCTCGGGAAGCTCTTGCTGCGCCGCGACATCCGTTTCCCCGGCCCGGGAAGCAACTGGACCCAGGCGCACTGGAAATGGCTGAACGGCCTGGAGTTCGATGACGTCCCCTCCCGCGCGGTACTCGCGGACTACCTCACCGGGGTCCGTGCTCTGGAACAACGCCGCGGCGCCCTGAACGACATCATCGAGGGAACATCGCCCGAGAGCCCGTGGGCACAGACGATCGCCAGGTTGCGCTGCATGCGCGGGATCAACACGGTCACCGCGTTCGGCTTGTGCGCCGAGATCGGCGATTTCCACCGCTTCGCGCACCCCAGGACACTGACCGCCTACCTGGGGATCGTGCCCAGCGAGCACTCCTCCGGTGAGCAAACCCGCCGCGGGCCGATCACCAAGGCCGGCTCCCCACACGCCCGCAGACTCCTCGTCGAGGCAGCCCACCACTACCGCCACCAACCCGCGATCGGGATGGCGCTCGCCCGTCGCCAAGACGGCCAGGACCCCCGCGCGTGCGAGATCGCCTGGCGCGCCCAAAGGCGCCTGCACCACCAGTACCAGCGGCTGCGCCTTCAGCGCGGCAAGCCCGCGAACATCGTCACCGTCGCGCTCGCACGCGAGCTCGCCGCGTTCGCCTGGGAGGTCGGCCAGCTGAACTGAACACACTCTGACACCCCACGCCCTGAGCAGCGACGCTGTCGGGGCGACACGGGAACCACCGGGACCTGGCCTGTCGCGGCATGCGGGCCCGCGCTGCGTCCTCGGGCAACCAGCACCCACACGCTGGCCGCGCCCGCCACAAGACTGCGCGCCCCGCGACGAATCGGCGGTCATGAGGTAACCAGCCCTCGCATATGAGGCTGAAACAGCACTCGACACGCCCAGAACCCACCCGTGACGCCCCGAGAACACCGCACGCTCCCCACCCCCACTCGCCAACACACGAGCAACCCCAACCCGCCCACTTGACAAACCAACCCCCATATGAGGACGCAG